>NZ_CP013023.1:336250-672500 GCF_001421015.2 Paenibacillus bovis
CCATCCCAAAAGTACAAAAAGGTGTACTATGTTCATTTATATTGCCTTCTTCTCAAATGCAACTATCCTGCGTATGATGAGGTCAATGCTGCTGATTCGTGTCGATACTTTATATTATTTAGCATACTAAATAATAGTGTAGCACAATCGTCAGACAAGACCAATCCAATTGTACCGTGTGAAATGCACTTTAATAGATCTTACCAAAGAGAGGATTTTGATGATGAACAATCGCGTAGCCACTATTCTGGGAATTGAAAAACCGATCATACAAGGACCAATGAGCTGGATTACCAACGCCGAATTTGTGGCCGCTGTCAGCAATGCAGGCGGGCTGGGCATTCTCGGTCCCAACGCCGGCCAAACCACAATTACCACTTCTCCCGAAGAAACAGCCGAACGGATGCGCCGCGAAATTCGCAAAACAAAGCAATTAACGGATAAGCCGTTTGGTACGACATTGATCGTAGATGGCGATTTGAAATACACCTGGCCGATTTTGGAGATTATTATCGAGGAAGGCGTGCAAGTGGTTCTTCTTAATGGCACGGAAGGGACATTGACCGAAAAGATTGTTAACCCTTTAAAAGAAGCGAATATCAAGATCGTGTACCGGCCGTTGAACCCAACGTTCGAAGATGCACATGCTGCACAGGATATGGGTGTTGATATTTACGTGGTGACCGGGTTTGATGAAGGGGGTACGCTGCCATCGAGTGCGATTGGTACATTTACCATTACGCCTATGATCGTGGATGTGCTGGATATTCCGGTTGTCTCCGCTGGGGGAATTGGCGATGCCCGTGGGGTGGCGAGTGCTTTTGCATTGGGAGCAGAAGGTGTCTTTTTGGGAAGCCGCTTTATTCCTACGGTCGAGAATCCGGCAGCTCTGTCCGTCAAGCAACAAATCGTAGATTCATCGGCAGCGGATTTATTGTTTTACCGTACTTTGCCAGCCTACTATCGTTCGCTACCTACCCCATTTGCCGAGAAATTGGTCGCCTTGGACAAACAGGGAGCTTCTCGCCAAGAAATTGCTATTCTCTCGGGAGGGTCAAGCTCGATCCGCATCGGGATGCTTGAAGGCAATGGTGAAGGTGGCATTATTACCGTAGGTACGGGCATTACACCGATCAAGAAAATCCAGACTGTGCAGGAAGTAATGGATGAACTGGCAGCCGGCATCCAGTAATTGGCTGTATGCCAGTATAGGGTGTATAAAATGCTGGCTATTTTATAAGCATAGTCATACATTCTGTTGACACGCATTCTCCTTCGCCTTATATTTAGCAGGCTAAGCATAACCTATTTATATATTTATAAGTGGAGGAGAGCCAGAAATGACGGACAGAGTGGATTGTGATATTCGTCAATCGGTCGATCGAATTTCCTCTCAAATGCGCAGGGATTATAGTGAGTCTTTACGGGAGTTGAACCTGTATGTAGGACAGGATAATCTGCTTTCCCGTTTGTGGATCGATGACGGAGTCACACAAATGCAGCTATGCGAATATTTGAACTGTGAACCTCCTACGGTCACCCATATGGTAAGGTCACTTGAACAAAATGGATTTATATATCGTACCCGTGACGAACAAGACAAAAGGATCATGCGCATTTTCCTGACCGAAAAAGGCAAAGAATTAGAAGCACCGGTAAGATTAAAATGGCAGCAGCAGCAAGAAAAACTGCTCCATTCGATATCCGCAGATGAGCGTATACTACTAAGGCAGCTTATGAAAAGAATGGAAAGTAACTTGTTATAATGGCTGCGGTTCATCTGCACTCCATGCATCGCCTCATTCGCGCAAAGGTTATTGGCGAATCTATCCTTTTATAAATATGAAAAGTCCATCTATAGCAGATGGGCTTTTTATGTTGATTCCAACAAACGCATGAATAAAAGGTCCCTTTCTCCTGCACCTTATACGGTTAGCACTGCCTGAAACAGGGTATTGAAAAGCAATATGTTTTTTCGTGCCGGAGTACAGTCTGGACTGTCTCTCTCTGAACAACCACGGCTATTCTGAGAAATCGAGGTGTCTGTATGAATCCTGTTAATCCTTCTACTGTAGAACCTGCTATTACCTCACACCGTCCCAAAATTGTACTGACCGGAGCGACTGGCTATATCGGTCATAATATGCTGAAACAGCTGGTACGTGACTATGATGTGATTGCGCTGTCCCGTCATGAACGCAAAGACCACAATAATGAACATGTAGAATGGCGGGCCTGCGAATTGTTCTCCATGTCCGATGCGGATGAATGTCTGGAGGGCGCAGACTATGCCATCTATCTGGTTCATTCCATGTTACCCACTGCCAAGCTGACCCAAGCCAAATTCGAAGATATGGATGTTATTCTGGCGGATCACTTTGCCCGGGCTGCCCGTAAAAACGGAATCAAACAGATTATTTACCTGAGCGGCATTATCCCGGAAAATGTACCGCGAGAGCAGCTGTCCCGTCACTTGCGCAGCCGTCTGGAAGTGGAGCAGGTGCTCGGCTCCTACGGTGTACCGGTCACAACGATACGCGCCGGGCTGATCGTCGGGCCGCAAGGTTCTTCTTTTCCGATACTCGCCCGTCTGGTTCGCAGGCTGCCGATTATGACGCTGCCGGAGTGGACCCGCACGATGACCCATCCGATTGCGTTATCGGATGTACTGAATGCGATCCAGCAGAGCATAGGCAGTCCACAGCTGTATAACCGCGCTATTGATGTAGGCGGTCCCGATGTGATGACGTACAAGCAAATGATGGAGAAAACAGCCGAAGTCATGCACAAGCAGCGTACCTTTATCGATATTCCGCTGCTGACGATCGGTCTGTCCCGGCTGTGGGTTACTCTGGTTACCCAGATGCCACGTGAAATGGTCTATCCGCTGGTCGAGAGTCTCGCTCACCCGATGGTCGCCCATAAGGACCACCATGTGCCAGGCATCAGCGACGGCAAGGTGACTTTTGAAGATGCAGCCCGGATTGCGCTGGAGCAGGAATCCCAGGAGCAGCACAAGCAGAAAACCAAATCCAGCAGTCATTCCCACTCGTCGTCCTCGTCTGCTCCGGCAGTATCGGATGTGCGCTCTATCCAGCGAGTCCTTATACCCGAAGGCAAAAATGCCCGCTGGGCCGGCAGCTATTATATGGAATGGCTTGGGCGACTATTGCCGGGGATTGTGCGCACCGAGCAGGATCAACCGGGTCATTACTGCGTATATGTGCGCTTTTTGCGCAAGCCGATTCTGGAGCTGACTTTCTGTCCGGAGCGCAGTGACGCCGGAAGCGCCGTATATTATATTACCGGTGGAGCTTTTGCCCGGATCAAGGAGACGCATGAGGGACGACTGGAATTCCAGCAGATTCCCGGTACCCAGGAATGCGTAATCGCGATTCATGATTATTTGCCTTCGCTGCCGTGGTTCCTGTACAAGTTTACGCAGGCTCGTGTGCATCTGCTGGTTATGCATGCTTTTCGCAGACATCTGCTGCGCCTGATTGCTTCAGATCGCCAGGATCATCCGTCTTCCGCTTCCCAGCCGTCCAGCTCACAGTAACTACACTTTTTGCCAGGGATAGCACGATTGGTGCTGTCCCTTTTTGGTATGGACTTTCGGAACAATGATAGTAGGCTGCTATCTATTTCCCCTGTGCAATACCGTCTATACAGCGAACTTATCCGTTACCGCCGCCGAACTTATGCTAAAATGACAAAATAAGATTCAACCATTTGCTACTTACCGAGAGGAGTCTGACCCGTCTTGAAAAATGAACTGATTGAACGCCTGACCCCCTATGTCCAAATCGATACTCAATCCAATGAAGATAGCGACACCTGTCCTTCCACACCCGGCCAGTGGGATCTGCTGCGCCAGCTGGTGCAGGAGCTGAACACAATCGGCATGGAGGATGTGACGCTTGACGATAACGGTTATGTGATGGCTACCCTGCCGTCCAATACCGACAAAAATGTACCCGTGATCGGATTTATGGCTCACGTCGATACTGCAACGGATTTTACAGGCAAAAATGTAAAACCGCAGCTGGTCGATTACCACGGTGGAGATATTCTACTGAACCAGCAGCACGGTATTGTACTATCTCCACGAGATTTCCCGGAGCTGGAAGGCTATCATGGTCATACCCTGATGACAACAGACGGCACCACCCTGCTTGGCGCAGACAACAAAGCCGGAATCGCCGAAATCATGACCGCGATGCATCATCTGATCCGCAATCCGGAGATCAAGCACGGCAAGATCCGGGTCGCCTTTACCCCGGATGAAGAAATCGGACGTGGTCCGCACAAGTTCGATGTGGCTGCCTATGGCGCACAGTATGCCTATACCGTAGACGGCGGTCCACTGGGCGAGCTGGAATACGAGACATTCAACGCAGCAGCCGCCAAGGTCATCTGCAAAGGAACCAATGTACATCCCGGCACCGCCAAAGGTAAAATGATCAACGCGACCAAAATCGCCATGGAGCTGCACCGCCGCCTGCCGGTAGAAGAAGCGCCTGAATTTACAGATGGTTACGAAGGATTCTATCATCTGATATCGATTCATGGTGATGTGGAGCAGACACAGCTCTCGTACATCATCCGTGACTTTGACCGTGAAGCTTTTGAACACAAGAAAAATACACTGACCAGCATCGTGCACGAATTCCGCCAGACCTACGGCGAAGACAGCATCCTGCTGGAGATGAATGACCAGTATTACAATATGCGCGAGAAGATCGAGCCGGTCATGCATATCGTCGATACTGCCGAACAGGCAATGAAAAACCTGGGTATCCCGCCACATATTACACCGGTACGCGGTGGTACAGATGGCGCGCAGCTCTCGTATATGGGACTGCCGACACCGAATATCTTTACCGGCGGCGAGAATTACCATGGTAAATACGAGTACGTCTCTGTCGACAATATGGTCAAAGCAACAGCTGTGATCGTCGAGATCTGCCGCTTGTTTGAAGAGCAGGCTTAATCCCTTTTTTGGAAAACAGCAGGTGCCGGCATAGCAGTATGCTGTCCCTGCCCTTTCCGGATCGGCCGTTTACATCCTCTGCAAACTCTGCTACGATGCAACATAATATTATTCCTATCCAGAAAGTAGGTTATGTACAATGACTTCTTCTCCATCTTCCCTGCTGCGTACGACTGCGCCGTTTCGTGCAGATCATGTAGGCAGTCTGCTTCGCACTGACAAAATCAAGCAAGCCCGTCTTCAGCAATCCGCTGGCGAGATTAATGCCCAGCAGCTGCGCCAGATCGAAGACGAAGAGATTCGCCGGATCGTAGCCAAGCAGGAGGAAATTGGCCTGCAGTCGATTACCGATGGTGAATTCCGCCGGGCATGGTGGCATTTCGACTTTCTTGAGAATCTGGATGGCGTCGAAGCATTTGAATCGGATAAAGGTATCCAGTTCCATGGAGTAACGACCAAAGCGCGCGGCATCAAAGTCACAGACAAAATCGACTTTACCAATCATCCGCATCTGGAAGATTACAAATTCCTGCATAGTGTAGTGAGCGCGGATCGTACCGCCAAAATGACGATTCCAAGTCCCAATATGCTGCAATTCCGCGGCAAAATCGAATCCGATCTGTATGCCGACAGCGATGTACTGCTGCACGATCTGGGTCTCGCTTACCAAAAAGCACTTCGTGCCTTTTACGATGCGGGCTGCCGTTATCTGCAGCTGGATGACACGTCATGGGCTGGGTTCTTCTCCGAGGAAGCCAAAGCCAAACTGCGTGCAGACGGCAAAGATCCGGATCGTATGCTGGCCGATTCCGTCAAGCTGGTGAATCTGGCTGTGGCTGATCGTCCGGACGATATGATTATTACGATGCATATTTGTCGCGGAAACTTCCGCTCAACCTGGACTGCTTCCGGTGGTTACGATGGAGCAGCCGATGCGATCATGGATCAGCTGAACCTGAACGGTCTGTTTATGGAATTCGACGATGAGCGCTCCGGTTCACTCGATGTACTGCGTCACGTGAAGCGCCGCGATCTGCAGATCGTGCTTGGTCTGGTCACTTCCAAGCATGGTGAGCTGGAAAGCGTAGACGAGATCAAGCGCCGGATCGACGAAGCGGCCAAATATGTCAATCTGGATCAGCTGTGCCTGAGTCCACAGTGCGGATTCGCATCCACCGAGGAAGGCAATTTGCTGACTGAAGAACAACAATGGGAAAAGCTGCGCCATGTCATCCAGATCGCCGAGGATGTATGGAAATAAAACAGTCATGACTGGCAGCCCATCCCGCATCATGAACCCGACAGGAGAGATTACGATGGAATGCCGTCCCGGCTGTGCAGCATGCTGCATCATTATATCTATATCATCACCGATTCCCGGTATGCCCGAGGGCAAGCCTGCCGGAATCCCTTGTATTCATCTGACTTCCGAACGTCGCTGCGGTCTGTTTGGCCGCCCGGAACGTCCGGAAGTATGCGGTGGTCTTGCAGCCTCACTGGAAATGTGCGGTACATCGGATGACCATGCTTTTGCTTATCTGGAAGAGCTGGAACGCCTGACTGCACCGGATATGTAGTTGTAGCCGATAATGAACATCGTAAACAGGTGGGTAGGTGTCTATTTTTCGATATGCCTGCCTTTTAAAGAGCGGTTAGACTTCGGTCTGCCGCTCTTTTTGCGCTATATCGATTATTATCAAAAAAATTTTCGCTTCCTTTATTAACGGATTTAGCCTATTTTTGATAGAAAAAGTGCTATTTAGTGCCGAATATTAACCGATTCCCTCTCCATCTCTTCATATTATGGATAAATCATACTATTATCCATATATTACTAATTGTAAGCCGCTAAATATTAATCTATCCCTCGCCGATAAAAAGACAATGTACTGCATTCGAACGAAAAGGAAGGGATAAAATGAGTATTGTTAACGCTCTGATTAGTGTAATTCCATACTTTACCAAAGGCCTGCGTGAAAAAGCCGCAGTATCCGTATATGATCACGAGAAAATTCTGTTCTACGAGCAGCTGGGGGATTTCGATCTGGGCTACACCAGCGGCAGTCCGCTGGACCCGAGTTTCCTTAATTTCAATGGTGTAAAAGATAAACGTAATACCTCTATCTCTTTCTTCCCTGCCGAAGTATTCGGATATCCGCTGGAAGGCATCTCGGTGCCTATTATCGAGGATAACAAGCTGGTTGCCATGTTCAATGTATTTTATGAGCAGACCACAGCCCTCAATCTGGACAAAATTGTGGATGAGAGTCGCTCGATCTCCGACAGTCTGGTCGATATGGTTCAGCATGTCGCAGCCCACGCCGAAGAACTGCAGGCCACCAGCGAGCAGATTCTGCAAAACAGCAAAACCACAGTGCAAAAATCTTCCAAAATCAATGAAGTTGCGACGCTGATCAAAGAAATCTCCGAGCAGACGAATCTGCTGGGTCTGAATGCAGCGATCGAAGCAGCACGCGTCGGCGAGCTGGGTGCCGGATTCGGCGTGGTAGCGACCGAGGTACGCAAGCTGTCCGTAAATGCCAAGCAGGCCACCGGCGATATCGAGACAGCTCTGCGCGATGTGCAGGAGTCAATCCGCAATATGGAGCGCGAGATCGAACAGATCACTTCTTCCTCCAAGGAGCAGGCGACGCTGGTTAGTTCCTTTACCGATGTCATTGAGCGACTGCATAACACAAGTGCCACCATGCAGTCACTGGCTGATAATCTGTACCACTATTCCACGAAAAAATAAATCATTATCCGATCTGCCTGCTGTGCAGGTATAAGTCTGCGCGACAGGCTATGCAGTTCTAGTCCTGTACAGCCTGCTACACATAGAACTGCATAGTTTGTCGCACAAATATATCTCTGCACCGCTGGATACAGGAAATGAGATAACCGGTATAATGGAAATGAGAACCATCCAAATGCAAAAAGACGCTCTGTTTGATCAGAGCGTCTTTTTGCTATGGAATCCGGTAGATGTCTCCGGTCCAATGCTGTTATTAGTTTTTAATGAATTTCCTGAGAGTTCTCCGATGCATGACTCTGCGGCATATGCACAGCAACCCGGTTTCGTCCGGCACGCTTAGCCTCGTACAACGCCTGGTCGCTCAGTACGTATAAGGTATTCAGCTGGATATCTGCTGTCGCCTGTACTGTAGCCACACCCAGACTGATCGTATAGGCTACCGGCAGGATATCCGGGAGAGTGTCGGCAATCGTTCGCCGCAGCGCTTCTGCCCATTCGGTAGCCTGCTGTTCATCGGTATCCGGCAGCAGCACAGCAAATTCATCTCCACCATAACGGCCGAATAAATACTTATCGGCAGCAAGCCCGGACAGACACTGCCTGATCCGGTTGGCCATATCGGTCAGAACGCGGTCTCCGGTAAAATGACCATACGTATCGTTGATGGTCTTATAGGCATCCACATCAAACAATATAAACGATACCAGCCTGCCCTGCTTGGCCAGCCGGTGAATATGATTACGGCTCTGTACGATAAATGTACGACGGTTAAGCACACCGGTCATCTCGTCGTAACTCGCCATCCGCAGCAGATCGGCATCAGCCTGCTCCTTGGACAGCAGGACAAAACCGATATTGCCCAGAATCATAATTAGATAAAGCGCAATAAAAGAAAACGTCTGGTACAATCCGACCGTGAACAGTCCTGCCTGTGAACCCAGCTGCAGAGCGGCGGCTGCTCGTGACAGCAGACTGACAGCGACCACGCCGTATAGATATCCGACAAGCCTTTTTAGCGGAGAAGCACCGGGCTCGCGGGTCATGCGATAGACCGGATAGATCAGGAACAACGTGGTTCCGATCGAAGCATATACAATCCGTGTACTTTCGGAGACCCCGAATAGATAAATAGCTGCAAAGCCGGTTACACAAACGATCGTATAAAGAAAATGCCAGCGTCTTATCCTGCGTGTAAACGCCTGCTGCAAAATCAGCAGCGCTGCTGTTTCCAGAGCAGCCCCGACAAATAAAAGCGTATTGGCCAGCACAATCGACATAATCTCCGGCAGTACTCCCCGGAACATCAGCATCGCCCAGGCAATCGCCTGCAGCCATTTGGCAAGAATAAATGTATTTACCGAGCGGTCCTTGCCCGAGGAACGACGATAGGCAGTAATCAAAATTACGGTGAAAATATGACCAAACACCAGGGACATGAATACCGTTTTCATATCCAGATTAAAATCCACGTTACCATCACAACCTTACTGTTGTCTGACAACTACACATGGATAACATCCGCTAATAGCTGTTTGACTCAGTATACCATTTCAGGCCATCGGGATGACAGGAATTATAATTCTGTATCTGATTTTCAGGCTTCACCCATACTGTTCTGGAACTCGGCAATCGCACTGTACTGCTGCTCCAGGCTGCGGAAAATGGAAATGTAGATCGGCAGCAGCTGATGGTAGACACGGGTAGCTGCCGATTCCGGCTCATGGCTGTGGGTAGACCCGATCATTCCGGATACGATATCCAGCGATTCAATGCGTCCGGTACCGTACAGTCCCAGCACAACTGCACCAAGACAGGAGCTCTCGATACTCTCCGGCACGATCACTTCCTGGTCAAAAATATCCGCCATCATCTGACGCCACAGCGAAGAACGGGCGAATCCACCGGTCGCATGAATACGGGCCGGACGACCGATCTGTTCTTCCATCGCCAGCATAACCGTATACAGGTTGAAAATAACCCCTTCCAGCACCGAGCGGATCATATGCTCTTTGCGGTGCTTCATTGTCAGTCCGATAAAGGAACCTCGTGCATCCGGATTCCATAGCGGCGCTCGCTCGCCGGTCAGATACGGATGGAACAACAATCCGTCCGAGCCCGGACGTACCTGCTCGGCAATGCGTGTCAGCACATCGTAGGAATCGATTCCCAGACGCTTGGCCGTCTCGACTTCCGAAGCAGCAAACTCATCGCGTACCCAGCGGAACAGCATCCCGCCATTATTTACCGGTCCGCCGATGACCCATTTGTCCTCGGTCAGTGCATAGCAGAAAATACGTCCTTTGGGATCGGTCACCGGCTGATCGACTACAGTACGGATCGCACCGCTCGTGCCGATCGTAACAGCGACTACTCCCGGTTCAATCGCGCCGACTCCCAGATTGGACAGCACGCCATCACTTGCACCCACGATAAATGGTGTTGTCAGTGCCAGCTTCATCTCGGCTGCCGCTTCTGCATGCAGTCCTTCGATCAGATGGGTCGTCGGTACGAGCGTAGATAGACGATCCGCTGTAACACCGGCCAGACGCAGCGCTTCTTCATCCCAGTCCAGCTGTTTGAGATTGAGCATTCCGGTACAGGAAGCTATAGAATGATCGACAATATACTGACCGAACAGACGGGCAAATACATATTCCTTGATCGAGATAAATTTGGCAGTCTGGTTAAAAATCTCCGGATGCTCTTCACGCAGCCAGATCAGCTTGGTCAATGGGGACATCGGATGAATCGGTGTACCGGTACGCATATAGATCTCGTGTCCGTTCCATTCTTCCTTGAGCTTGCGGGCATAGGGGGCGCTGCGGTTATCCGCCCAGGTAATGCAGCGGGTTAGCGGTGTTCCATCCGAATCGACAGCAATTACACTGTGCATAGCCGAGCTGAAAGAAACAAACAGAATATCCTCTGCTGCCGTACCACTCTGTTCCATCACGCCGGCAATCGTGTGCAGAACCGCCCGGTAAATCTCATCCGGGTCTTGTTCAGCAGTGGCAGTAGTGGGCGTATACAGCGGATAGCCAATATTCGCTGAAGTTACGACAGTTCCGTCCTGTTCAAAAAGTACCGACTTGGTACTGGTCGTTCCGATATCTACACCGATCATTCGTTTCATTGTGGAGTCTGTCATGGTTATCAACCTCTTTTCTTGTAAATGGGTGCCTATGAGAGTAGCAATGGCACCAGTGCATGGAAGGTGTCTCTGCTTATGCACGAGAGATGTGCATGGTAGTAGATAGCCGAACAGATAAGGCTAGCGCCTATACGCAGTAAAGCAGAACGGGTTAAGGTATCTCTTCCCGCTCTGCTTTCTGGTTGGCTTTTGCATAAGTTCTGGTCATGCCATGAACTGATTAGATATTAGACAAATACGCTCAGGATCATGATGAAGATCAGGCCGACCACGGACAGGATTGTCTCCATGGCAGTCCAGGATTTCAGCGTCTGACCGACGGTCATGCCGAAGAATTCCTTGATCATCCAGAAGCCTGCATCGTTGACGTGGGACAGGATCAGGGAACCTGCGCCGGTAGCCAGTACGACCAGCTCAATGTTCACTCCGCTGCTCACAGCCAGTACCGGTGCAACGATACCAGCAGCTGTTGTCATGGCGACTGTAGCCGAACCTGTCGCAATACGGATCAGTGCGGCTACCAGCCATGCAAACAGGATAACGTTGATATGGGTCTGGCTGGCAATATCAGCGATAGCACCGCCGACGCCGCTATCGATCAATACCTGCTTGAAAGCACCGCCGCCACCGATAATCAGGATAATGCTGGCGGTAGGAGCCAGACATTCACTGGTAAAGCGGGAGACATCTTCTTTGCTGAATCCACGAGCGAATCCCAGAGAGAAGAAAGCAAATACTGCCGAGATCAGCAAGGCAATAACTTCGTGTCCGATAAAAGCAGCTACATGGGTAAATCCATTCACGCCCTGCGGATCGACGATATCTGCAATCGATCCGATCAGCATCAAGATAACCGGCAGCAGAATAGTGAACAGGGTAATACCGAAGCCCGGCAGCTCGCGTTCTTCCTTGGAAGCGAACTGATCTGCCAGTTCCTGCGGCGGATGAACGACAATGCGATTACCGATAAATTTACCAAAGATCGGGCCAGCGATAATCGCGGTTGGCAGACCGACGATCAGGGAATACAGAATTGTTCTGCCCAGATTGGCATTGTACGCTTCAATAGCAATCATTGGTGCCGGATGCGGAGGCACCAGTCCATGTACAGTCGACAGACCTGCCAGAATCGGAATACCGATTTTGAGCAGGGACATCCCGGTCTTGCGGGCTACCAGGAAAATAATCGGAATCAGCAGAATAACACCGACTTCAAAAAATACCGGAATCCCGACGATAAAACCGACAATCATCATCGCCCAGTGGACGCGTTTGACACCGAAACGGTCGATCAGTGTAGTAGCGATACGTTCGGCACCGCCGGATTCGGCCATCATTTTACCGAGCATGGTTCCCAGACCGATAACGATCGCTATCGTGCCAAGCGTACCGCCCAGACCACCGGTAACCGATTTGATCAGATCCTGCGGGTCCATGCCTGCCAGCAGGCCCAGCATGAGTGCAGACAGCAGCAGTGTGACAAACGGGTTCCATTTAAACTTCGCAATCAGTACGATCAGAAATACGATCGCAATCAGTGTCCAGATAAGCAATGTTGCATTATGACTGAGTCCAAATAATTGATCCAATGCGATAACCTCCCTGTTTTCCTGCCTGAAGCCGGATGACTTCGGCTGTATTCATTACTCCATGAAAAACTTTCAAACTTTTTTATGAAAATTTGAAATATTTTACGTAAAATTATAGAGCGCTTTCATATACGATGGATATATGTTCTGAAAATACGCTGTATACTTGTCGACAAGTTAAAGATAAAAAAGACGATTCACTTTCGCTAGGGAGCTTGCTGACGCAGCTTCAGCCAGCCTGCCAATCAGGGCAGGCTGCGTATCAATGTCTGTGCAGAATCTGCAAAATAGCTGCTGACCACCTTGTGAATGACTTCGGGATCATGGGAGCGCAATCCTTCGAGGATCATATAATGCTTATCCGCAACCCAGTTCATTCGTTCCTCGCCGGTCTGAAAACCCTTTTCGGTCGTCATCAGAATCACGGTCATTACAATTTGGCGGATGCTGTTCCATAAATGGATCATCCGCTTGTGCTGGGCATGCATAACAATAGCCTCGTGGAACGAAAAATCCTGATAGGCAAAGTCAATATAGTCCCCATGTTTGACAGCCAGCTTCATTTTGTCGATGATCCGCTCCAGCTGGGTCACCAGCATGGTATTATCCTGCTGCGCCAGACGCTGTTGGGCAAAGCTCTCGATCAGATAACGCACATCGTACAGCTCTTTGACATCCTCCAGATTCAATCCCAGTACGACTGCACCCATTCGTTCGAGGCGAATCAATCCTTCGCCTGATAATGTCTTGAGCGCATCCCGTACCGGAGAACGACTCGTCCCAAAGTCGGCAGCGACACGGTTCTCGGAGATAATTTCTCCCGGCTTGATCTGTTCATTTATAATTTGCAGCCTGAGCTGGCAGGCGATGGCTTCCCCGCGGGAAGCTCCCTGCATCCAGGCAGATGGATATTGCATGATCCAACGTCTCCTCTTATGCATAATAGGCAATTAACCAACCAGTAAGCAGCGATATGTAGATGTTCTATCCGATTATGGCAGCATATGCCGTTCCTTATAATTTTAGCATAGATTCATTCGCGGGATGCATCGTCTTGCTCATAAATAGCGTGTTCCGGCCTCACTTCCTTACTTCTCATTATCCTATAAAAGAAACAGATATATGCTGTTTCTTTATCGCGGTATACTTGTATACAACTTTGACTATTATCTTACTACTCCCGATTTACATTTGTAAAGAATAAATTGTAAGCGTTTCATAATCAGGATAATGACGGACTTTAATCTATACCCTTTTTTACACGGTATAAATCCGGCTGCCTGCACGATAGATGTAAATTTTGGTTTGGTGTACATCCCGGCAGGTAATGACGTGCTCGGCTTCCCAGTCCGGCAGCGCAAAATAGACACTGATAATATACGTGCCTGGATGTGTCTGTTCGCGTAGAATCGGACTTAACCGGGTCATCGCGCCCGGAAATAAATAACAGACAACCAGATCCGCCTGCTCATAGTGATACCTGTACATATCTCCATGCACCAGCTTGATAGAATGGCTGCCAGGTAGACCCGCCAACAGCCGCGAGACCGCCAGCGGCACCACCGAATTCTCGATGCCGACCACCCGGCACGGCTGACAATAACGAGCCAGATGCAGCGCCATCGTGCCCCAACCAGAACCGGCTTCGATAATCAGCGGCCCCCTCGGCTTACTTGTATCTCTTGTATGTATACTCTTCTTACCTGTCGCTTCAGCTCCATCTGCAGCAGTGGGTACAGACTCTCCCTGAAAGAAATACACTTCAGAATTGGCTGCACTTGCGTTTTCCCCGGTAAACCCATAACGACCGCTCTTTTGCTGAACAGCAGACAATCGCTTCACTTCCTGCTCTACCTGACGACGCAGCAGCAAAGATGAAGGCAGCGGAGAAATGCCATTGCGCCAGGTGTAATAGACGATAGAGATTACGAGTACCAGCGCAATCGTAAGCAGCAGCATGGACAGTACAGCAGATACCATATCCCTTTCTCCTTTCGGTTTCGTGTTCTTGATCATATTGCGATTATTCCTGCCACTCTTTGGCCCTATGTTCTCACTGAATGTATCTTATGTATAAAAAGCGGCGGTTGCATAGCTCTATACGCCGCTACAGATTATTACCCATTTTATTCCTTTTTCCTGTCGGATTCGCCGGTTCTATCCGTAAATGCGAGCCGGCAGTCGTATAATTCATCATCCCTGATGTAATCATACAAATAAAATCCGCCTCCCGATCAGGAAGGCGGACCCTATTTATTTTGAATGCTAAAGTGTATCCGGCAGTTCTTATGCTTACCCTTTGACCGATCCACCCAGCAGACCACGTACAAAGTACTTTTGCAGGGCGAAGAATACAGCCAGCGGCGTCAGCATGGAGACAAAAGCGGCTGCCGTCAGCAGATGCCAGTCATTACCACGCGATCCGACCAGGTTGGCGATGCTCATCGACAATACCTGTACTTCCGGCTGGGAGCCGAGGAAGATAAGCGATACCAGATAATCGTTCCATACCCACAGGAACTGGAAGATACAGATCGATGCCAGTGCCGGTACCGACAGCGGCAGAATCAGCTTGGAGAAGATAGTAAAGTTGCTTGCTCCATCCATAAAGGCGGATTCGAACAAATCCTTGGGCAGCTGGCTGATGGAGTTATACATAAAGTATGTGATCAGCGGCAAACCAAACGCAGTATGCGCCATCCATATCCCAAAGTATGTCCCGTTCAGCCCGAGCGCCGTATAGTCACGCAGGATCGGAATCAGTGCCACCTGCAGCGGTACGACCAGCAGGGCGATGACGACGATAAAGAACGCTTTGCGTCCCTTGAACTTCAGCCAGGCAAACGCATAGGCTGCAAACGAGGCGATAAAGATCGGAATAACGGTCGACGGTACGACAACAGCAATCGTATTCCAGAAGGAACGTCCCATGCCGCTGCCCTGCTCGGTCTGCACTGTACCATCCGGCTGGGTGATTTTGTACTCTTTACCCCCGAGTACGGTCTCGTAGTTCTGCAGGGTAAAGTTGGTCGAAGCCCCCCATTTCTTTTCCTGTACATTTACAGTACGGGCACGGCGGTTCTCCCAGATCAGGCGCTGATCACCTACTTCGACGCCTGCTTTGAGCTGATCATCCTGGAATGTCTGTCCGTTCACCTGAATCGGCTTGCGCAGATCGGTCTCGCGGTCCAGCTTGATCTGGCTGACGGTATCCCACTGACGATGCGGTATAACCGTCCACCACCCCGTCTGCAAAATATCTGCAGCCGGACGCACGGACGAGATCAGCAGCCCCAGTGTGGGGATAAACCAGACAACGCAGATAATGCCCAGAATCAGATTGACCAGCCAATGACCTTTCCGGCGTGGAGCTTTGACTTTTTTGCGCATTAGAGGTTGCCTCCCTTCTGAAGCTGGCGAACGTTCAGGATAATGACCGGAATAACGGCAATCAACAGCACGATCGCGAGTGTCGAGCCGTAACCGGCATTCTGGTACATGAACAGCTGACGATAGAACTCGGTCGCGACGACCTCGGTACCGTACTGTCCACCGGTCATAATCATGACCACATCGAATATTTTCAGTGTAAATACAATAATGGTTGTTGTTACGGCAAGCACGGTACCGGAAATAACCGGCAGCATGATTTTGAAGAAGATGCGGATTTCACCTGCTCCATCCATCCGTGCGGCTTCCAGCATATCTTCCGGAATCCCCTTGATGGCAGCCGAGAAAATAACCATGGCGAATCCGGTCTGCATCCATACGAGGATAACGATCAAGAACAGGTTATTCCACGGCTGCACCATACTGAGCCAGCCCTGCGGCTGAAAGCCCAGCTGAATAATAATTGCATTGAGCAGACCAATCTGCTCGTCGCCCGGTTGATAGTAGTAGATAAACTTCCAGATGACACCAGCAGCGACAAAGGAAATCGCCATCGGCATAAAAACAATCGCTTTGGCCAAACGCTCAAAGCTGCTGCGATCTGCCAGTACAGCAACCAGCAGTCCCAGGATAACGCAAGCCAGTGTACCGATGACTACCCACATCAGATTGTTGCGTAGTGCCGTCAGCAGCAATCGGTCGGTGAAGACCGCTCCAAAGTTCGCCAGTCCGACAAACTTGGTGGAATCTGCGTTAAAAAAGCTCAAGTACAGCGTACGCAGCGTCGGCAGGAACAGCAGCCAACCGAGCAATAGCACGGCAGGTCCGACGAATACGTAAGGGGTGACTCTTTCTTTCCATTTATCCGGATACTGCTCTACTACCCAGTTGAGGGTAAAGTAAATGGAATAAATACCGAATATCCCCCAGATCACAGCCAATAGTGCGTTAAGTACGGGAGGAAGACCGGAATCACGGAAAAACAGGAATATCAGCGTATGCACTCCCAGATTGAGTGCAGGAACGAGGATGGATAACAGAATCAGGCGCGGTGTGAAGCGCTGTTTGCTTCTTACATTGATTTCATTGCCTGCGTCCATTTGCTTTCCCCCTTTGGCATTTGCAAAAATGCTCCCTTAATCACACCAAACGGACCGATCAATACCGGTCCGTCTGACGTGTTGATCTCATTTGTATAAAGGCCGGTTTATTTCTTCCAGCCGGATTGAATTTCCTGCATAGCCTCATCCAGGTTGGCGGTACCGCTCACATAGTCGGTCATGCCTTTCCAGAATGTACCTGCACCTACAGAACCCGGCATCAGGTCAGAACCGTCAAAGCGAATGGTGTCTGCAGTCTGTACAAATTCGGACATGCGGCGTTCCTGATCATTGGCGAACCAATCATCCGGCGTACCGTTCATCGGAGGCGTTACACCACCGGATTTGATCCAGCTTTGCAGAGATTCGGCAGTCGTAAAGAATTCCATAACCGCGCGCACTTCCGGACGATCGTTGAACATAGCGTAGATATCGCCAGAGATCAGAGCCGGTGTGCCGTATTTCGCATCAATCGATGGGAACGGGAACCAGTCATACTGGTCGGCTGGCAGTCCTTCCGGGAAGAACGATACGATAAATCCAGCTTGACGGTGCAGCCATGCTTTTGGAGGATCGGTGAACAGTGGTTTTACAGCATCCCCAAAGTTCGTTGTTACGATCGAACTGCGTCCGCCGTATACATAATCTTTGTTGAACCAGATATCGGACATTTTGGTTACTGCATTTTTCACGATAGGATCAGTGAAAGGAAGCTCTCCTTTTACCCACTTATCGTAGTTTTCCGGTGTAGTGGTACGCAGCATGATATCTTCCAGCCAGTCAGTTGCCGGCCAGCCGGTTGCCGCGCCGCTCTCGATACCGATGCTCCAGGCAGGATCGCCATCAGCAGCGATTTGCTCGGTCAGCTTCATCATTTCGTCCCATGTTTTTGGAACGGTGTAGCCAGCTTCGTCAAACGCTTTTTTGTTGTACCAGACCAGACTTTTCACGCTGCTGCGCGCCCACACGCCGGCAGTGATGTCTTTGTTATCCGGACCGGCCATTTTTGCCATATCCAGCCAGCTTTCTTTATACTGCTGTTTCAGGTAATCAGCTGGCATAAAGGAAGATACGTCAATAACCTTGCCTGCTTTCACAAAGCCTTCCAGCAGACCCGGCTGCGGGAAATCCGCGATATCCGGTGCATTACCGCCGTTTACACGTACGTTGACGGTTGCTTCGAATTCCTTGGAGCCTTCGTAGGCGATATCAATACCTGTTGCTTCTTCAAATGCCTTGATGCTGGCATTGAACTTCTGCTCATCCGCGTCGACGAATGGGCCATACATCGTTACCTTTTTGCCTTTATATTCACCGTTTAGCGCCTTTTCCAGCTCAGAGCCTGCCGGTACTTTGGCAGTCTTGATCAGGTCAGCGCCCGAAGTTGTCGTTGCTGTGCCTGCTGTTCCTTCCGTGCCAGTCTGCGTACTGGGTGTTGTTCCACTATTACCGGAACAAGCGGTCATTACTACGGAGAACAACAATACCATCATCAAAGTCATAGAACCGTTTTTCTTCCACTTGCGTTTCATAGACTCAACCCTCTCATTTGATATACTGGTTTTACTAGAAATAACAGCTACAAATAGATAAATTTTACTTTTATCCCATTCTCTTATTTTTGGGACAAAAAGTAAACAAGATTTTGTTAGCGGTTGCAATTTATTTATCAAATTCTCGCCGCTGTCTCTGTCTGTTTTACCCCTTGATTCAAAGTAAGTTAATTATCTATTTGAAAGCGTTTACAGATGGCTGCAAGAACATTTTATTCCATCCCTATCCGATAAGCAATCCTTTTTTTGCACATTTCAGACAAAATTTTTATCCATATCTTTCCTTTACAAATGTATTGAAGATTAATATTTACAAAGATTATTTTGATTAGGGCATTCGTTTGCACAATTCATTGGTATTTCTGTCAATATATTATGATCCAAGCTTGGATCAAATGTGAGATGTAATGGATTTTCTGTATTGGCTCCATAAAGAGTGTGTATTTCTCAAAATGAGATATTTCAAATTAAAAAACATTGCTAAGTGCCTATATGGTACAGATAGCGTATGCTGTTATATTAGGTTGGTGGCAACAGATTTACCAATAAAAAGGAGGTTTATAATGAAAAAGTTTATTTCGACCTGTTTGGCATTTTCTCTGGTTCTGCCGGGGGTGACAGGTAACGCTGCTTTTGCAGCAGAAAACGGCTCGGAGGAAGCATCTGTAGCGGCGGATGTACCTTCCAGCACATTGTCTAATTCTTTATCCACCGATGTACAATCCAGCGTATACGAATTGCCGGTGATCAGCCCGCTGCCAAGCTCCAAGACTGTATCCGATATCGTCTACAAACCAGATCAGCTTTCCTTTCCACATGTATATGATATGACCTACCGTAATGGAGCACTGTACTTTGCACAGGGTTCGAGTGGCATATCCAAGATATCCCTTACAACAGGGCAGACTACAACTATTCTGAAAAGCAATTATTACTTTATTCAAAGTATTGCCGTAGATTCACAGGATAACCTGTATTACATTCCGCTTGGGAGCTCTTACATAAAGAAAGTCAATCTTCACTCCCTTCAACTCCCACTTACTTTTGAGCAGCTATTGGATGCAAGTACTGATTATGCCAAGTATACCTCTGCCTCAAGTGATGTAGAGATTACAGGCATGGCTTTTGACTCTAAAGACCAGCTTTACGTTGCGATTTCCGGTGACAACTCTGAAAATCTCTCGGGTGTAATGAAATGGAACAGCGATTCACAAAGCCTTGAGCCAGTTCTCTCCAATAAAAGCGCCCGCGCCAACAAGATCGCCTTTGATTCTCAGGATAATCTGTACATAGATATCCAAAGCTACTCGGCAACTGATGGGGCAGTCATTCGATCAGGCATCCAGAAAATTGAAGCCAGCTCGCTGCGTTCATTGCCAATTGCCGATAAAATGTTAAAGCCCTACAAGACGTACCCTGATCTGAAGCCGCTTATGAGTGGAATGATATTTTTACCGGATGGAACCTCCTACTCTACAGATGGTAATACAATTCGCCGTATCTTTATGAATGGGCGTCCTCTGATCACTCTGAATGGACAATCTTCCATTACTCTAACCAATGGAGAACCCTATCAGGAAGCAGGAGCTTATGCTGAAGACGAAAAGTATAATGATCTCAAAACGCAGATCACCTACTCTCTGAATGGAAAACCTGTAGAAGCTATTGATACTCATATTGTCGGAACCTATACCGTCCACTATAACGCAACTACACCAGATCAGCGCTCTGCTAATGAAGTTACACGTACTGTTGTTATAAAAGAAGCTATTAAAAGCCTGACAGAAGTCGACCTTCCTAATCCAGTTAGTATGGATTATGCCAATAATGCCGTCTATATTGCCAATCCGGCGACCATGGATTATCCGGATGGCGGTATCTACAAAGTATCTCTGAAAGATTATAGCCGTAAACTTGTCGCCAAGTTGCCCGATGTACAAGGCGTGGCTGTCAGTAATTCAGGCGATCTTTATTTCTCAACTACCCGCGATTACGGCAGCTTTTTCAAATTAGATAGTCGCTATCTGAATGAGAACCAGCCTTTGACAAGTTCGGCAGTGTGGGCAGCGGCTGAGGAGATAGAGCCGTTCTCTGCAGAACAGAGTGCCAAAGGTAGTATTCAAATCATGGGTCTGGACTTTGACAGCCAGGGTCGTTTGTACATTTCGGCTAATCAGCCAGCCAACACCTATAATGCACATTCGCTTATTACTCGTTCAACTAATAATACACTTTCCTCGTTCCAGCAGTTTGGTGAGGGAGATGACACGATTCGAGCAAGCATGAGCAACATTCAGGATATTGAGATCAGTCCTAGCGGCAACTTGTACATGAATTTTTCAGGATTTAATGCTTATAAACCGTATAAAATCTCTGCAAGTGTACTGCAAGAAGATAAACCTGTCTTAACCTCAAGCATGATAAGCGAAAAGTATAATTTCTCTTCTCATAATCATGGAATAACTTTCCTTCCTAATGGAGAAGGTTATGTCACTACTATCAATTCTTCTGGGGCAAATATATATAAGACCTCCTTTTACGACGGAGCTTCTACCAGCCCAGGAGCAGCAGATCCTTATCAGCTGGAGACTCTGAATATTCCGACACCTTACGGCATGGCATATTATAAAGATCACGCCTATATTGCCCAGGGAACTAATGGATTATCCAAAGTTGACCTGGCGACTCGTACCGTTACACAGCTGGTGTACGGTTCTAATACGCTTAATCTGCGGGCTGTAACTGTCGACTCCAAGGGTGGCTTATACTATGCTGTACCGAATGCCAAAAATTCGGAATATACGTATATCAAAAAAGTCGATGCCGCTTCTCTAAATCAGCCATTGACTGCCGAGCAACTACTGGCGAAAAGTATCAACTTTGCCTATATTCCGGAGAGCAGAATTAGCGGACTGGCTATGGATAAAAATAATCAATTGTACATTTCCCTGGATAAAGGATGGGATCTGGACCCTGGTATACTGCGTTGGAGCAACACATCCAAAACGCTGACTCCTGTCTCGGAAGAAGCTTCCATGATTACGGCTATCACTTTTGATAATCAAGGGAATCTTTATTTTAAAACTCCAAGTCCGCAATCGTATTATTCTTATGCTGCGGGTATTGTCAAAATCAGTGCTGCCGATCTGAAGGGTGCATTGCCTGTTGCAGACGAAAAGCTCATTTCGTATAAACAAGATGTGCTTCGAAATGAACCTTATAACGGATTGTTGTTCCTTGCTGACGGAACATCCTATTTCAGTAATGGACAAAGTCTGAAGCGCGTATACCCTGAATCTCGTCCGATCGTGACTTTAGAAGGTTACTCGGATGCTATTTTCCAGGGAGATATCTATACCGATCCAGGAATTCGGGTTATTGAGGATGAGAAGTACTCCAAGTTTGATGTCAAAACAACGTATTCCTTTAATGGTGCATTTGTTCCTAGCCTGGATACCAGTAAAGTCGGAACGTACACCATCCATTATGTAGCCGTCAATCCAGCCGGTACCGCTTCTCTGGAAAAAACGCGCGAAGTGACTATCAAGCCGACTCCCAGCCAACTGAAAGACTGGTATATTACCGGAATTAATAGCATGGATGCGGATAGCCAGAATCTGTATCTAACTAATTATTCGCATGAGAATAATCCTAACTATGGCTTGTACAAAATCTCTTTGCAGACCATGCAAAAAACGAGATTAGCAGCAATCAATGATATAGGCGCTGTAGCGGTGAACGCATCCGGCGACTTATTCTTTACACGCTATGATATGAATAACATGATTTTCAAAATCGAAGCCAAACATCTGCAGAGCGGCAAAGCCCTTACCGCAGATCAGCTGATGAAGCTCAGCCGTACGTACATGCCTTTTACAGCCAAAGAGGCCAGTGCAGCTCCGCTTAAAATTAGTAGTCTAGAGTTTGATAAACAGGGCCGATTGTACGCTGCTGTAAATATTTATGGCAAAACAGGCGTGACTTCCAAAGTCGTTCGCTTATCTGGTAACGACTGGAATAAGTCCACATTGATCACCGAGCTGCCTGTCAGCGTCGATGATATGGATTTCTCTCCTGCAGGTGATCTGTATATTTCTACAATCGAGCGTTATACTACCTGGAAACATGATACTTACAAGATCACGGCCGACCAGTTCAATACATTACCAGTCCAGATCGGTCGTTTGACAAAGGTTTCTACGGGTGGAGATGGCAGTATTGTATTTTTGACGGACGGCACAGGATATGTAAGCCAGGTTGAAGATTTCCAAAAAGAAAAACAGACGATTTTAAAGTTTAATTATTAAGACTGCTTCATTAGTTGGTAAGTTCATTTTGCTAACCCGCCTGCCTCGATCTACGAAGGCAGGCGGGTTTTTTGGCTATTCTCTAGAATAAATAAATATAAATATGTATAAAGATAGATTTGCACCTAAACTTTTCCATACTACTATCCGATAACACTTGAGAAGTTAATTTAACAGCTTAATGAATTATGGATGGGTTATGAACAGTTGCTAAGTCGGTTGCTTTGTATATTTGGAAATGAAACCAAAGGGGATAGCTCATTGCAAAATGCCAAAAAACTGATTACATTTTGTCTGGCTGCATCACTTGTATTGCCGGGAGCCTCATTATCAACCGCTTACGCGGACGGGGAAAATACAGATACCAGCAGCGTATCCAGTGGAAATTCGGTTACTGGAGATACGTATTCTTCACCTGATTCTTCTGCCAGTGCACCGGTTGTTCAGTATACCGGCGGCAGTGGATATAGCGTAACTACTTCGGTATATGCAACCAAGCCCGTCATTACCCTGACAGGCGATCCACAGATCAACTTGACTGCCGGACAGGCTTATGTAGAAGCTGGAGCTACCGTGCAGGATAATACCTACTCCGATCTCAAAGCAGCCAATGTCACTTATACCCTGAACAATGTGACCGTTAGCAGTGTAGATACCAGCAAACCAGGGACGTATATCGCTCATTACAATGTGACCAATCCGGCCGGACAGTCTGCGGATGAAGTACAGCGTACTATCATGGTGAAATCTGCGAACACTTATGCAGATCTCTCCCAACTTGGGATCAACTGGGCGTATGGACTGGCTTATCATGACGGTTATCTCTATGTTGCCCAGCGTCAGAGTGCCCTGCTCCGTGTGTCGGTAACAACAGGAGAAATCACAACAATTGTATCCAGCAACAAGTCCTTTATGGGAGTTGCTCTGGATTCCCATGGCAATCTATATTATACGATTGACAGTGATCCACGAATTTACAAGCTGGACAGCAGCTATCTCTCTTCTCTTCCGATGACAGAATCCGAACTGACCAACCGCAGTACGGTATACTATACGCATCCTAACTTCACTTATATATACGGACTGGGTATTGATGCCAACGACAATGTCTATTATTCCGATTACAACAATAAAGCCATTATCAAAATTCAAGCAGGAACCAAACAGACGGTGACTGTCATTACCAACTTTACGACTTCACTGAGAGCTTTTACCTTTGATGCAGACGGCAATTTCTATACAGGTGGCGCAGACTACCGTATCTATCGGGTTTCTGCACAGAACCTTGGCAACCTGCCACTCTCATCCAGTGCACTGGTCAACATTACACCAAACACGTACTACGGCGCTTACGGCTTGGTCTTCCTGCCGGATGGACAGGCTTATCTGGGAACAGCAGGCCTCATCCAGAAAGTTTCCTTCCAAGCAGCCAAACCGGTTATTACCTTGAAGGGGCAGTCCACAATCAAAGTTGAAGCGGATGGTGTCTATACTGATCCAGGTGTAACAGTTACCGACCCGACTTCTTCTTCACTCATTCCCAAAGTAACGTATACTTTCCAGGGATCTACCGTGTCCGGAGTCAATACAAGCGTACCGGGTACGTATATCGTTCATTACAATGTGATGAATTCCTCCGGTACTGCAGCTGTCGAGGTTACACGTACCGTTATCGTAAGTCCTGCACCAACCAATCTGCAGGAAGTAAGTGTATATCGCCCGTTCGGTCTGGCATACTACAACAGTAATGTGTACTATGCAGATTACGGACTTGGCATCTACCAGATCTCCGGTACTACGTTCAAGAAGAAACAGATTGTAGCCGATCGCGATATTATTGCACTTACTTTCAACAGCAGTGGTGATTTGCTTTATTCCAAGACTGGCAATGCCCATGTATACAAGGTAGCCGCATCTGATCTGCAGGGTAACCTGCCTTTGAGCGCGCAACAGCTGGCAGAGCGCAGTGAAGTATATTATACCGTGGACAGCAATATAGGGATAACCGGTATGACTTTTGATAGCCAGGGACGTCTGTATCTTTCGTTGCAGTACAGCAGTGAGCTGAACTCACGCATTGTTCGCTTCAACGATAATATGACTACTGCTCCTCAGCTGGTGGCCGAGTATCCGGTTGCATTATACGGTATTGCATTCAGCTCCTATGGCAATCTGTACGTGAATGCAGGCAATTTCCACACGTACAAAATAGGTGCCCCTCAACTGCGCAAGCTTCCGGTGGGAATCAACAGTTTCCAGGATATGGGTACTAATAACAAAGGTTTTGGTCTGGTTATTCTGCCGGACAACAGCGGATATCTGAGTCATATCGAGCCAAACGCACCACTGACCCGTGCAAGCTTCACGGATCAAATGGAAGCCGTACCGGTGGATAGCGTTACACTCGATACTCAGACACTGAATCTTAAAAAAAGAGGCACGGTTCAGACATTGACAGCTACCGTGCTGCCGGCGGATGCCAGCAATCCTGCTGTCCTTTGGACAACCAGTGATCCGTCTGTCGCTACAGTCAAAGATGGCGTAGTGACTCCACTAAACAAAGGGACTGCCATCATCACGGTAACGACTATCGATGGCAGCTATTCCAGCAGTGCTACCGTGACTGTCAAGGATACTGCCCGTGGCAGCTCCAACAACACATCGGAGAGTATCAATCTGTCTACCAGCACATCCAGTACGGGAACGTCTGCTTCTCCGGTTAATGCAGTTACGGCAACACGAACAACCCAGTCGGATGGCAAGAAAATAGATACAATCAACCTTTCCAGCAGCGGACTGGAACAGGCGGTAGCCCGTCTGGCTTCCGGCGACACAACAGCTCGTCTGGCTGTACCGGATGCACAGAATGAAGTAGCTTCGACCAATATCACTCTGCCGGTTACTGCTACACAGTCATTGAAACGGACAGGCACTGATCTGGAAATTCAGACCAATACCGTATCGGTTACTATACCGGTCTCGGTTCTGAACAACTTGAATAGTGATTTGCACTTTAGTTTGACACCGGTCAAGGATAGTACACTATTGCAACCTATCCGTAATGCGGCTGCCAGCCTGACACCGAATCAGACCGGTACCGTTATCGGTACTCCGGTGACTATAGAAAGCAATCTGCAAGGCCAGCTGGTTCAGCTGACTCTGCCGGTAAGCAGCAAGCTGCTGCCACAAAATGCAGAAGCACAAACCGCCTGGCTGCAGCAGCTGCGTATTTTCTCCAAATACGCGGATGGCAGTTCCGAATTGATTCAACCGAAAGTCGTCAAGGATGTAAATGGTAATGTTGGCCTTCAGTTTGCAGGTAGCCAGCTCAGTACGGTAGCTGTCGTCGATACGCAAAGTACAACTTCCAACTAAACATCATCCTTGGCCGGGCCACCGGTCAAGGATGATTGAAATAACGGTCTGATCGGTTCAAATCGTTCACAGCAATCCCTCTGTATATTCAATGCAGAGGGATTTTTGCTGCGAAATAAGATTGACAATAGTTTGATATCAAATTATATTTGTTGTATGAAAACAACAGATGCTGTATCACTTATATCCAAAATCAGAGAACAGGTGAACCGGTTTATCGTAGCCGAGATGGCAAAGCGGGGTGTCGAAGGGATTGCGACTTCACACGGAGATATTATCTATACTCTCGCTGGCAAGCCGCGCATGACTATGGCGGAAATATCCAGATCGATCCGCAAAGACAAATCGACGGTCACTGCGCTGATCGACAAGCTGATCCGACTGGAATTGGTGCATAAAGAAAAAGATGCGAATGACACAAGAATTACCTTTGTATCGCTGACACCCAAAGGGGAAGCACTCAAGCCTGTTTTTGAAGAGATTTCCCGTGAGCTGATGGACTCGTTTTATACCGGCTTTTCCGCAGAAGAGAAAAAGGAACTGCTGCGTTTGCTACTGAAGGTACACCACAACTTCTAATTTTTTTTGGATAAATAGTTTGATATAAAACTAATTACGGAGGTAACCAAAATGATTGATTATACCACCTTGTTGCCCGATCATACCACCAAATATATAGGTGAATATGATCTGTATCTCGAAATGTATAACGCGGAAAATCCAGCAGCTCCTACTTCGGAAAGACCTCCACTGCTCTTTGTACATGGCGCTTATACCGGCAGCTGGATGTGGAGCAAGTATATTCCCCATTTTGTCCGCAGCGGATGGACCTGTTACTGCATGAATCTGAGAGGCCATTACCGCAGCCGGGCCGTTGATATGAGCAAGGTAACTGTAGAGGATTATCTGGACGATATTCGTACAATTATCAATGAATGCGGACAGCCTCCAATACTGATCGGCTTCAGTATGGGCGGAATCCTCAGTCAGAAAATAGCGGAATCGGCAGCGCTCGCCGGCCTGGTCATTATAGACTCCAGTCTGAGCCGGGAAGTACACGAACAGGCACCTTATCCCGATCTGGTTCCGGTCGTACCGGGGCTGATTATTCCTCCACCGATCCGTGAGGAAACAACCAGTCTGGATGAATCGGCAGATGATATTGCTTTTCAGCGAAAATATTTATCGATGGAAGCAGCATTGGCATTTGGCACTATTTCAGTCGCATTTGGTGCACAGCAGGGTATTTCTATTGATGGCAGCCTGATTAAGGCACCTGCTCTTGTGATCAAAGCGGTAAATAATGATATCGAAGATCGTCAGGGCCGACTGACTGCCAAGCAGCTGCATGCGGAATATACAGGGCTGCAGGGTACGACCCACACTGGCTTGCTGGTCGGGCAGCGTTACCATGAAGGTGCAGATCGAATCCTGACATGGCTGGAACAGTTGGGCAATTGATCATGCTTCTCCCTCTACCTGATTCTCTGTTGCATCTTCTGTCCGAATCGCTTGGAGCCCGGGCAGCAAAAGCCCCCCGTATCGCATAGGCAGAGGGGCTTTACTATTCGGAAATAAGATGGATAGACAGCCTGTACGCCTACCAGTTGCGAAGAACATCCGGCAGGCTGATAACCATAAGAAAAGACGTTCTATATATTCTTGTTATTCCAATGTAATTTCGATCTCCGGTCCAGTTAACTCTTCCCATAGCTGTGGATTGCGATTCAGGTATTTCTCAAACCAAGCGACTATATATTTTTGGGAAGCCATATAGGCTCTGGGCTTGGAACGAATCGCATGTTGTTCCCCTGCGAAGATCATCATCTCTGCAGGCTTGTTCTGCATCCGCAGTGCAGTAAACAGCTGCTCGGACTCACCCACAGGTACATTATGGTCCTGTTCGCCGTGCAGCATCAGCACAGGCGCTTCTATATGCTGACTGTAAAACAAAGGCGACTGCTGTACATATATTTCCGGATGAGACCAGGGATAGCTGCCGGATAAGGCCGATAATCCATACAGGTAGCCTACCTGACTGCTTCCCCAGTAGCTGGTAATATTGCTGATCCCTCCAATGGTACAGACCGCGCTAAACCAGGAAGTGTGTGCTGCCAGCAGATAACTCAAAAAGCCTCCATAGCTGCCCCCATAAATACCAATGGCCTGTCGGTTGATTACAGGATAGCGTTCCAATACCTGTTCCAGCATTTCGCTGATCTCCTCGACAGCCTGTCGTCCCCAATCATTCACATGCCGGTCAGCAGAACCTGCCCCGTAACCGGCTGCTCCCAGTGGATTCAATACGAGTACAGCCATGCCATGGGTAACCAGACACTGATGCAGTGGATCGAATCCCTGCAGCAGCGGTGATGCACCGCCGTACAGATACACAACCAGCGGAATTGATGATGATTGTGCCCGCGCGGAATATTCCGGCCAGGCGATCCACATTCTTGCTTTTGCCCTGTCGCTGTTCTCTTCTTCACCATACGGCTCAATAGGCTGATAAACCGACCAATCGCTGAATATTGCCTCCCCTGCTGCAAAAGTATCCGGCTGCTGCTTGATGGGATACCATGATTCAGCTGCTTCGGGATACTGTAAAGGAGATGTATACCATGCGGGTTCATAAGGACGACCCTGATTGGAATACAGGGCTAATGCTGTGCCTGCTGTAGTAAAACTGTGCAAACGGGCTGCACCTGCATCCAGACAAACGGTATAGCGCGCTGCCTGGTCATTCCCTTCCAGCCCATAACAGTCGACCATCCCGGTAGCAGAACCGGCCGTAATCACATAGCGCAGATGATCTTCGTTGACCCAGACCATCTCCTGATTCAGCCGGGCAATACCTACAGGGGTACCGGATTGGGCAGGAGACGGATGATCCAGCTGATAAATAGAGCCATCGCTCAGCTGTAAAATATGGGTACGCAGATCGTAGATATTTACGCCGTATCCGTTCTCTTTCGTTGGTTCTTTCCAGCGGGAGCCTATATAGGAGAGCTTTTCGCCGGAAGGAGACAGCTGCATACCGGTAATAAGGGCATTGGGCAGCTGCTGCACCGTATCCTTGCCGGACAGCAGGTTCAGCTGATGCAGCAGCAGCACCGGATGCACCGAGTCGCTGCGCTGTTCTTCGATATAATACAGGCTGCCGCTGGAACCATGTATATGCAAATGCTGTACATCATGCATTTTAGGCGACAACCGCTGCAGGAGCACTTCTCCACCTGGCATACGCTGTTGTAAAAGTAGTCTTCCGATGACCTTTTGCGGTCTCCACCAGGGTAGCCGCTCCGGCAGTTCCCGAATATGCAGTACCCGGTATTCTTCCGGGCCATCATGATCATCACACACAAAAAACAACTCATCTGCCTGAGGATGCCAGGCCAATTGTCCAGCATGATGCAGTCCCGAAATCAAGATTCGTTCCTGGCCGGTCATCATTTCCAGGCAAACAATCATATCCCAGTATCCTTCAGCCGCAACAGCAACAAAAGCCAGTCGCAAGCTGTCTGCCGAGAAACGCAGGGTATGCGGCTCCCGGATCGACAGACTTCGATGCAGCTTCAGTTCGTCATCGGTAACTTGATAAATCTGGAGCTGATACGTGTACATATCCTGAGCCATATCGGGATGACGGATGATCATTGCAGCCCATTTCCCGTTCGGGGATACTGCTGCTTCTATGTATTCGCTCCATGTATCCATGGAGTGCAAGCTGAATCGTGCTCGGGCTGCCTCAGGGTCCAGTGGCAGAACGCCTATCTCATCTTGCAGCATTCCTGGCAAGTGTTGTTGCTGGGCATATTTGTCGGTGGTGTTTGCGCTTTTGGGCGACTCCGGGCAGTACAGCAGCAGTGACAAACGATGTGAACCCGGATACAGCTGTATAGGCTCGGCAGCTTCTTCCCTGTGCTGTCCATTGCAGTACAATCGTCCCTTCTCCAGCAGATCGCTCCCCTCCAGAGCCTGAATTTGGATCTCTGCTGCTGCTGTTACGATCACTTCTGTTCTCCACAGCTCAATCGTTCCATACGCTTCCTGTACAGTCGCCTGCTGCCGTGATGCAGAACGTAAATCCTCTGGCGACGTAAGCATCACCGCATACCGATCCATCATCTCTTCCAGCTGCTCCTCATCATAACGAAAAGGCAGCTGCATCGCGGTCTCCAGATACCAGCCGCTCCAGCGAGCACGTGTATCCATCAGACTTTCTCCTGCGTCGGTTCTGCAAAAATAGTTGCAGCTTCCTCCCGTTCAAAGCACAGATTCACTGTCCGAACCTGTGCACGTGTACGGTGCATTACGCCCGCCGGTACCTTGAATACCTCGCCCGGTCCAATCGCCAGAGTGATGCCATCCGGCAGATCCATGAGCAGCTCCCCCTCCAGCACCATAAAAATCTCGTCCGAATCGGGATGGTAATGCCACTGGTAGTCTCCGGTAAAAACAGCGATCCGTACGCAATGGTCATTGGCCTGCTCCAGAATAAAATTGCTGTATTCTTCCTGAACCTGATTGGCAATCATCGACAGATTTAGTGTTTTCCATTCGGTCATGTGCACACCCCATTTTCTTAATATGCGTTGTTTAAATCGGTTTGAGCGGATCTGCTGCCAGGGTTTGTTCTTTTTTCGCTGCATGCGATTTGAGCAGCACATACACCAGCAGCAAAACAGCCGAAATACCGGCAGAGCCTGCGCAAAGTGTCAAAAACAGCGACAGCATTTCCACGGATGCCTTCGATAATAAAGTTGCGAATAATATAGCATTTAATGCTACTCCCGAGAAGGTCGCATACATAAATAATCCGGTAATCCGTCCTGTCTGGCTTACAGGGTTATTTTTCAGCAAATAAGAATGGACGCCTACGCCGAATAGCTGGCCAAATAACAGCATGAGCGAGGAGGCTATAATAGATACGGTAAACTGATTCAGCAGTCCCATCAGGAACAGCGACAGGGCAATACATAATGAGGCTACGCCAACAATATGAATCAGCTGAAACTTCTTGCGCAGCTGTACAATCAGCAGCGCTCCCAGCAGTCCGCCGAGTCCATTGGCTACATAAACATAACTCAGACCGATTTCACCCACTCCATACACATTACGGGCAATCACATTCGGATACAGATTAATCACACCTGCACCCAGATTCAGAAAGAAAATAGACAATACCGCCAGATTAATGAGTTTACTGGTCGGAGCCGCTGCTTGTTTAGTCGATTCAACAGACGGAGGTGCCTGTTTGCCACCGGTGTTTTTTTGCAGAAGTGCCCAGAAAATCACAATCGAAGCTGCGAATGTCAGCAGATCAATAAATACAATTTTCTGAAAATCAAGGTAGATTAGCAGCAGCGGACCACACATCGTGCCGATCAGTGTACACAGCCAGTCCAGATTGGAGACGACTGCCAGCGCAGGGGTAATATGCTCTTCATCGATCTGCTTGCGGATATACACCGATTGGGCAGAAGAAAATACCGGTGTGAACAGGCTCAGGATCATCACAATAATCAGACTCATGACGACAATTCCGCTATCGGTAAAATTGTGCACAAACAGCAGCGGCAGCAGCAGTACAGCCCGTGAGATATCTATCCAGATCAGGGTACGCCGACTATCGAAGCGGTCTGTCCAGGGCGATAACAGCTTTCCTCCCAGCAGGACAGGCACATAGACAAGCACGATCGTCCAGCCCAGCACCGAGTTGGAGCCATTTTGCTGGTCATAAAGGGCATAGACGAATCCTGCACGAAATGCCCAGTTACCAAACTGACTGAGTGCATAAGCCAGATAGACCGGCCATAACCGGGCCAAAACTATATTCATGATTATATACCTCCTTGGAAATGGATAAAGCAGTGGCATAGACGCAGTTGAGGACATGATGACGGATGCCAACACCTCGTCATCATGTCCTCATCCAGGCCGGATCGAATACTCAGGAGACGGTCGTCGTTTCCCGAATCAGGTGATCGACATAATCATTATCCTGCTTATGCTGACGGGCATATTCAAACTCTGCCAGAGCCTGTTCGGTCTCATGGAGCGCACGATATACAATTCCGCGATTAATCCGGTAATCCGGGTCGGCATCCAGTTCAATAGCCTGGTTGATCCATGCCAGACTTTGTTCATACTGCTCCTGCTCGAATGCCAGCACGGCCGCGTTACTGTAGGCTTCCGACAGGCGCGGATTACGGCGCATCGCCTCTTCAAAGCACTGCTGTGCTTCTTCATGGCGCTGCTGCTCCTGCAATACCAGACCCTTGTTATTGTAGAATTGTGCTTCTCCCGCTTGATAATAGATCGCTTTATCAATCCATGCTTCTGCTTCGTCATAGCGTTCTTCCTGATAACACAGTGTACTGAGCTGGCTGTAAGCATGAGCGGTATCCGGCTTTAATTCCACCACACGCAGATAATCCTGATAGGCCAGCTCTGCTCGTCCCAGCTTCTCGTATACACCTGCCCGATTCATATGGGCTTCATAATAAGGAGGGCACAGATCGATCGCCTTTTGATAATACTCCAGTGCCTGCTCCAACCGGCCATGATTTTGCAGCAGATTGGCCATATCGTTATAGTATTCGCCATAATAAGGGTCCAACCGGATCGCATGATCATACATTTCATATGCTTTGTCAAAATCTTTGAGGATCTCATAAATTTGTCCGGTATTATAGACGAGGATAGACTGATGCAGCGCATATTTGTCTTCTCCGTAGATATCTTTCATCTTGTGAATGCCCGCTGTACATAATTCTATCGCTTCATCAAAGCGTCCCTGCTTGGCCCGTATATAAGCCAGTGCGTTTTCTGCAAATACTTTGATATATACGTGTTTGGGATGATCCTGGAACATGGAATCAATTTTCTCCAGATTCATCATGGCAAAATGCTCTGCCTTATCCAGCTGCACCGGTACCTGATAGCGTCCATACGTCATACTCTGTGAATAGAGAATCATCGGAATCAGCTTGCTTTCCGGAAAATTCTCGTAAAAGAACTCCAGATAGGGAATCGACATTTTGGCAATCCCGAGAGAATACAAAATAAAGGACATCCGTACGAAGACTGCATTATGCAGCTCATCTCCATCCGGCAGCGTCCGCAGTTCCGCATTGATAAAATAGCGAGAAAACAGATCAAACCAGGTATTATATACGCCGATCTCCTGCAGCTTGATCGCTATCGGAGCCAGCAAGGTCAACTGCTCTACCTCAGAGCTGAGCGATACATAATGAAATGGATGCATGATCCGCTCTTCCATCGGCTGCTGCTCCATCTCGCGGATACGCTGCCGGTGCAGCTGGTCTTTGAGTGCAGACGAACTGATCTCATAGTTGCGGATAGCAGCCGGATGATCGTCGACACCATCATGCTGAATATACTGCTTCAGTAAGGCATAGCGAAAAGCCTGTCCTTTGCGGCTCAAATAAAAATCGGTGTATGTATCCATGGTGAGGTAGTTGAACACAGGCAGAGCATTATCCATGCATTCTGTCAGCAGCAGCAGATCTGCCGTATTACCGGAAGCAATATACAGCATCTCATCCAGTGTGCGGGCCGGAACAGCAGGAATTCCGTTATTGGCGAGAAGTTCCTCGGCTTCTGTGCGATCCAGCGGCTGGATAGGCACCTGCTTGCAATGATTCTGCAGCTCATAATGGATATCGCCATCAAACAAAAGCACCATCCGGATAGACTCCTGCCATTCCTGACGGTAGCTCATAATGCGGAGCAGCATCTGGATCGTCGGCGAGAGCTGATCCGCATTATCAATGACCAGCACGAATTGCTCTCCGGAATGCTTACAATAATCCACTGCAAATTCATAGATTCCATGCAGCAGCTTTTCCTGAAATTCATGATGATAAAAACGTGTCCGCTCCTCCTGCAGCGCCAGATTAGTCAAATCCGCGGGCACCTGGTAAGCAGCCGAAGGCATAAATGGAAACAGACGCTTGATCGATTGTTCGTGTCGGGCAATAATATCGGGATATTCCGCTTCGCAGGCTGCCATCATATACATAACTAATGGGTAAAAGCCGGCAAAGTAGCCATTGGCAAGCTGACTGCCATTGGTGTAAAACAGCTGATGCGGTAAATGCTGCGCTTCTGCAAAAGCACGGAATGTATCCAGTTTGCCACTGCCTCCGGCACCTGTAATAGCCAGAAAGGAAGTCTCCGAACCGGACAATTGCTGCCAGGCCTGTTCGATATGCGGAATATAGCGGCTCCGATATCGCGTCAGGGAAGTTACCGTTGATACTTTCATCTCTCATCTCTCCTTGAAGTAGGATAAAAAGCCGGTAAATGAAAGAATGGGTCCAAGTACAGACTTGGACCCATTCTTTCGCTCCTTATGAAGCTGTGTACGGAGTTGTTGTACGCAGTGTACCTTTTTTCTTGGAAGATTTTTTGATCATGATAAATTCCTCCTTCCGTACATTTTTTTGTAATTAATTTACTTTTATTCAAAATATATTAATTACTGAAACTAATATAATTTAAATTATTTGAATTTACAATAATAAATACAGGCTTTTGAGTAACATAAATTTACATATAGTTATTTGGAAATCCAAAAAATCGTCATTGCGTAAATTAACCTGACATTAAACAAATCAAAAGCCTTAGAAAATAAGGCTTTTGATTTTTTGCTTTATATCCATATTCTATGATGCATTGTTCTTTATTTCTTAATCCTTATATACGGTTTTGAGCAATTGCGTTCTTATTAGTTGTGACTAACAAGTTTCATTCTGTACTTGTTATGTCCAATATGTACGTAATGTCTTATTATTCCGATGATTTCACTTTACTATTATTTCTGCTAGACTATACAGCACATGATACAAAAGGAGATGAATGAATATGACTAACCATACACGTCTGGGCAAAAGCGATCTGCTGGTGAACCCGATCGGGCTGGGTGCCAATGCTGTCGGCGGGCATAACCTGTATCCGAATCTGGATGAAGAAGCCGGCAAGGATGTCGTTCGTACAGCGATTGCCCATGGAATGAACTTTATCGATACCGCATTCATCTATGGTCCGAAGCGCTCGGAGGAACTGATCGGTGAAGTGCTCAAAGAAACCGGCAAGCGCGATGAAGTGGTCATCGCTACCAAGGGTGCACACAAATTTACCGAACAGGGCGAAGTCGTGTTTGATAATTCCCCGGACTTTCTGCGTGCAAGCGTGGAAGGCAGCCTGCAGCGTCTGCAGACCGATTATATCGACCTGTACTATATCCATTTTCCGGATGAACATACACCCAAAGACGAAGCTGTTGGCGAGCTGAAAAAGCTCAAGGACGAAGGAAAAATCCGTGCGATCGGGGTGTCCAACTTCTCGCTGGAACAGCTGCAGACCGCCAACAAGGACGGTTATGTCGATGTGCTGCAATCCGAGTACAATCTGTTCAAGCGCGGTGCCGAACAGGATCTGCTGCCATACACTGCTCAGCACAATATCAGCTTTATCCCTTACTTCCCACTAGCCTCCGGTCTGCTGGCAGGCAAGTATGACGTCAATACTACCTTTGATGATCTACGGGCACGTGATCCGCTGTTTACCGGCGAAGCCTTTACCCATAATCTGCAAAAAGTCGAGATGCTTCGTCCGATCGCCCAGGCCAAAGGTGTAGAAATCGCCCATCTGGTACTGGCATGGTATCTAACACGCGATTCTATCGATGCGATTATCCCTGGTGCCAAGCGTGCTGACCAGGTACTGGATAATCTGAAAACGCTGGATATCCAGCTGACTCCGCAGGAGATCGAGCAGATCAGTCATATTTTCGTTTGATTGGCTGGCAAAATAGAGACTGGCCGGATATAGCAACTATTCCGGCATAGCCATTATATGTATAGATACAAAAACACGCAGGCTCCCGGTATATTCCGCGGAGTCTGCGTGTTTTTCTATATCATGCTTGTTATCGATACGGCTATGCTATACAGCCGTTATTACCTTCAGAGTACCCTGCCGGTTTAGGCCGGATAGCCTCCACCCGGTGGCGGCCATTGGCCTGCCAGTCGGCGCAGAATAACAATCTCACCGAGATGGTACGTATTGTGCGAAGCAATATTACGCAGCAGCCCTGCTGCAGTCTCTCCCGGAAAATGCTTGAGTCCGGCAGATAGATCGACCGTACTGGCAAGCTCACAGGCGGTATCGATTCCGTGCAGAAAATCGTCCAGCAGCTGCTGCCAGGTGACTTCGTCCGGCGACTGCGCTTCCTGCGGCCAGCTCTCGCTAACATCCTGCGGACGCTCCGGCTGCTCACCGCGCACGTGGGCAAGCATATACTCCTGCCAGTAATTCATATGACTGACCAGCTGATAAATGCTGTAAGGCACGCCTTCCACTGTCCGGCCGGACAGCTCCAGATCAATATCTGACAGCGCTTTGGCGATCGGCAGATGGCCGCGCTCGCCAATCAGCGACTGGATCAGTGCTTTGGCAAAATACTGCTGTTCTGACATCGTCCTTCAACTCCTCCCGTTTCTAGTCTACAGTATAGCAGATCAGGGAGAAGTATCGCACCGAACGCCCTATTCTTCACCAAGATTCAACAGACCTACAGAGTACAGGAAGATCAGAATGATCAGGATCGGTGCTATATAACGGATCAAGAACATCCATATCCGATACCACCAGCCGCTCAGACCGACTTCATCCCCGGCACGCTTCCATGCATAACCGGTAAAGATCGTCACGATCAGACCGCCTACCGGCATCAGAATATAAGAGGTCACAAAATCAAACAAATCGAATATGCTCTTGTCTGCAAAAGTAATAAAGCTCAGCACACCGCCTACCGACAGAGCCGCCGGTACACCGATAATAAAGGACGCTACCGAGACGATAACCGCAGCTTTTTTGCGGCTCCATTTCCATTCTCCCATCGCATAGGCGACAGGCACTTCCAGAATAGATACGCAGGAAGTCAGTGCGGCAATCGCCAGCAGCAGGAAGAACAGACCACCGAACAGGAACCCAAACGGCATCTGGGCAAAAGCAGCCGGCAGCGCCATAAACGCCAGACCAACACCTGCTTCCGGCTTCATGCCGTACGAGAAAATCGTCGGGAAAATGATCATGCCTGCAATAAAGGCGTAGATCAGATCACCGGCACCGATTGCCAGTGTAGCTTTGCCGAGCGATTGGTCCTTTTGTACATAGGAACCATACGTCAGCATACAGCCCATCCCGAGAGAAAGAGAGAAAAAAGCATGTCCAAGCGCCGTTAATGCCGAAGCAGCACTTAATTTGGAGAAATCCGGAGCGAGGAAGAATTCCACGCCTGCTGCTGCTCCCGGCAACGTCAGTGCACGAATCATCAGAATCACCAGAATAATCAGGAAGCCGGGGATCAGCACTTTGTTGAACTTCTCGATCCCGCCGGAGATGCCTTTGGCGATAATCACTCCGGTGATCAGCATCACGACAGCCTGCCAGAACAGCGGCATGTATCCGCCGGCAAAAGCTGTAAAGGTCGCCGAATAATCGGTCCCCGGCTTGTTCAAGGCTCCGCTAAATGAACCTACCGTATAATGCAGCGTCCATCCTGCGACCACGCCATAATAGGACATGATCAGGAAAGAAGTGACTACGGAGATCGCACCTACCCATTTCCACTGCTTTTTCCCTGTAATGTTGAAAAGCGATGAAGCAGCATTACCCCGCCCACCGCGGCCGATAGCCATCTCTGCCAGCAGAATCGGCAGGCCCACAACGATCAGACAGATGATAAACAGCAGGAAAAATGCTGCGCCACCGTACTTGCCGGTAATATACGGGAATTTCCACATATTCCCGAGACCGACCGAGCTGCCAATCGCTGCCAGAATAAAGCCCGACTTGGAAAAGCCGTCCGTTTTGGGACCTGGAAATGCCGATCCCGGATTTGAAGACTTTTTATTCATATATACACTCCTGTTCATGGATGCAGCGGTCAGCTGCCGGGCGCTATCCCTGCGGACACGCGGCCCGGGCATCAGCCGGCAAAATTAATTATGCTTATGTTACACAAAATGTAATCCGCTGTCCACGAAAAAGAAATGCATAATGAGAAATTTCATATTTGACGCTGATCAAACCGGAAGGACAAGAATTGTTCATTTTCCGAACCTTCTATCAGCTCGCTGCTGTATTTGTTGTTGGTATAGTCAGCCAACAGTCGATTCCAGAAGTGAATAGCATGCTGATTATGCTCTGTCGGATTCGTATGCAGTCCCCAGGAACCGCGGAATTGGCCGAAAATGTGACGAGCTGCCTGCGCAGCCAGTCCCTGTCCACGAAATGGACGCATTATAAAAAACTCGTGCATAAAATAGTCGATAGGCTCATGGGTAGGGATATAGGGAGGGGTAGCCACAAGGGCAAATCCGGCCGGAATACCGCCAACACGGATCAAATAAGGAAACAGAATACCGGGATGCTGCCACCAGATACGGAATACGTCGCTCTGCTCGGCGAGCGTACGGTAGCTGTCTTCCTCTTCAAAAACGCCATGCCGATTCGGCTGGCGTTCCCAGATTTCTGATAGATCATACAGATAGAACGGATACAGATTCAATATAATATGTGACTCTTCCACCGGACACAGGGTAATCTGCAGCGACTGCTGTGCAGGCGAACAAGGGTCAGGCTGCTTCATCGTGTTCCACCTCAATCATGATATGATCTTATTTTTGCAGAAAGCCCGCAGCATATTGAAGAGCAGCCATTGATTCTTTGACAAAAGCACGGTTTTCCGGCTCCCATTCATTGGCATCGTCCATAAAAGAATCCTCGATAAATTCCTCCAGGGCAGCAGCGACCTTTTTGCGCTCTCCGGGAGCGGTTGGTCCTTTGCCGCGCAAAGCCTGAATCGCTGTCCGCATCTGACGGCAGGAAGTCTGGATAAACGGATAGTCATCCTTGTCCCAGGCTTTGGCATTATCCATATCATAGAAAGAAATCCAGCGTTCGATCATCGACGCCGCTTGTTTGGCATCCAGTTGAGGCATGTGATTGTACTCCATTCTGTAATTGAAATTCATGTCCGTCTTCAAGCACAGACCTGCATTTACATTATACTTGCTTCTGTTTATTTTACCATGCCATTGATTGTGCAGCATCGCTATTCTCCCGTTTAACGGCTAACAGGACGGGCAGCAATATGCAGCTGGTTGGATAGATAGACTACGGTTCCCTGCGGCTTGCGGCAGGCAATCCGGTACATGCCTTCTGCAACGATCTCTGCGGAAATGGCTTTGTATTTGTTCATCGGACCGATAAACAGCGGAGATAATACTCTTGCCAGTATGGCACCGGTACGTTCCCCCAGCCGGAATTCCCTGCGCTTGCCGAGCAACAGAGACGGCCGGACAATAGATAGCGACTCATATCCGATCTGTGCCAGCTGCTGCTCCAGTTCGCCCTTGATGCGGGAGTAAAAGACCGAGGACTGCGAATCTGCCCCCATCGCACTGACGACAAGGAACTGCGTAGCTCCTTCTTCATGGGCGATGCGTGCCAATTCCAGCGGATAGGTCACATCGATCCGGTACATGTTTTCCTGTGTCTTGGCTTTGCGGATTGTCGTGCCCAGACAGCAGTATATATCGTCAGCCCGCAGTTCATCGCGCTGCTGCTCCAGATGTTCATAATCTACGATTACCTGGCGAAGCCGGTCATGCTGCTGCCATCGTTCCACCGGCTTGCGTACCAGTACAATCACTTCGCTGTATTCAGGTGCCTGGATCAACAGTTCGGTTAATGCCTGACCGACCAATCCGGTAGCTCCTGCAACCAGGGCTACTTTTTGTTCCAATGCCATCATCTCCACCTCCAAAAATTCGCCCGGATGCAGCTATAACGGGTTAGCAACCTATTACCCATTTCGGGATATGCAAAAGCGGAGATTCAGCCGGATTTACGATTTTTCTGGCGGTATGGAGATCCTCCTATATTCACAGTAAAAAAGCGGCACTGCCGCCATTGGTATGGATAATATAATTGGCTCCCAGTCCTTTATAAATCATGCGCGAATTGCTGCCTTCAGTAATGACATAGACCGGTTCGCTCGTCCATGAGCGGCAGATCTGGATATAGCGGCAGCAGAGCGGCAGACTGCGTTCAAATAAATAGACTTTGCCGATATTCAGGTTCGGCATAACCCACAATTCTTGGCGCTGCGTATCCAGCAGTATCACATGCTCGATACCCATTCCTTCGAACCGTACCTTCTCGGCATAACTGTTCACGATAAGAGCAAACGGGATTTTTTTTACTTTTAACAGCTGGACAAACTGCTCTCCAGCCCGGGTAGCCGGCGATACCAGTATATATTCTTCCGGCAAATGATGTTCCTGCTCCAATTCCATTTCTCTTCTCCTCCAGTAGTATGAAGGCAACAAAAAAGAAGCCGAGGAAGAGGTGGTCTTCGTCAGCTTCTTCGACATCCGCGCAGAGATATCCCTGACGGATGGCATGACAATTGTCGCCTCTCTTATTTTCAGCTTACGAGGTTAGCTGCCGGATTCGGGAGTAAGAGTCTCCCTACAGACCAACAGAATTCCATAACATCCTGTCGTCCGATTCACCCCTGAAAAGAAACCGCTGCGGTCCTTCTCGATGGTTCCCCCGCTCTCTGCATACAGCATGGCTGTATCCCAAAAACTCAGCTGGTATGTGTGCGCTGCGATCAGCGCTGTCTTATGAACTTGAGACGAATCATACTCCCGCGGCTGAACGTTGTAAAGACTGCTCAAACTGCCTGGTAGGCTCCTATATCGACTGGATGCGAAATAAAAGGATATATACGCGATATAGCTCTCGTTTTCTCTTATTTTCACTCATTTATTCACATAAAATGAAAACGGAAGCAAACGCCTGATTTTGGTAGGCAGCGATAAGATTACCAGTGATGAATGCGATTACATGAAGCTTCCATGACAAATACGGGCTGCCACGATGCCAGATGTCTGTTTACGTCCAGCCAAATTCCCCTCTATGATAGCTGACAACCAAACATTCCTCCAAGGAGCGTGTCTTTCATGCAAAATGTAGTTGCGGTCTCTGCACAGCCCCACATCCCTTCGGTCTCGTCCACCTGTGTAGGTTCGCTGGAAATCTATCTATACGATCATCAGCGGCTCTCCCTGCCCGATAGCTGCGGAATGCTGCACTGCGGTCTGCTGCGCATCTCGCTGGCAGACGGTTCCGGCTGGGCCGAATACGAATTCTCCGACGGGCTGCGCCGGCTTGATCTGGTACGCTGGGCTTCGGTATTCCAGCGTCTCAAAGGGCTGACCGTGCAGCAGGCGCTGGAATATGTACACGTTCACCGGCAGAATTGGGGACATACCCGTGCCCAGCTGGCGATCGAAGCATTGCACAATTATATGATCCGGCAAAGTGAATCCGCAGATTCGTTGTTGTACAGACAGCCACTGACCGAGCGGCAATTTCTAAGCGATTATGCGCAGGCTTATTATTCTTTTTGAGCGAAGCTGGTTAAGAGTGACTATAGACACAACTACTATGTACCGAGCAAAAGGAGAATAGAGCGATGAATGATGAGAAAATTATGGTCGGGGTCTACTACGGCCCTAATGGTGAACGACTGATCAGGCGGGGGATCCGTCTGGCTCAGCTGCTTCAGTCTCCGCTGTATGTCATTACGGTGCTGAATGAACCCGTCAGCGAGTTGGATATGCAGCAGGAGAATTATCTGAATTCATGGAAAAAGCTCACAGAGGAAGCCGGTGGTACCTTTATCATCGAGGTGGACGAGAATGACGAGCCGGCTGTCGTTATTGCAGAAGTGGCGCTTCAGCAGCAGATTACCCAGCTCATTATTGGCCAGTCGGCACAATCCCGCTGGCAGGAAATTACACGCGGCTCCATCGTTAACGATCTGCTGGAACAGCTGGGAGCAGTCGATATCCATATCGTGGCGGTACAGCGGATGAAGGCCCGGCTGGAGGAGACTCATGAAGACGGCGTCGAGGTCGATGTAATTCGCACCCCTGCCGGTTACCAGATTCGCTATGAGACCAATCAGCCTGTCGTAACACAGGGAGTCTTTTTCAAGGATCAGCATACCGATTTTGACAACGGTCTGTTAAAGCTGTCTATCAACGGCGAATACAAGTATCTCAAAGTATTCAAGGGAAATCTGGTCGATCCGCTGGAGGGAGATATCCAGCATACGGGTTCCTAAAAGGAAGATTATGCAGGAATCGGGAACGATCGAAGAAAGGACACTGCCGGAGCATGCAGCGTCCTTTTTGGCTTGTATATACCTGTGCCTGCTATTGAATTGCCGTATAAAAAGGCGTATGATCAGACAGGCTGCTTCGGCAGCTATTAGGAGCGATTCATTATAAGATTGGGTAAATAGGCTGACCGATGCAGCTGACGAACACGCGGCAAGACGTATCGTCACGAACATCATATTGCTCGATCCGGAAACAGAAGGGAAGAACATCATGAACACCTTGACACCACTCAAACGGGCTGGGCTGATTGCTGCACTGGTATTTCTGTGGGGCATCTCCTGGTCCATTTATAAATTGGCGCTGGATTATACACCGCCGTTATTATTCGCGGGTCTGCGCACACTGGGCGGCGGCGTCCTGCTCATGCTGATCCTGCTGCCGCGCCGCCGGCTGATTCGCTGGCGGGACAACTGGAAAGCCTATACTATTTCCGCTATTTTGAACGTTGTACTATTCTATGGACTGCAGACACTGGGCCTGCTCTATATGCCATCCGGCCTGTTCTCTGTCCTCGTCTATTTGCAGCCGGTACTCGTCGGATTGTTTGCCTGGATGTGGCTCGGTGAATCCATGTCACCACTGAAAATTATCGGATTGATCCTCGGATTTGCCGGTGTCATCTCGGTCAGTGCAGGCGGATTCTCCGGACATGTGGCTGTAATCGGCGTTGTACTGGCTCTTGTGACTGCACTTAGCTGGGCACTTGGAACCGTGTATATCAAAAAAGCGAATCAGAAAGTCGATGCGCTGTGGATGGTTGCTTTTCAGTGCACACTGGGCGGGCTGGTGCTTACAGCTTCCGGTTCGGCAACCGAGAGCTGGGCAGCAATTACATGGAATGCACCGTATCTGATCGGACTCATTTTCGGTATTATTTTCGGGATTGCCCTGTCGTGGATTATCTACTTCACTCTGGTGGGTGCCGGAGATGCGAGCAAAGTCGCTTCCTATACTTTCCTCGTGCCACTGTTGTCCGTATTTATCGGTACACTGCTGCTGCATGAGCCGTTCACCTGGTTCCTGCTGCTTGGCCTGGTATTGATCGGAATCAGCATTTATCTGGTGAATCGCAAGCCGCGAATAGTGAATATGCGGCCTTAAAAAATCTCTATTCAAGTGGAATAACTTATATTCACATGCGAAAGCACACTGTCCTTCCGGCAGTGTGCTTTTGGCTTTTTATAAAAACATCAGTCTCTGAACAGGTGAATAATAGTGTGCTACTGCAATGCATTTTTATGCCAGTACAGATAATATTAATACAGTTGCATATGCCTGTAAGGCTGCCAGCTGTCCCATTCCTTTTTGGGCTCCATATCCTGTTCCTGCAGGTACGGATACGGGCTTAATCGAAAACGCGGACCTTCCAGCAGCATCACTTCTCCCACATCACCTTGATCCCACAGCGTGAATACATCCCCCGGCTGGAGACCCGATTCCGGTACCATATGTGCAGGTATCCGTACCTGTCCATACGTATTCCATGAATCCGGCATAATGCTGACGATGCGAATCTCCAGTCCTTCGACCGTATCTTGCTGCGAATCCATCTGCTGCGCGCAGCCATCCTGTGGATCACTCAGATGCTTCAACCATTCTCCTACCGGCAAATAAGCCGGATCACTGTTCCAACGAATCACAGATTGTAATGTAAACATGCATTTGTTCCCCTTTCCTGTACGAATTATTTATGATGTAATCGAAATATAATTAGCGGTACATTCCATTAGCGCTGATTATCCTGGCGCAGCGCCCGAATCGCCAGATAGTTGCTCAGATTGATCGACTGCCATCCCTCGTCCTGGTCAAACAGATAGGCCCAGTGTTCATGCAGGCCGGCGGCCAGACCCGGCACTTCATGCTGTCGGCTAAACGTCAACAGCTCTGGTACGGCGTCAGCCGACAGACTCGTCAGATAATCCATATCCAGCTGCCCGGTCTGTTCATAACGTTCTATATTGCGGCTGGCAATCTGGCGATCCATACCGGCATAATTGACCAGCACATAGGCAGCCAGAGCCAGGATAATATAACAGCGCGCCAGCGGCAATCGACGAAAATGGATTCGCAGCCCTGCCACAATCAGCAGCACACCAAGGAAAATCATAAAAGCATGAACAAGAAATCGAATCGTCGTATAACCATACGCCTGCTCATATAACAAAAGACGGGTAAAAGCCGAATATAACATCACACCGGAACATAATACGAGTACATACAGCAGTCCATTATTCAGACGCATCAGTCCTCGGCCAGCGGGTCCGGCATAGAGCAGTCCGCACAGCATAATTACAAAGTTCAAAGCAGTTACCAGCACCAGCTCTGCAAATCCACTGCGGGCATACTCGGCATAGGTGCTGCCATCCGGCAGATTGCCCTGCGGCGCTCCGAACAAATAGGAGAACTGCAGCACTACAAACAGTACATAGACCATATTGATCAGTACCAGTACGGTGCCGAGAATAATCGGATCGATCCGCACCGGCTTGACTGTATGCACAGGTAGCGCAGTAGATTGATGCACGGAAGCCCCTGTATTCCGATGCTCTGCTGGAGCTGGAGCACCCATAGAGGCATTGCCAACTGTGGTATTTTTACTATGCGAATGAGCACCGGAAGACAGCACGGGTTCGCTGGCTTGATCAGCCTGATGCCCATGCACAGGAACTGCCTGTGCGCTACCAGCGGCTGGTAAACCTGATGACGGAGTAAAGGAAGCGGCTCCCGGCGGCGGGGTTTGCCAGACTGGCGGAGCATAGACAAACGGCTTTACAAATCCCCATAGATAACCAAACAGGATAAAGCCCATGATCACTACCCATACCAGCCGGAATGTGCCTTCGCCGGGAGACAGGTTCATCATCCAGCGCGGCATAGCGCCCAGCAGCTCGCTAAACATGCGATCTGCCGATGTTAGCAGCGCAATAATAATGAATAGCAGCGGCAGGGCTGTCAGCACTCCCAGCATAATTTTGCGAAATACCGTACGCTGATTTTCCTGCATCCGCTGGGACGCTTTATTTTTCAACATCTTAAAAGGAGTAACAAAATGGCGGAATGTCTGCGGAATCAGATGATCCAGTGCATCGATAATCAATGCTGGTCGATTCCAGTCCAGCCGTCTGCGACTCAGCATATAAGCCAGATGCAGAAAAATCAGACACGGGATAAACAGTCCATTCAGAACACGAAAAAATTCATTGGCGAATAATCCATACGTACAGGACAGCAGCAAAATAACGACCATGACCAGCCTGCTGAACCATGATCCCTGCCGCAGCCGGTCACCTGCATAAGTATACATATAGAGATAAAACAAAATAACAAAGACCGGATATGAAATGCCGAAGCTGTGTCCGTAAAATAAATATTGATGAATGACCGCCAGAACCAAAGCGCTAATGAGTGCGATCCATCCCCGCTGGGGTACTACAATTAACTTGTCGTACAATGCTCTCTCCTCCAATTGGATTCTCGTATTTCCTGGTAATTTTATTGTGCTCAATAATAATTTGCTTTCGATTGGGAGTTAGATTTGTAGTTATTTTTATTGTAGATGATAAAATAAGAAAATAAATAGAAGAAATAAACTGGAAAATTTCCTATTTTATTTTGAGAGAGTTCCAGCGGAAATAGCATTGGAGAATATGGATTGCCTTTTGGCGTTATATGAATAAGCACTGCTCTTAAAGCATAAATATACGGGATCACAAAAAAGTTCCTACCGGAACAAAGGGAGGAATAACATGAAATTACACCGGCAATTCCTGCTGCTGCACTCCCAGTATGGCGGACAGAACGAGCAGGATGTCACGCTGGATGAATTGGCAGAAGTACTGGAATGTACGCACCGAAATGCACTGAATATTATCACTCGTATGAGCGAACAAGGCTGGATTGGCTGGCAGTCCCAGCGCGGACGGGGACGACGCTCACAGCTGACCTTTATCGCGTCTCCCGAGCAGATCGCCATGGAATCGATGATGCATACGATAGAGCGACGGGATATCCGGGACAGCATGGAGCAGATCCGTCTGCACGCACGGTCGCCGGTTGTGGAGGAACAGCTGCAGGATTGGCTGCTCAGTTATTTTGGCCCGCATTCGGAGATTCAGCGTGACCGGCAAATTGACCAGCTACGGCTGCCGATTCGCCAGCGCATCCATACAGTAGATCCACTCTATATGAATCTGTTGGCCGAGTCTTTTGTATCCAGCCATATTTTCGATGGTCTGGTTCGTAAATCGGGAGCTGACGGCACGATTATTCCCCATCTGGCGCATGCCTGGGAGACCGATGCGCAGCGAACAGGCTGGACTTTTTATCTACGCAAAGATGTGCTGTTCCATCATGGGCAGATCCTAACCGCCGAAGATGTAGTGTATACCTTTGAACGATTAATCCGTACTTCACGCCGGGCATTATACCGATTCGTATTCAAACAGATCCAGTCGGTACGAGCGCTGAATGCAACAACGGTACATATTCAGCTCCAGGAACCGAGCGAGCTGTTTTTGCCTTTTCTGTGTACAAGCCGGGCCGCGATTGTACCCAAAGGACTGAATCGGCGCAGTGAGCAGGAATTCGGCCTCAAGCCGAGCGGTACCGGCCCTTTTCGGATGGTGGAGCAGAGTGAGGAGCGCTGCGTACTGGAAGTGTTCAAGCCTTATTTTCAGGGACGCGCCCATCTGGATCGGGTAGAGATTATCCATATTCCGTGGTCGGTCAGTGGCAATCGGGCAGAGCCGGCAGAACCGATCTCGCCTTTTCATCTGATTCCCAATCCTGCCGTACCGGATGACCATTCCTGGAGCCAGCTGCCTTCGCCGGTATCGGTACGCAAGTTCGTTACCTTCAATACGCAAAAAGAAGGGCCGCTGCGCGATCCTCATATTCGTGCGCATATCTGCAACTGTCTGCAGGACCCGACTAATCAACATGTCAAACCGGCAGCTACAATAAATACCGACAACATCGTCTCGCTGCGGATTCTGACGATTCCGCAGTATCGCAAGGATGCGCGCGAAATCGCCGAGACGCTGCAGCAGCATTATGACTGCGAGGTCCTTTCTTTGCCCATTGAGCAATTTCAGGGGCCACTGCGAATGAAATCCGATCTGATCGTATTCTCGCTGACCCGTGATCAGGATGAGCAGCTGCGTCTCTATGATCTGTATCTGACGCTGTCTCAGCATATGGACACCCATACGAGAATCGATATTGAACATGCTCTGATCGATATTCGCCGCCAGTCCGATGCCCGGGTGCGTGATACCCTGTTCCGGCAGATCTGGGAGCGGCTCGCTGCAGATCATCAGCTGTATGTTTTGTATGAAAAGCCTGTTCAGACCGCGTACTTGCCTACAGTACGCGGGATTACTTTTAACAGTCAGGGCTGGGTCGATCTGCGGCATATCTGGTTCCCTTCTCCGCCGACAGATGCATCCTGACTCCAAAAAAAATCAAAAAAATTCTCGCAAAAATAAGGCGCTGACCCATCGGATTCCCGAAATGGAAGAAGCACCGTCATGACGCGGATCAAGCTATTTGGCCAGGAATGATAAGCAGCAGGATAGCCATTTGGCATCTTCTTTTTTGGAGAATTTGGGGTGTTTATTCTACTTTTGGACGGGTAATACAATACCGTGGCGCTGATCATACAGCACACATACAACCAGAAAATTCAGAGGAGTGAAGAGAAAATGGCAAACAACAACAGCACTAACAACAACGGCAAAATGAGCAGAGAAGAAGCAGGTCGTCTGGGTGGAAAAGCCACTTCTAAAAATCACGACAAAGAATTTTATCAGGAGATCGGTCAAAAAGGCGGCGAATCAACATCTGATTCCCATGGCAAGCAATTCTACCAGGAAATCGGCCAAAAAGGCGGTCAATCCACTTCCAATTCCCATGACAAAGAGTTCTATCAGGAAATTGGCAGCGAAGGCGGCAAAGCGCGCAGCAATTCGGACGGCATGAGCCGCGAGGAAGCAGGCCGCAAAGGCGGACAGGCACGCTCCAAAAATAACGACTAAGCGCTATTGAACTTACGGAGTATAGAGGTCAACCGCTTCTACTATTGAATATGAATGCCTAAAAAGGCAAAAAAAGAGCAGCCCGATCAGGGACTGCTCTTTTTTCTATAGGATCTAAAAGCGAAATGATAGAAAACACCGATTAGGATTCTGGCACACGGTACCGTGATGGGAAGCTACACAAACGTGTACATGGTGCTCCAGATTAGCATACCTTCTACCAATAAAGCCTCGAAGCATCCAAACAGGCTTTATCGCAGGATTGGCATCGTAATCTCATCCACATAATTGGTTGCCATCATGCGTGCGACTTCGGCCGGGCTGTTTGCCTGTCCGAGTACCCACATCATTTTGGTCGTCAGCGCTTCGGTTGTCATGTCGTAACAAGGAATAACTCCCTTTTCCAGAGCGCGCTGTCCCACTTCATAGATCGTCAGATCGCCGCCTTCATACAGGCATTGAGTAGTCACGACGATGCTGATACCATCCTGCACCAGCTCCTCGATTTTGTCGATCAGGTTAATCTCTTTGAAAGGTACACCGCCGAGACCGAAGCCTTCGACAATAATGCCTTTGTAGCCCAGATTGCGCACTGCATCAAAGATATCCGGACGCATCCCCGGAATCAGCTTCAGCAGGAACACATCTGGCGAATATTGATCATTATATACATGCCCTTCCGGATAAACGGACGGCTCAATCTCGTTATATACGATATGATCCTCATCCAGATAACCGATATAAGGATGGTTAATGCTCTCGAAAGCATCATAGCTTTTCGTTTTTACTTTGGATGCACGGGCGCCGTTGATGATCTTGCCGTTAAAGACAACGAACACACCGGACAGCTCGCTGGATGCCGTCAGGAACGAATCTTTGATATTTTTGCGGGAATCACTGTATTCCGCCAGTACCGACACCTGGGACCCGGTAATCACGACCGGCTTGTCGAGCGCTCCCAGCATAAAACTGAGCGCCGAAGCCGTGTACGCCATCGTATCCGTTCCATGGGCAATCACGATGCCGTCATAGCTTGGCAGCTGCTCGTGTACGGTACGGGCAATCGTCACCCATTCTTCCGGCTGGATATTCGTGCTGTCTACACTCATTAGCGTCATTGCTTCTACATTGCAGATTTCCTTGACCTCCGGTACAGCCGAGATAATATCAGCTGCCGATTGCGTTGGCGTTAGCCCTTTGCCTGCTGCAGAAGAGGAGATCGTCCCCCCTGTGTTGATAAACAAAATATTTTTCATAAACTGTCTTCCCTCCACCCGTTAAACCTGTATGATATGGATTCATCCGTCAGCAGCGGACTGTACATGCCGTCTATCCCTGCCGCCGGATGGGATCGTTATGCCTGATAAGAACTAAATTTAACACTTTTCCATGATCGTGTACATGAAGATGCCTCTTGATTATAAAATAAATAAAACGCTCGTTCCATGCAGGATTATGGAGCTGTATCAAAATAAAGCCATGCGCAGAAAAGCCCTGTATCTATGCAGGATACTGCAGGACACAGGGCTGGATATAAGGGTGATCGCCGGTTACGTCGGTTCCGCTTAAATAGACATATTCAAGAACTCGTCCAGACGACGCTTCTGGTGCAGGTGATGACGATAATGCATCTCGATCAGCAGCATCCATTCGGCTGCGCTCAAACCACCAAACCGCGGATGCTTCTCTGTATAGCATGCCGGAACAGCTGCAGCCTGTGGCGCAAGTTCACGCGCACGGATACGCACCTGCTCCAGACCGTTTAACAGCTGTTCCCGGCTCTTTGGCTGTGATGGCTCCGGAACGCCGGGCACTTTGATCCGTACCGGCGGGAAACTTCCTTCGGCAAATATGCTTTCGCCGGATTCTGTTTTCCCGTTTGTAGAGGTCTGGATCGTAGCAGAGTCTACTGCGATGGCAGTTGGAGCAGCACTTTCTTTAACGGCTATCCGTGCGAAGCTATCCTCATGATAGGCGGCTTCTTGCTGCCGATCCTGCTCATACTGCCGGATACACTTCTCCATATTGCCGAGCTGCATGTATAATGCCGAAGCGATCAGATGCTGATACATTTGTCCAAGCGACCATTCTTCTACACTTGGCTGACGGGTCAGCTGCTCCAGCGTATAACGATCCAGTTCCTGTCCGTACTGATCCAGCTGCTGCTCCAGGCGCTGAAGAGCCAGCTGCATCTTAGCTACCTGATCCGTCGCGGTGTTGATGCTGTAGTTCGTATCTACACCTGATTGTAGAGCAGGATGGATCATACGGTTCGCTTCCGTGTTGGCTGGGGAGTGCATATTCACAGTCGTGTTCTTGTCGGTTTGCATTGTCATAATTATACCTCCAGGTAAGTGTATAGTAGGCCTGCTTCCGGTAGCTGCACCGGCAATCTATAGAGCAGGATCAATAACTGTACCCAGTATATCGAAGGGCTACTGACAGCATAATGTCAGTAGCTATTCAGCATATTTTGCAATTGTTGACGCAGGCGAATACGCAGCTCATTCGGCTCCAGCACAACGGCTCCTTGTCCCCAGCCCAGGATCGTATGGACAATTTCGTCGATCCGGCGCACTCGCAGGATAGCGATGATCTCTCCATCCCTCTCTTCCAGCTGCTCCAGATAAAAGCTGCCGTCCTCGCGCAGTCGGGCAGCGATTCCTTCATCGATTCGCACTCTGACCAGTATCTTGCGATCATCTTCCGGGCGATAACGGCTAAGCTGGAAATCCTCCGGCCATACAAACGTTTTTTCTTCCAGGATCAGATTGGACATGCGTGACAGCCGGAAATGACGAATCTGCTGCCGCATCATACAGTAGGCCACCAGCATCCAGCGGCTGCCGGTAAGCACAACTCCATACGGACAGACGGTACGTACACTTTCATCTGTAGATGTAGAACCGGATGGCTTGCTATAGCGAAAAGTCAGCTGCCGCCGGGTCGCAGCTGCCTCACAGATAAGCTGCAAATGCGTCGTATCATCCATTTTCTCTAACTTGTGACCTTCAATAAGCAGCATCGCTTCACGTACCGCGGCCGACTGCATATGAATAGATTCCGGTAAAATGGACTGGATTTTACGGCGTGCCGAGACGGCATCCTTTTGATATTTGGCACTGAGATAGCGGCCCACAAAATCAGTCCCGATCCATATCGCTACCGCTTCATCCGCTGTCAGGCTGACCGGCGGCAGGAAATAACCTTCCATTAGCGAGTAGCCCTGCCCCGGTGAGCCCAGCAGTGGCACACCCGATTCACTGAGTGCCTGCATATCCCTGTAGATCGTGCGCACACTCGTCTCAAAAATATCCGCCAGATCCTGCGCGCGTAGCGTCGAGCGGCGCTGCAGTTCCAGTACAATAGCCATTAATCGTTCGGTTTTGTTCATTACTTTGCCTCCGCTTCCAGATCATTCTCTTTCTTCAATATAACAAAAAAGACCCTGCGGTAGGCACAGGGTCTTTCCATCATGCTGCATTTCACCAACTACATTTTACTAACTGCGTTTCATTGACTGTATTTTATTGAATGCTCCCTGACTGCATTTCGTCGACTACATGTATCAAACAGCCGGCAAATGCTCTACAAAGCAGCCCGAGCAGCATTATATTTTATTCCAGACCGGTTGACGCTTTGACACCGGCGCTTGCATCCACACCCAGTCCAACCACGGGTTCCTCGCTGCTTTCTTCGGCATCGACGGTTCGCTTGTCCGACAGGATCAGGTTGAGAATAACAGCAGCCACCGAACCGGTAACAATACCGTTTTGCAGCAGTGGCTGGAGGAAGCCTGGCATCTGGGCGAAAATAGCCGGCAGTACCGCCGAACCTACACCGATCGCAATACTGCATGCGACGATCATCAGGTTGCGGTCGTTGCGCAGATTTACTTCACCGAGGATAGACATACCCGAAGCAGCGACCGAACCGAACATTACGACCATGGCTCCGCCTAGTACAGCACTTGGAATAACAGTAGTCAGAGCCGCCAGCTTTGGCAGCAGACCGAGTACGACCATAATTCCACCAGCAGCGAAGATTACATTACGCGTTTTGACCTTCGTCAGCGAGATCAGACCTACATTTTGCGAGAAGGCGGTATACGGAAATGCGTTGAACACGCCACCCAGCATAATCGCCAGACCTTCGGAGCGCAGTCCATTGACGATCTGCTTTTGCTCGACCTTTTGTTCTGTTGCTTTGCCGACAGCGATGTATACGCCAGTCGACTCTACCATGCTGACAATATTCACGATAATCATCGTCGCAATCGCAATCCAGCTGAACTGCGGGGTACCAAAGTAAAACGGCTGCGCTACACGGAACCACGAAGCTTCTCCGACAGCTGCAAAATGGACCATCCCCATCATATAAGCCAGCACTGTACCCACTACCAGACCAACCAATACCGAAATGGAGCGCAGGAAGCCTGTAGCGACACGGTTCACGATCAGAATCACCAGCAGAGTCACCACTGCCAATAGCAGATTATGTGGTGCACCAAAGTCTGCGCTGCCCTGTCCACCGGCCACATTGTTCATCGCCACCGGAATGAGCGACAGACCAATAATGGTCACGACCGAACCCGTAACGATTTTCGGGAAAAAGCGCAGCAGCTTGCCGTATAACGGGGCAGCCAGCACCACGAAAATACCCGAGATAATAATCGCTCCATAAGCGGTCGGCAGATTCGACGTTGATGCAATCGCAATAATCGGCCCTACCGCGGTAAAAGTACAACCCAGCACTACCGGCAGACCGCTTCCAAAAAAGCGCGTACCCAGCACCTGCAGCAGGGTAGCCAGACCACAAGTGAACATATCCGCTGCGATCAGATACGCCATCTGCTCCGGTGTCAGATTCAGTGCGTTGCCGATAATCAGCGGTACCGCAATAGCACCGGCGTACATCGCCATGACATGCTGGAGTCCCAGCGTGAATACTTTGCGTTTACTCAGCATCCGATACCCGCCCCGATTCTGTTAAGATCTGCAGTCGTGGATGACGACTGGATAGTTTCCTTGGCCTGATCGGCCTGGTGATCGGCGTCTGCCGATTCGCCTACTGCCATAACCGGCTGCAGCGGTTTCTCTGCTGTAAATTCCACCTGTCCCGGTGACATAGAGACGATCCGTGCCAGCGATTGTACCGGAATACCGCGTTCTTCGATCAGACCGCGTCCTTCCTGGAAAGTCTTCTCGATCACGCAGCCCATACCGACCAGTGTCGCCCCCGATTCGGCGACAATATCCGCTAGTCCGACCAGCGCTGCCCCTGTCGCGAGGAAATCATCCACGATCAGCACGCGATCTTCCGGATTCAGGTAATCCTTGACGATGCTTACCTGGTAGGTCTCGCCACGGGTAAAGGAATGCACCGAAGCGGCATATACCTGATCTCCCTGAGTAACCGCCTTTTTCTTTTTCGCATAGACAAATGGTACATTCAGCGCAATACCTGTAGCCATCGCGAACTGGATTCCGCTCGCTTCAATCGTCAGTACCTTGGTAATATGCTCATGCGCGAACAGTCTGGCAAATTCCCGGCCAATCTCCACCGCCAGCATAGTATCCACCTGGTGATTCAGAAAAGCGTCTACTTTGAGCACTTTGTCCGACAAAATCCTGCCTTCTGCCCGTATGCGTTCCTCCAGTAATTTCATGTTACTTCTCCCCTTTTGTCTGTCTGTTATTCTGAATTCGTATGGACTTTAATCGTCATGTATAAAACAAAAAAGGCAGGCCACCTGAGTTAATACACTCAAGTGAAGCCTGCCTGTATGCATGTTCATATACAGAATGCGCAAAAAGCCGCATCCTGATCCCTTTTTACCGGTCAGCAAAAAAAGGATCAGCACGTTCTTCACTCATAGTCGGACAATTACAATGGTTATCCGGTAGAAACTCCTGGGCCCTATTCCCAATATTATATGAGTGGTCGCCGTACCAAAGAGGGGAATAAATCCGCAGCAGCTATACGCAATATGTATAGTTCTGCTTCCTCCTGCACGGCTGGTATCAAATTATATATGTATACTACACGCATTCATGTTATGTTTCAAGGATATTTTTCAGTCTTTCAGTAAATTTCATAAGGAATTATTTTCATACAAAGCGACAGATGGTTCAAGCATGGATAGGATGTTAATTTTTGTTTGTTTCCGATCAAATATATTCTTATTTGCGTAATTATGTGATGCTGATAGGGAGATTCAGGTTTCATTTGGAATCCTGATTGTGTATACTATACATAAAGAAAGCCTGTAGTGTTGGTCCACCACAGGCTGGATCGACAAGATCGGCGGAATCATACGGCGATCGCTCGGAATCAAATATTCCCCAAGACCGCCGGAGGTCTCCTAACCTTTATCCCGGCGGTTTTTGTTGTCTTTTACTCGTCTCCAGATTTCATGCAGCTTATCGATTCCGATAATCAAACCGATACATTTTGCCGAAATATCCAGAATTCTGAGCAATAGATCAACCAGTGACATGGCGTCACCCCCTTTCGGGTTGCGACGCCATATCGATTCCGCTGGTCCTTGTGTTTCCGTGAATGATTATAACACAAAACAACTTTTATAAGTCATATGAGTTTATATTCCAATGTTCTATCTCAATAAATGGCTTTTGCCAAAAATAAAACCGTGGGTTGCTCCATCTGTCAGGTTGGGGCGGCTCACGGTTTTTCCATTTTTAATCGTTGTTCAAATGGCTTGCCTGTTCCCTGAATGCATCAGCCATTGTTCCAATCTACCATCCTGATTATCCAATAATCCCGCGTATCTCTTCCAGCGACTCTATCCGCTGCTGCTGCATCCATGTCTGCAACCCATCGACCAGCTCCGTGCCGGCACGCAGATTCACAAAATTATATGTGCCCACCTGCACCGCATCGGCACCGGCCATAATGAATTCGATTATATCCTCCACACTGCTGATTCCGCCCATGCCGATCACCGGGATCGACAGTGCTCGGGCTACCTGATGCACCATCCGCAGCGCAATCGGCTTGATCGCCGGCCCGGACAAACCGGCATATCCATTATCAAATGCGCTGCGCCGCCGGTAAATATCGATCTTCATCGCCGAAAAGGTGTTGACCAGCGATACCGCATCGGCCCCTTCCTCTTCGCACATGACTGCCATCTCCACGATATCCTGTGCACCCGGTGACAGCTTGACCATCAGCGGCAGGTCAGTCACGCTGCGTACCTGCCGGACAATACTACGCGCCGTCTCTGTCTGGATTCCGAACTGAATCCCTCCCTCACGGACATTGGGACAGGAAATATTCAGCTCCAGCATATCGATTCCGCGGCCGCCCTGCTCGATCTGCTGTCGGGTATGTACAGACAGCAGCCGTGCGCCTTCGATATATTCTTCGGCATTGGAACCGCCCAGATTGGCAATCACCGCTGTACCCAGCGTTGTCATGTACGGCAGCTCCTGTTCCAGAAAAGCTGCTACACCCGGATTCTCCAATCCTACACTGTTCATCATGCCGGAAGCTGTCTCCTGTATGCGGCATCCCGGATTACCGGAACGAGGGTGCAGGGTCAATCCTTTGCAGGAGATGCCTCCCAGTATGCCTGCATCCACATACGCCGCATACTCCCTGCCAAATCCATACGTTCCCGACGCCATGATCACCGGATTACGCAGCGTAACGCCGCCGATATTACACTGTAGTGAGGTCATTCCAGTCCACCTCCTCTGCTGCGAATACCGGCCCTTCTACACAGGTCCTGCGGTTGCCACTGGTCGTCCGCACCGTGCAGGTCAGACAGGCTCCAATGCCGCAGGCCATATGCTTTTCGGTAGAAATATACAGACGGGTACTCGCCGGATAACCTTCACTGTCATGCAGGGCAGCATCATTTGCAGCGGCTGTACATTCGGCCAGTGCTTTGAGCATCCCTGCCGGGCCGCAGGCCAGAATCGTATCGTACCAGCCTGGCTCCAGCAGTTCCAGTATGCTCCTGTGCCTGCTGTTCATCACCTTTACCCGAGCAGCTGACTCTACTGCCTGACGCAAGCTCTCCACTGCAAATGCCTCGCCGGAGAATCCCAGATAAATATCGGCCTGCGCATAATGACGGGCCGCCAGCAGCAGCGGAGCGATGCCCATCCCGCCTCCGACCAGCGCGATTCGTCCCGGTTCATCCAGTACCGGGAATCCATTGCCAAACGGACCTTCCAACAGCACCTGCTGTCCTGCTGACATCCGTGACAAAATCGCTGTTCCACGGCCATGGACCCTGTACAAAAAGGCGATGAAATCATCGCCTTTGTCGTGAATGCTAAGCGGACGGGATAACAGGGGATAGCTGTCTCCCCGGTATCCGTCATCTGCACGCATCATATAAAATTGTCCCATTCGGCCCTTATACGATCCTGCAATCTTCATTACAAAAACATCCGGTGCTATCTGTTCATTAGAAATAATACGAGTCATGCTTCCGCCTCCCTTTCGCCGCTACCTATCATACCAGCAGCTCGCAGATACGGTTGTAACTCTTCTCACAATGTCAGGCAAATCAGACGATCATTAGCACCAATACCGCCATCATGGCCAGAATCAGCCCAGCTGCAATAATTCGGATATGGATACGACGATGCATCACGATAATCGCGATATATTCGCGAATAAAAGCATTAGGCAAATAGTATAGCGCTGTATAGGACCCTACGCCGTCACCCTGTATGCCTGCCTGTCTGGCATAGATACCTGCGCGGAACAGATGAAAATTATTGGTCACAAAGATGCAGGAGTACGGCTTGCCGCCCATCAGCTCATCCATCTTTTGCCGGGACAAGCGCATGTTTTGCAGCGTATTGGCTGATTCATTCTCAATAATGATATGGTCGGCCGGAATACCCTTTTCCAGCAAATACTGTCCCATCGCTTCTCCCTCGGCAGTCTGTTCATCACTACCCTGTCCGCCGGATACGACGATCCGTGGCGGTTCTCCATCCTGGTGCCGCAGGTACACATCAATCCCCTGATCCAGCCGGCTAGCCAGCAGCGGCGGCACCTTGTTGCGAATCAGTCCGCTTCCCAGCACGATAATAAAGTCCGGCCGATAACGCGGCCGATGGAAATTATACAGCAGGGACGATACCAGATAGCAGATAAACAGCAATCCAAAATACGCCACACAAAGCTGCACTACAATAACAAACGGTGCCAGCACACTATTATAGGGTGCGATCAATACGAGCGGGGGCAGCACCAGAATCCCGAATCCGGTTAGCATCGACAGCAGATTGGGCAGTTTCCATCCTTCTTTGCGCAGCAGAATCCGGCCATTGTAAATAAGGGCTACACCAATACCCAGCACAACGACCGGAGCCAGCAGCAGCAGGATCAGAATCAGCAGCACAGCGATATACGGTACATGTCCTGCCAGATGATTCATTGCATAAAGGACCAGACCAAACAGCAGCAGAATAATCCCGATCGTCAAAAAGACACCGTTCTGCAGTCGCCTGCGATCCTGTGTATAGCTAATCACAAACATGACCAGACATAATCCGGCCATACCCAGTATGTACATCTATTTCTCTCCTCTTCTCCGGTTATGAACATGATACCATGAGTCCACTCTATTCTTACCCTTATTTTGAGATTACAAAAGTGTAAGGATAACGTAAGAAAAGATTAAGACAATGCGACATTATACGAAGGTATACTATGTTAGGATAAACACTATACCAATCCAAGGAGGAATCAATGATGGGAAAATGGCTGTTCAAAACCATAATGGCTGCCCTGTTTACCGGTGCCATCGTCTATATCGGCCTGCATCATAAATGGCCCGAGCTGGATCAGATCGCACTGCTGGCCAAACAGTATTCGCATATACTTACCGATATTCTGCCGGCTGCCGGCCGCATTTCCTAAGCCAAATCTGCAGCAACGTTATTCACCAAAATTATCCATAAAATGGTATTCCGCAGCTCAAATAGTATACTAATAAGGCATCCCACCGAATCTGCGGATACGTGTGGGATGATTTCATTTGTAAGGAGTCTACAGCTATGCAGAAAATTATGATTGTCGAAGATGATCCCAAAATTGCCGGTCTGCTGCAAAATCATATAACCAGGTATGCATATGAGGTGATCCTCACTGTTAATTTCAGTAATGTACTGGAAGAATTCCGGCAGGCCCAACCCGATCTGGTGCTACTCGATGTGAATCTACCCAGCTTTGACGGATATTACTGGTGCCGGCAGATCCGTAATCATTCTATCTGTCCCGTACTGTTCATCTCCGCGCGTTCCGGTGAGATGGATCAGATTATGGCTCTGGAAAATGGTGCCGATGACTATATTACCAAGCCGTTCGACTATGGCATCATCATGGCCAAAATCCGCAGTCAATTGCGCCGTGCTTATGGCGAATATGCTAGCCGAACCGAGGAACATATTGTAGAAGTTGCCGGTCTGCGCCTGTACCCGGAACGTATGGAGCTGGCCTACACAGATGCTGTTATCCCGCTTACCCGCAAGGAATGCGATATTATTGGCAGTCTGATGGAGCGCCACCCTCGCGTGGCAAGCCGGGAGGCACTGCTGGAAAAGCTCTGGGATGATCAGAATTTTGTGGACGAGAATACGCTGAACGTAAATATTACCCGTGTACGCAAGAAATTTCAGGAGCTGGGGTTGGAGGATGCCGTTGAGACAGTACGCGGTAGCGGGTATCGACTGAACGTCTTCTGGACTGGAGAGGAGAAGCAATGAAACTTTTTCTGCGGGAACATGCACTGCTGATCACGCTGCATGTGATCCAGTTTTTTGCGGTATTGGGCATTTACTGGATGGACGGCTATCATCGCCTCGCACCGGCGCTTTATTCGGTCTTTCTGGGGTGTTTCTGTTGGGATGCTATTTGACCTATCATTATCTCAGTCGCCGTCGCTATTTTGGCATCCTTGGTCAGCCGCTTTCCGGCATGGAGGAATCGATCCAGCAGCTAGATCAGACACCGGTCGGGGAAGCACTGGAAGAACTGCTCCGCCAGCAGTACCGATTCTATCAGGAACAGCTGGCTGCAGCGCAGCGTGAGCAAAAGCAGCATCTGACCTTTATGGATCAATGGGTGCATCAGATGAAGACGCCTCTGTCCGTAATTGAGTTGACCGTACAGCAGGTAGATGAACCGGAGTATGCCAGTATTCGCGAAGAAACCGAGAGGATGCGCTCCGGCCTGAATACCATTCTGTATATGGCCCGGCTTCGTACCTTTCAGCAGGACTTCCATCCCCGATCACTCGCTCTGTCGCAGATCGTGCATGAAGTGATTCACGAACATAAGCGTTCCTTTATTCGCAACAATGTGTATCCCGAGGTGCAGACTATTAAAGGGATGCTGATGGTGGATTCGGATGAGAAATGGCTGTTTTTCATGCTGTCCCAGCTGGTCATGAATAGCGTGAAATATTCTGCGGGCAGCGGCCAGAAAATTCACATCCATTCTTTTATCCGAGATCGGCAGGCTGTACTGGAAGTGCGCGATCATGGTGTCGGTATTCCGGCAGCAGATCTCAAGCGGGTATTTGATCCGTTTTTCACGGGCGAGAATGGACGGCATTTTCGGGAGTCGACCGGAATGGGGCTCTATCTGACCAGGGAAGCAGCCAACCAGCTGGGTCATGCATTGGAATTGGAATCAGCTCCAGGACAGGGAACTACGGTCCGTATTGTTTTCCATTCCTGGCAGCAGCTCTCCCCTTCAGAGTAATTTTCGTATTCATTTCACCGCTGCTGTTCCTCCCAGTTCCACTTCCCTGCTGCGCTGCCTTACCTTACATACATGTAAGCCGGATGAAAGGAAAATCGATAGCTGGCTCCCTGCCCTCGTACTATACTGGGCACATGAGAACAACCAAGAAATCGATGGACCAAGGAGGACTACACATGCTTAATGTTAACCAGATCAGCAAAACCTACAGCGGCAAAATCGCCTATAAAGCACTGACCGATATTCAGTTTACAATTGAAGACGGGGAGTTTGTCGGTATTATGGGACCATCCGGTAGCGGCAAAACGACGCTCCTCAATCTGATTGCCACTATCGATGAGCCGACCAGCGGACAGATTCTGATCAACGGACAAAATATTAACCAGATGAAAAAAAACGAACTGGCTCGCTTCCGGCGGCGGGAACTCGGCTTTATTTTCCAGGACTTCAATCTGCTGCATACTCTGACCGTACAGGAAAATATTGTCCTCCCACTGACACTCGACGGCAGCAAAGTCAGCGAAATGAAGCAAAAAGCAGCCGCTATTGCAGAAAAGCTGGGCATTACCTCCATTTTGAACAAGCGCACCTATGAAATCTCAGGCGGACAGGCGCAACGTACTGCAATCGCCCGGGCAATGATCCATTCCCCCAAAATGCTACTGGCTGATGAGCCGACCGGAAACCTGGATTCCAAATCAGCCCGGGATGTTATGGAAATGCTGGAGACTATCAACCGTGAACAGCAGACTACCATGATGCTCGTTACCCATGATCCGGTAGCCGCCAGCTACTGCAGCAGAGTTATTTTTATCCGGGATGGACGTCTGTACAGTGAGATTCACCGCGGGGATAATCGCCAGGCCTTTTTCCAGAAAATCATCGATACCTTATCACTGCTGGGAGGGCATTCGAATGACATTTCGTCAATTCGCTTATCATAATGTCGTCCGGAACAAACGTCTGTATGCCGCTTACTTTCTGAGCAGCATGTTTACGGTAATGGTATTTTTCACCTTTGCGATCTTCGCCTACCATCCACTGCTCGCTGATGGACAGGTCAATCATAATGTTCAAGGCGGAATGTCTACTGCCAAATGGATGATCTATGTTTTTTCCTTTTTCTTTGTACTGTACTCAATGAGTTCCTTTTTGAAGACACGCAAAAGGGAATTTGGCCTGCTGATGATGCAGGGAATGTCTCCAGGACAACTGCGACAGATGGTATTTCTGGAAAATATCATTATCGGCTTTGCGGCTACGCTTGGCGGTATTGGGCTGGGACTCGTATTTGCCAAAGCCATCCTGCTGGCTGGTGAGCATATTCTGGTGATTGAAGGCGGATTGAATTTTTACTTTCCTGTACGAGCCATTATCGTGACATGTATATCCTTCTTTATTCTATTTCTGCTTATTTCCCTGTTTATCTCCTCCGTACTGCGAAGCGGCAAATTAATTGATCTGATCAAAGGCAGCCAGAAAGCACGCAATGAGCCGAAAGCTTCCATGCTGCTGTCGCTGCTCGTGCTAATACTGATCGGGACCGGTTATACGCTGGCCCTGCTGGCCAGAGGATCAGATGCGTTTATTCTTCTTATTCCGGTCAGCATTGTGGTATCGGTAGGCAGCTATCTATTGTTCACCCAGCTCAGTGTCTATATTATTCGGAGACTCAAAAGCAAAGAGTCCTTTTTCTGGAGCCGAACCAATATGCTGTTGCTCTCCGATCTATCCTACCGGATGAAAGACAATGCGCGTACCTTTTTCCTTGTCTGTATTGTCTCTACAGTCTCCTTTTGCGCTATCGGCTCTCTGTATGGACTGCAGAGCGTAGTAACGCGTAATGTAGCGCTCAGCAATCCCTATGTAGTCAGCTACCTGGCGAAAAGCAAGGAAGTCAATGTGCAGAAGTATACCGATTCTATCGATCATACCCTGCAAAAGCATAATATCCGAACAACCCGGATGAATCAGATGCTGACAGAATATAATATGAAGGAGGATTCCTCCACCCAGACAATTGTTAGTCTCTCCATGTTCAATCAGCTGGCAGAGCTGTCCGATCGACCGTCGATCCAGCTGAATACTGATGAGACTGTTGCAGTCACTCCTTTTCAACTGGATCTGGATCATCTGAATCTGCCCGCTACAACCTCCAGTGGTATCGCCGTCAAGCCAGATCGGTTGATTCAGTCCGGCGTGCTGGGTGTGGAAGGGATCTCGTTCGTCGTCCCGGATCATATCTATGCCCAGCTCGGCAAACCGGCTGATTACAGATCCCTGTATGTCTGGGCAGGCGATCAGGAGCAGCAGGAAGTTCTGCTGGCAGGCTCGGAAATATACAACGAACTGGACCCTTCCACAACAACTCACCGGATTATGGTTCCCGGCTATGACCTGAATCAGGAGCTAGGCTCGTATGGAGCGATTCTGTTTATCGGTTTATTTATCGGAATTGTGTTCTTTGTCTCGGCCGGCAGCTTTTTGTATTTCCGGTTATACAGCGATCTGGACGAGGACAAGCAGAAATTCCGCTCTATCGCCAAACTTGGTCTGACGATCCCCGAGTTGAATCGGGTGCTGAACCGGCAGATCATCCTGTTGTTCTTTGCTCCGATTGTTGTCGCTATGCTGCATGGGGCCATTGCCCTGACGACACTCGCTAATATGTTCCAGACTTCATTATTCAAAGAATCGCTGACGGTACTGGGGATCTTTTTCCTCATCCAGCTGGTCTACTTCCTGATCGTCCGTTTCTTTTATATCAAACAGGTACGGGCAGCTATCCGCTGATTCCTAATGCCAATCTACAGCGATTGATGGGGATGCTGGTTGGGCCAATCCAGCTATCCTCGTATAATTAAAAGTAAAAGTCCGTTCTGCTCAACACGATAATGATGTTGAACAGAACGGACTTTTTTGTTTTCAAACAGATCATTCTTGCAGCGCTTGCCGCAAAAAACACGCTGGTTGACTATCATTAACAACGGTCTGCACCGGTCTTAGCGAAGTCTGTACATTCGGGGATAGCTATCCTTTATTCCTACTGAAACTTCACATGAATCTGTACAATCTCGGATCGTGTACCGATTCGCATCGGACTGCCCCAGAAGCCAAATCCGGAAGAGACAATCGAGTGCAATTGTCCTTTTTGCAAATAACCCCAGTCATTCTCGAACAAACGCTTGGTAATCAGGTTAAATGGTGCCATCTGTCCGCGGTGGGTGTGTCCGGATACCATCAGATCGACACCCAGCTGCTGCTCTTTATCCAGCTCATACGGCTGGTGATCCATGACGATAATCGGATGGGAGTGGTCGACAGACTTCAGCAGCTTGCTCAGCTCGGCACGCGGACGATCGCTATAATCCTGGCGCCCGACCAGCGTAATGCCGTTATCCAGTACGATAGACTCGTCATACAGCACATGCAGATTGCTCTGATTCAGGGAATCGATCAGATTAATGCCTTTTTCGAACCGGTCATGGTTGCCGAGGGATGAATAGACCGGCGCTTTTAGCCCTTTGAGAATTTCGGGGATATCGGTCTTCACATAGTACGGCAGATTATCGTCGATCACATCGCCCGGCATCAGGATCAGATCCGGCTGCAGCGCATTGACCCGCTCTACCAGTCGACGTGCATGGGCTTCGTTGGATAACACACCAAAATGCATATCCGACGCCATGACAATATTCATTTCCTTTTTGCCTTCGACAGGCTTGTTGATCGTAATATCATAGTTACGGACAACCGGACTGTAGGCATTATACATCCCGAGTGAGAAGACGCCGATAAAGGCGACAACCGTAATCCACCCCGCCCATATAATGACTGAATGATGGGACAACGAGGACAAGCGGGTGAGTGCAACGACAATATTCATAACGGGCATCCATAATATCGAGAAATACAGCAGTGCAATCCAGACGGCGCCAATCTGTTTGAAAATAACCATTTCATTTTTCCAGAATCCAAGAAACAACGCATATGCCAGAATCAACAATACAACGATCCAGATATAACGTGGATATGCATGATTCGGAGACAACTCCGCCAGCCATACCCATCCATTCCATCCAATATAGAACATAATCAGATGGTACAATACCAAAATTGCAATTCCCATCCACACAGTAGCGATCTCCTATCTGAGTATCTTATTCCTATGCCGTATCTATCTTTGGTTAATATGGAAAATTCTTAATTTTGAAGTATCGGCAGGTCATACAATAGTATATAAGATTGCCCGCCCCGGAACAAATGAAAAGTGAAAATTCAAGAGTAAACCTTTGACTTGAACCTGCTTTTTAGTTGAATAACGCTTGAGCAGGGTTCATGCATACAACAAACAGCCCGCCTTCTACAATTAAATGTAAAAGCGGGCTGTTTGTTAAACATGCATTTTTCTGTATTTATCATCCGATCTGCCAATGAAGCCAATCGCCGGATACCTGTTATGCCCTTAACCGGCGCTCTTGATCTCCAGCAGTTCGTAATGGAAAGTTCCCATTGGAGCTTCGAACGTAATTTTGTCTCCTGCCTGGTGACCCATCAGCGCTTTGCCGAGCGGGCTCTCATAGGACAGTTTGTTATTGGCCAGATCCGCTTCAGCCGGTCCTACCAGCTGATACTCCAGCACTTCGTCAAATTCGATATCCTTCAGTACTGCAATCGAACCCAGACTGACTTTGGATACATCCAGATTCTCCGCGCTGATTACACGGGAATTGCGCAGCATGCGCTCCAGTGTCAGAATACGAGTCTCCATAAATGCCTGATCTTCCTTGGCAGAATGGTATTCACTATTTTCTTTTAAGTCACCATAGCTGATCGCTGTTTTCAAGCGGGCAGCCAGTTCCTGGCGGCGAGGACCTTTCAGTTCTCTGAGTTCTTCTTCCAGCTTCGCCAGACCCTCAGGGGTCAGGATTACTTCTTCGTTCTCGTTTGCCATCTACTCTCAACTCCTTAATTTCTATTATACCTCATCTGCTGCGATTTTCCTTGGATTGTTGCAAATCGTCGGCAGAGATCTTTCTTCTCTATTTATTTCACCTTCTATTCCGCAGTTGTTAACGTAATTCTGTAGCTTCCTGTTAACTTTTGTTATTGATGAACCCGTACAGGTATTGTATTCTAATGGTTCGGGTGTATATCACAGTGTGTAAGTAATTTCGACAGACATGATTTCGTATTGTGGAAGCCCTGGCAGCTGGCGACACTCAGTCAACTGCCTATATTTATATTAAGACATCAAGGAGGTTCATCTGTGTCCGATATCACCAAGGAAAAGATTGTAGAAAGTGTGCCCCAGCGCGGATTTTTCGGTCATCCCCGCGGACTGTTCACACTATTCTTCACTGAATTCTGGGAACGTTTCTCTTATTACGGAATGAGAGCAATTCTGATCTACTACATGTACTACGAAGTTACTCGCGGTGGTCTGGGTATGGATCAGAATACGGCGACAGCTATTATGTCCATTTATGGATCGCTTGTCTACATGTCCGGTATTATTGGCGGCTGGCTCGCCGACCGGGTATTTGGCACGTCACGCGCTGTATTTTATGGCGGTATATTCATTATGCTCGGTCATATTGTACTGGCGATTCCGGGCGGAGCGGGACTATTGTTCACCTCGATGGCGCTGATCGTTCTCGGTACGGGACTACTCAAGCCAAATGCTTCCACTCTCGTCGGTGAGCTGTACAGTGAAAAGGATGCACGCCGCGATAGTGGATTCAGCATCTACTACATGGGGGTTAACCTCGGTGGCTTTGTAGCACCGCTGACGGTCGGTACGATTGGTACCGAGATTAACTTCCATCTGGGCTTCGGTCTGGCAGCTGTAGGTATGTTCCTCGGTCTGCTGGTATTCGTATTTACACGCAAAGGCAGTCTGGGTCTGGCTGGAATGAATGTAGCCAATCCACTGACTGGCGGAGAGAAGAAAAGAGCAATCACACGCATCGTGATCGGTGTAATCGTTATTGCTATTGTAGGCGTTATTGCGATCTTCATGGGCTGGCTGACACTGAAGTCCTTTGTACTCGTGGTTGCCTGTCTGGGTATACTTATCCCCATCTGCTACTTTACGGTTATGTATCGCAGCAATAAAACAACAGATGTGGAGCGCTCCCGTCTACTTGCCTATATCCCGTTGTTTATCGCTTCTGTCATGTTCTGGTCGATCCAGGAACAAGGATCGACTATTTTGGCCCGGTTTGCCGATCAGCGCACACAGCTGCACTTCCTCGGCATTAACGTTTCGCCAGCCTGGTTCCAATCCCTGAATCCGCTGTTCATTATTATTCTGGCACCGGTATTCGCGTGGCTCTGGACCAAAATGGGAGATCGCCAACCGATCATCCCGCGCAAGTTCTCGATCGGTATCCTGTTCGCAGGTCTGTCGTTCCTGGTGATTCTGCTGCCAGCATACTTTGGCGGCGATAATGCACTGGTCAGTCCGTTGTGGCTGGTACTCAGCTACTTCCTCGTCGTGATCGGGGAGCTGTGCTTGTCGCCAGTTGGATTGTCCGCAACAACCAAGCTCGCTCCGGCAGCATTCTCGGCGCAGACGATGAGTCTGTGGTTCCTGTCCAATGCGGCAGCTCAGGCAATCAATGCGCTACTGACCAACTTCTACAGAGAAGAGACAGAGATGATCTACTTTGGCGTGATCGGCGGCGTGTCGATTCTGCTGAGTGTTATTCTGTATCTTTTTGCACCGAAGATTCAGAGCTATATGAAAGGCATTCGTTAATCTTTTGTATTGACGAACTTCTAATTGATGCGAGCGATAAACGACCGGTCAAACCGCTGTATGGGTCTGATCCTGTCTATACAAAAGGCGCTTTCTCCTCTACTTTTGGGAGAAAGCGCCTTTTGGCTTTTTATAGCATATCCGGTTATGGCCTACCAGCATATATAGAGTGCGGAGAGCGAATTTGCGTTTAACCGAAACGCTTTGTTTTGTACCAGCTCGTTTTGCGGCCGGTAAAAATATCGACCAGCAGCGAGTAGAATGCTTTGACCGAAATCAGCAGGAACAGCTGTGCATAAGTGAAATATGACAGACAGGCCAGTACAAAGTTGCGCGTATTACTCTGTCCGATATCCGACGCTAACGCCAGATTGATCTGGAGTACATAAATGTAATACATCAGTGCCCAGGAAATGACCAGATAAATATATACATCCCCGGCAAACTGGAACGGCGAGATGACACTTGGATCGAACAGGGAGAGGATCAAATACACCAGATTAATAACGAAAATAATATCGGATACGATAATAGCCAACATGAACCAGAAATAGCTGGCTGCATAATACAGGATAAACAATTTAATTCTCCAGCTGGTTGGTCTGAATAAATGATGGATATTATCAATAATGACCCGGTAATTCCCTTTCGCCCATCGTTGGCGCTGCTTGATGTAGATATCAAGGTCTTCAGGCTCCTGCTGGTAGGCTTCGGCTTGAGGAGCCAGCGCAATCAACCAGCCTCGGGTAAGAATCTCAAACGAAACAGCCGTATCTTCAGTAATCGCCTCTACATCCCAGCCACCAATATCTTTCATCAAGCTGGTTCTTACAATAAAATTCGTTCCCGGAATCGTTCCCAGCTTAAAAAGTTCCCATAATCCTGTATGATATACTCTTTGCGCAGTAATCAATTCCAGATTGATGCATCTGGATAGAAAATTCTGCCCACGATTGCGCGCTTTATTTCTGCCAAATACAGCCCCGTATTCCTTGGGATTTTCCAATGCTTTTTGCACAAGAAACATCAGGGAATTTCTCTCGGGAGCAGCGTCAGCATCGAATATACAGACCCATTCTCCGACAGTATCCTTTAATGCTTCATTTAGAGCACCAGACTTCCCGCCGCTTCCTTTCCGTTCAATAATCTGAAAATCGCGTCCCGCGTATTCTTTCTTTTCTTTTAATTCGTACAATCTTGCAGCAGTAGAATCGCTGCAATTATCAGCCACTATAATAATTTGCAACTTGTCTTCGGGATAATTCAATTGTAATATTCGTTCCGCAGTCGCTACGATCACCAACTCTTCATTGTGAGCCGGAACCATCACGGTAACGGTCGGATAATGATCCATATTTTCGGGGATATGAATCGTCTGTTTATTTTGCCTCGATAAAAAACGGATTGCACCCACCATAATTACAATGGCTTCGGCAACAGCCACCCAGATACTAAAAATCGAAAATAGCAATATGAAATCATTCACTTTTTTTGCCACCGTCCACGGTCATATTTACGATATACCTGATTTCGAAACGACAGCGTAGCAAAGGTCAAAAACCCAATCGCTATTACAAAAAAAATACTGACTCCTACACATAAAGGTATAAACCAATGCGTATATTCCATCATTCACATGTCCCTTCTGAAAAGGAAAATTTAAAATTCACTTCCGGCTTTGTCCAAATGATCTGAATGATGATTCTCTAAATATATTCCCCGATCAGATCCGTCTCGGTATTACGTTCCAGTGCAGCGATGACGTCGTCAATATCTTCATACTTTTCAAACTGCTCCGGCTGGAACACAAGCGCTCCGGCGCGTACAACGAGCTGCAGCGCCTGTCCCCGCTTATCCGGAAAATCAGTATCCATCATCGCATCCCGGATACGCCGGGTGAGCGGCTGCAAATAATCCTTGTTGGTCATCGGACAGAGAATAATGAATCGGCCATTGTCGATAGCAAACTTGTAGTCTTCAAAACGAATCTGCTTCTGGATCGTATCCGACAGAGTCAGGAGCAGACGCGCATACCCTGCGGAGCCTACAGACTCCTGTACAAGCGGCAGAAATTCGATTTTGAACATAGCTATGCAAAAGCTGTAGTTTTCGTGATAGCGTCTCGCCAGGTTGGAGTGCTTGACCAGTGCTTCAGTCAGCGCTGCTTTGTTGCCCAGCGTCGTATCAATATCCACCTGCGGAGTAATCTCTGCCAGTTCTTCCAGCCGTTCGACCAGTCTTCGGGTATCGATCAGACTATACTTGATCATCAGTGCCGCCAGAGTGCTGCCTGGAATCAGGAATAATTCCAGAAAGGTAAGTCCTTTGACCGGTGCAAATGTCACCAGCCAGACAAAATAGCTCACCAGAAATACAAAAATCATTACAACAGCAATACCGCGCGGCAGCCAAAAACCCAGCAGTAGGGCTGCCAGAGAGCCAATCGTGATACCCAGTTCCAACAATCCATAATGCTGCTGGGCATATACATCCCAGAATACAAGCAGCTGCTGAATGACAGTCAAAGCAATCAGCAGCGTATAGCCAATCATCGTACGCCGGATAGGGATTCGGTTGTTCATGTGTGTCCGTCCTTTTTCTGTTCTTATTGAGTCTGCTGGAGCTGCGTCTCTGCCAGCAGTGCGATCAAATTATCAAATGCGTGTGTATCGCCATCTGCTACATAGCCGCCCTGGTAAGGGCCATCCGCTGCCCGGAACTGGATCATCCGCTCGTACAGCTGCTGTGCCCAGTCACGGTCATTCATTCGCAGAGCGAGCTGTATAGCCAGTCCATAGACTGCAGGCGCTTCATAATCCACAGCAGGCTGGTGGGTAGAGCGATCATAGCGCCCATACAGCCGATGCTGCTGACTGAACTCCTTTTTCATAAAGGCAACCAGCTGATCCGGTGACTGTCCGTACTCAGCAAGATGAATACCAAGGATCAGCTGATCGATCAGATTGATCGTATCGTCATAATTGTACTGCTTGCTATTCACATCGTATGTCCGGGGATAAAAGGTACCGTCATTCGGCATATGCTGCAGCAGGTCACCGTACCGGCGATACTGCTCATCGGTCATCAGCCCATACTGCTTCATGCGCTGAAAAGTATGGATATCCACATACGTCAGGCTGAGTAGATCGGATGAGGTATCATGTACAAAATCATGATAATCAACCAGATAACCCTGCTTCTGATTCTGTGCCCACAGGGTATCGGTAATCTCGCGGGCTATCGCCAAATCAGATGTCTGTCCCCAGCGTTCATACGCGTCCAGCAGCGCTCCCACAATTCTCAGGTCGTCTCCCAGCGCATTGGTATTCACCTGTGCATGACCGCTCGCATCCAGCTTCCACCAGATATAATGCTGTGGCGATAAAAAGTAGGTCTGCAGCAATTGTACTTGCTGCTCCATCGCTTTGGGATCATCGCTGAGCAGCGCATACTGCATGGACAATCCGAGTGATTCGGATAATGCTTCCCTTCCCGCTACGATATTGGGATCGGTGGAAGGCTTATCTTTTAGATAAGAAGCGACCGTCCCATTGCTATTTGTCATATACGACTGCATAAATACCGCTGTTGAAGAATCTTTTGTTTTCATCAGGCTGCAGACAGCAACCCAGACGGCAGCAATCACTATGACAACCGCGAGCAGGATGTACCAGATTCGCCGTTTGAAGTGCCGTGAATGCTTCTGCATATATTCCTCCTTATCGGTGAATAACCTAGTTATTTAGCACTACATTATCTGTCAGTAATTATTCATTTTTATATATTCGACTTATTTTGACATAAAAATCGAGGTTCGCATAGAACTTTTTTACTGTTTTTTTCAAAAGTCAGAAATTTGTAAAACTATTATGAAAGTCCATGGACAGTCTTTGATGCAGTCCCCAGTCTTTTTGCTTTTCATCTGATAACAACGCAAAAAAGCTGCCGGATAATCTTCGGCAGCCTGCTTGTCTAACAAAATATACTTTGTTTGATAATTTATTGTTAACCGGTAACTACTTCGCCCCGGGTAGACTCGGTTTTGCGGGACTGGGAATCTTTGCGAATCTGCTTGCTGCGCAGCTGTCCGCAGGCAGCGTCGATATCGGTACCATGCTCCATACGGATGGTGCAGTTGATGCCGTTCTTTTTGAGAATATCGTAAAAGGCCAGGATATCCTCCTGCTTGCTGCGCTGGTACTGGCTATGCTCATCAACCGGATTGTAAGGGATCAGATTGACACTGGTCACCTGCTTCTTGTCAGCCAGCAGTTCAGCCAGTTCCTGAGCCTGTTCCTTCTGGTCATTCACACCCTGCAGCAGAATATACTCCATCATGATCCGGCGGTTGCTCTTCTCCAGATAGTAATCGACAGCATCCATCAGCTGCTCCAGCGGATAGGCGCGGTTGATTTTCATGATGCGTGTACGCAGTTCATTGTTCGGCGCATGCAGCGACAGTGCCAGATTCACCAGCAGATCGCTGTCAGCGAATTCGCGGATTTTGTCCGGCAGACCGCTGGTGGAGACGGTAATACGCTTCGGTGCGATCACGAGGCCTTTTTGGTCTTTGACAATATTGATAAAGTCGACCATGTTCTCAAAGTTATCGAACGGCTCGCCGATGCCCATCACGACGATATGTGTCACCAACTGATCCTGTCCGGCAGCATCCAGATGGAACTGTACTTTCATGATCTGCTCGACGATCTCGCCGGCGGTCAGATCACGGCTTTTCTTGATCAGTCCGCTGGCACAGAAGCTGCAGCCAATATTGCAGCCGACCTGGGTCGTTACGCAGACGGACTGGCCGTACTTCTGCTTCATGAGTACAGTCTCGATCAGGTTGCCATCCTGCAGACGCAGCAGGAACTTCACAGTGCCGTCCGCTGACTCCTGCTTGACGAATTCCTCCAGTGTCTGAATCGCAAAATGCTCTTCCAGCAGCGCGCGGCATTCCGGACGTACATCCGTCATTTCTTCAAATGTCGTTACCCGCTGGCGATACAGATAGTTCCATACCTGCAGTGCACGCGAGCGCTTGTGTCCGTGTTCTTCCAGCCATGTACCCAGCTGTTCTAAAGTAAATCCATATATGGATGGTTTATTCATTGGTTACCCTCTTTTCCTATACCCTGTTCTGTCATTCTGTGCCTATGGAGAACCGATGGTATATACCTGATCCGGTCAAATTGTATATGCGACTACGTTATATGCCAGTGTGATTTTATCCCCAGCTCGTCTTCTATTGAAGCTGAAGCCTTATTCACACATCCTGTACACTATAAAATGCAGTACAGGCCCAGCCAACTGTCAGCCAGACCCATACTGCTCATGCCTCCTATTGTCCCAAAATTCACACGTGAAAACAATAGAAAATACACAGTTATTACAGCAAATTTGATAAATCTACAGTTCCCGTTGCCAAAATTCACTCTTTCGCTTTACCAGAGAAAAGTGTATAGTAGGATACTGTCATGATATTTATATGACTATAAACGTCAGCTATCGCTAAAATCCGCCTCTATCTATGGAGCAGATCCATGAACTGACGCTGAATCATCACATCCTAATGATGCAGCCGGCTGTATGTCTGATTAACGGTCATCCGGCAAGCTCTCGATACGTTCTCGTAAATGGAAGGAGTCTTCAATGTGAGTAACAATAAAGTAGGCTTCTGGATTCTGACCGCCCTCGTCGTGGGCAATATGGTTGGCTCCGGAATATTCATGCTTCCGCGTTCATTGGCGGAAGTATCCAGTCCGGCAGGTTCCGTGCTGGCCTGGGCAATAACCGGATTCGGCGTGCTGATGCTGGCACTCGTATTCGGTAATCTGGCACTGCGCAAGCCTGAACTGAACGGCGGACCGCAAATCTATGCCAAAGAGCTGTTCCCCAACAGTCCTGTTTTATCCGTACTGTCCGGATTTATGTCGTCATGGGGCTACTGGGTCGGTAATGTAGCCGGATTCGTCGCGGTCATCACGACGTTCTCCAGTTATCTATCCACCTTTATTCCGGCGATGAAAAGCAGTGCGGTTTGGTTCAGTATCGGTACGCTGGATATCAAGACAGGCAATGCGCTGAACTTTATCGTCTGCTCGCTGCTGCTGTGGGCGACTCATGCCCTGGCACTGCGCGGAATCGAAGGCGCCGGTAAAATGAACCTGATCGCTACGGCGACCAAGGTAATTGGCTTTATGCTGTTTATTATTATCGCCCTGTTTACTTTTCAGGAAGCGAATATCGGCCCATTCGCTGCGCCGCATGTAAATGAAGATGGGCAGACGGTGGGACTGCTGTCACAGGTAAACAGCGCAGCGGTCGTTACGCTATGGGCATTTATCGGGGTCGAGTCCGCAATGGTATTCGCCGCCCGTGCCCGCCGCAAGCAGGATGTGAAGCGCGCAACTATCGTCGGTCTGCTAATGGCGCTCGTGCTGTATGTGGGGATCAGTATTCTGACCATGGGACTGCTGCCGGGTGAGCAGCTGATCCACTCGCAGAATCCACTGGTAGATGCAATGACAGCGGTACTCGGCCCGATCGGCGGCTATCTGCTCGCTGCACTCGGACTCGTGAGTCTGATCGGATCAACAATCGGCTGGGTGCTGCTCAGCGCCGAAGTACCGTATGAAGCCGCCAAGCAGGGCGTGTTTCTGCGTCCTTTCCGCAGTGTGAATAGCAAGGGAATGCCCAAGCTGTCCCTCTGGATCTCCAATGCGCTTGGACAGCTGCTGATCTTCTCCACGATCTCCGGATCGATTTCGCAGGCTTTTGACTTTATTATCGCGATTGCGACGCTGGCGTATCTGGTGCCTTATCTGATCTCGGCATTGTATCAGCTGCGTCTGGTCATTACCGGAGATGGCTACCGTCCGGGCGAACGCCGCCACTGGGACGGTCTGATCGCTGTACTGGCAACCATCTATTCGGCCTGGGTAATCTATGCGGGTACCGCCGACTGGAAAACGTTCTGGTTTGGCGTGCTGATGATCGCGAGCGGGATTATTTTCTATCCACTGCTGCTGCGTCAGCTGCGCAGCAAAGCATAGACAGTAGATGCAACTATATATGCTAGCGATCTATGGGTGAACCACTTACGACTCTATACGAAAAGATAGCCATAGCCGCTCTTCGTCCATTTCGATCATGGATAGGCTATTGCTCTGACTATCGTCTCAATATTGGAATAATAACCGACCTTCTGTCCAGCAGCGAACGATCGCTCGGTGGGCAGAAGGTTTTTTTGATATGTTCTCGTCTTGAAACCATCTCCGGATACGTTTAATCTGTAACAAAATAAGACTGTATCCAAAGGAGGACACCGCTCTGAATCAGGATCAATCCAATCTTCAATGGCCCATGAAGTCGGAAGTCAAAGATTGTTCGCTCCAGCAGATTAACTTCACCCGGACCGATCTCAACCATCCCATTTTCACAAATGTTATCTTCGAGAATTGTCTGCTCGATCGTACCGTCCTGGACGATGCCCGCTTTTACGGATGCGATTTTATTGATTGTACCTTTAGAAAAGTAAAGTTTGAAGCTTCCACGATTGGTGCTCATGGCGGTGCCTACCGGAACTGTATATTTGAGCAATGCAAATTCGGGCAGGCTTCTTTTTATAATCCCGAGTTCGTCGGCTGCCTGTTTGAGCAGTGCCGCTGGAATGGCGCCGATCTGAATGCCAGCTTTTTCGAGAACTGCCGGTTTACGGGGAAGCTGGATGATGTGAGATTTCGCGGACGGTACGAGAGCGATCTGTACCCAAATGCCAGACCGAATCCAATGAGAAACGTCGATTTCTCCGAGGCGCAGCTGGGTAAATACGTTGATTTTACCGATTGCGATCTATCCTCGGCGATTCCACCGACAGGACGGACGTTTGCAGAAATCCGGCAGGCTGCGATGGAAGGAGAGGAATAATTATTTATGTATACCAATGAACTGAAATATCTATTGAACAAAGCCTATACGGCCTGCAGTGATTCTGGAATCATACCTGATTCCCAAGAAAAATTGGTAGCCTTTCAGCAGCGCCACAAAATGACTTTTCCTGAAGAGTATCGCCAGCTGCTGGAACAGTTCGGCTCGCTGCGCTTTATAGAGCCGGAAATCTATGGACTAAACGAACTGGAATGGGCTTATCCTCGTAGTATGGACTTAATCGCGGAATATCGCGATCAACAGGCGATTCCACCGGAAATAGAACTGATGCCGATCGGTAGTTTTGGTGATGGCGATCTGCTGGCACTGCAGCGTGGTGGCGCAGTATACCGACTGTATCATGATGGTTACGAAGATTCACCACTGGAATGGATAGCAAAGGACCTGCCTTCGCTTTTGACTATGATCTGCGAATGGGCATTGGAAGTGCAGCAAAAGATCAACAAGAGCTAGTTCCCTGCACAGCGAATAATGTAGATTGCTGAACATTGAACGAACATGGAATAATAGCTATTTCTTGTCTATCTGATGTAGGAGTACGTTTTCAGGTTTACATGAATACATACTCAAAAAGCCAGTCTCTTTATATAGAAAAGAGAGCTGGCTTTTTGGTGTTTTGGTGTTTTGGTCCGTAGTTCATTATTATTGGTGCTTCACTGTACCGGTCTGTGCAGCATAGTTGCGATGAACCATGCCTGTGGCCAGATGCAATCCCTGCTTGCTGTAATAAGGCTGCAGCTCCCGATCACACATTAAATCGATCATGTAAATACCGTCCAGCTCAGCCAGCATCCGGCGGATCAGCTCGCTACCGATCCCCTGGTTCTGGTATTCAGGCAGTACCTCCAGCAGCGGGATATAAGCGGATAATACTCCATCGCTGATCGCAGTAATAAAGCCCACTACCTGCTGAATCTGCTCATCTATTGCTAGTACGATCTGGTAGCTGTTCTTCAGCAGCTCTAGATGCGTCTCCTCGTCTGGATGTTTCGGCCAATCGGCGAAAAACCCTTTTAGCATATGGGCCTGAATCTCTTTGCTATCTGTTACATATTTCAATAGTATCTCTCCTTATCATGTATTGCGCACAAGAAGAGTCCAACTCAATAGTAAAGCAGCATCCTTTTCACCTCATATGTACTAGAGTTATGTATTGGAACTACCCTACTATTGATTATTCACGACAAAAAATCAAATTCCTTTTTTGAGAATAAAATTAAAATCTAAAAATAGATTTAAATTCGTTGTCTCTTTACCAACATAAGGATGAATTTATAATTTCCCATTTTATTCTCTGGGATAAAAATATAATTAATCTCCCTGTCACAAGTCTCTATTTTTGTAAGTTATATATAGCATAGGAGGTGATCACATGGAAGAAATGCCAACAAGCGATATACATCCATTTATAAATCAAGTGCAACAAGGGAATAAGCAAGCTTACACAGTTATTATTGAACGTTTTCAAAAACCCTTATTTTTGTATTGTTATTACACTCTTCGCGATCAGCAAGAAGCAGAAGACACTACACAAGAAACTTTTTTAAAAGCGTACAAACACATTAATACGTTTGTACCTACGTACTCTTTTTCCGCCTGGTTATATAAGATCGCACAAAATTTGTGTATGGATGCAATAAAGAGACGAAAAAAGGAGTTTAAGATTTGGACTGCCTGTAAGGATTTGCAGATGGAACAAGCTCAACTCGCATCTATCCATCTTGTTCATGATTATCTGGATAAACTAACCGAGGAAGAAAAGCAGATCGTACTGCTGCGATCGCTGGAAGAATATAGCTATGAAGAAATCGCATTTATTATGAATCTAAGACCGGCTACGATCCGCAAGAAACATGAACGACTTCGAAAAAAGTTAATCAAAGAAAAAAAACGGGGAGTGAGTAGGTATGAGCATTCATTTTGATCCGGAGAAGCAGTTGCAGCATTCCATCCTACATACTCCGATTGAAGTAGACCTGACAGAACGGATTATGCAAAATCTAGAGAAGGAACAATCCATAACACCTTTTGTAGCCAAACAAGCAAAGAAAACACGGCGGTTTAGAGCCTTAACGGTTCTTGCTTCCTCTGCAGCTGGGCTTTTGCTACTGCTCGGATCAAGTGTCGCTTCTCCAGCGATAGCTTCGGCCTTGAACCAAATTCCCGGCGTAAGCCATCTATTTCAAGTGGCAGGAGACCTAGGATTAAAAATTGCTTATCAGGATGGTTTATATAGAGAAGTAAGCACGAGCGATACCCAGAAAGGATTAACTGTAAAAGCCACCACGGTATCCTACGACGGTACTCGTGTCTCTGTGGCTCTGGAACGTAGCGGCAACGGTGGTTACACCGATTGGAGCACGAAAATACAAAATATAGACATCATGATCAATGGTAAAAGTCTTCAGGCATATTCGGTCGGTAATCATACCGCAGGCATATTCTTTTTTCCAGGCTCTAACACGAACTCTACGATTGTGGAATTTGGAGATTTGAAAAATCAGGGAGGAGCTCCTTTCCCAGATCAATTTAATGCGAGTCTTAGTCTATACATCAAAGACATCCAGGAACCTCTCAAGCTCGATATACCGGTACATCTAAATACAGGCCAGAACCTAGTGCTATCGCCTGCCATCCAAAAAAGCACTGCATCTATTCAATTCAAAGTAGACAAGTTGGAGATTACACCTATCACTACAACCATAACAACCGAATTCATTCTCCCTGCCACCCCCACAAATCCGAAAAAGAATTACGGTTATGAACTATGGGACGATAGAGGCAAGAAAATCAAATTACTTTATGCCCATGGCTGGAATACTAATGAACTTGCTTGGACTACCGATACCAAATTTGAGCCTGTTCAATCAATCCCTCGATCCGTCACCATAAAACCTTTTACGTATCTGTACAAAAAGAACTCCAATCAATTCAAAGTCGATACCGACGGGAATATTCAAGTGAAATATATTCCCAAGTTGGAAATCACTATACCTGTAAAATAAATAAAGCCAACAGAGAAAGAATAGCTTTCTTCTCTGTTGGCTTTACTACGTGTAAAGAATGATCACATAAATTTCAGCAACCAGATTATACCGCCCGCAACAACCAGCAACCCTGCGGCATACACCCAGTCTTTCCCCTCCATCACCGGTGCCAAATAATACGTCCGATCCCGCGTTCCTGTGAATCCTCTCGCCTCCATCGCCACAGCAATGCGCTCGGACTTGCGAATTCCCTGGGTGAACAGCGGCAGCGCGTAGCGCGTAAAGGCTTTCCAGCTGTTCTTTTGCTTGTAGCCACGGATCTTGTGCGCGGACTTCATCTGCTGCAGTTCGCTCTGGAACAAAGGGATAAAACGAAACCCGGCCAGCATGCCATACGCCCATTTGGGAGACAAATGCAGCTGATGGATCAAGCTCATCATCAATGCGGTCAGATCGGTCGTCGAAGTGAACAGCAATCCATACGTGACAAATCCCAGCATCCGCAGTCCGATCGTCAATCCATTATTCAGACTCTCCTCGGTAACGCGAAACCAGGCCCACTGCCAGATGACATGTTCACCTTTACCAAATGCGGCCAGCATCCAGAAAATAAGCACAAAAAACAGTGTGTACGGCAGCAATCGCTTGAGCAGATAACCGATTCGCCAGCCGCCCAGCACAATCCCCGTTACGACAGCGAGCAGCCAAAGGCAGAGCGTAATGACCGGATCGGAGACAGCCATCAGCATAAACATGACACATAGATGGGCGATCAATTTGCAGGCTGGATTCACACTGGCGAGCCAGGAACCATTACTCGTCATATCACATTCCGCTCCTTTCGCTGATGGATCAGCTGGTAGGGCAGCGGAGCGATAATCGAGCTATCCTGCAGCAGCGCCCTGTTAGTGAACAGCTGATAAGGGCTTCCGTTGTAAGCAAGCTCTTCCTCCTGCAGCAGAATCACCCGATCCGCGTATTGATCCACCAGCTCCATATCGTGGGTGACCATGATGATCGTTGTGCCCTGCTGCTGTCTTTGCTGCAATCGGCGCAGCAGCTCTGCCGATGTTCTGGCATCCTGTCCAAAGGTAGGCTCATCCAGCAGCAGCAGCTTCTGATCGAACAGCAGCATTGTGGCTACACTGAGGCGCCGCTTTTGTCCCAGACTGAGTGTAAATGGATGCTGTTCACGCTGCTGCTCCAGTCCGAACTCACGCAGCAGCGGTATCGTCTTGGCTTCCACTTCCGCTTCGGACCAGCCACGCTGTCTGCCGCCAAATGCAATCTCGTCGTAGACGGTATCGGTCACAAACTGCAGTTCCGGATTCTGGAAAACAAACCCGGCTTCGGCGTACAGATCCCGTTCCGACCATTTGCGCAGTTCCTTGGCCTGCAGCAAAATACGTCCGGACAGTGCGGGTTCCAGACGCAGCAGACTTTTGAGCAGCGTGCTTTTGCCGCTGCCATTTTGTCCGGCGATAGCGATCCATTCGCCGCTATGAAGCGTTAGGTTAATATTCTGCATCACTGGACGTTTACGGTAGCCGATGGCAAGGTGATCGGTCTGTACACACGCAGACGGAAGTACCGATGATACCGAAATGCCGGATCTATAGGTGCCGGATATCTTAGTATTCCCTTTATTCGAGGTCTGGGACTGTTCCTGTAAAGCTGTGGTTGCATCCGTATTGTTCGTGCCGGCGTATCGATAAATAGATGGCTGGCGATCCCGTTCCATACGCTCCTGATGCTCTCTGTGCAGCCGTACAGCCAGCGGATGGGAAGGGTCTGCCACGACCTCGGTCCAGCTGTAGGGAAACAGCCGCGGCAGCCAGATGCCTGCCTCTTCCATCTGCTGGCGATAGGCAGTGACGATATGTGCCGGCTCGCCATCTCCGATTACTTTTCCCTGGTGATCCAGCAGAATCACCCGATCCATCCATTCAATGCAGCCGTCCAGCACATGCTCGACAAATACCATCGTCTGATTGCTGGTAGCCGCAATCTTACGCAGCAGCTGAAATACATCCCTACGGCTGACCGGGTCCAGCTGGGCCGTCGGTTCGTCGAAGAACAATACATCCGGCTCCAAGGCCAGCAGACAGGCGAGGGCGAGCCGCTGCTTCATGCCGCCAGACAACGTATCGATCGGCGTATGAGGTGCAATATGCAGACCGACCCTATCCATTACCTCCCTGATGATACCGTCCATCTCCATACGCGGTACCCGCCGATTCTCCAGACTAAAAGCTATTTCTTCATCCACATGCAGCATGCAGAACTGGGAATCCGGGTCTTGGAACATAACGCCGCAGGCTTCCTGCCGGTCGATTTCCCCGGTAACCTCGGCCTCCACATGCTCCGGGATAATACCGGAAAGCACAGATAGCAGCGTCGATTTGCCACTGCCGCTTGGCCCGAGGATCAGCACCTTTTGTCCGCGCTGAATCGACACGGTGATCTGATCCAGCACTTGTACGATCTCCCCCTGATGGTCAAAGCCTACCGACAAATTGTTACACCCGAGATGCCACTGCATGCGATTTCCCCTGTTTGCGTCGTGATTTCATAATTTCATAAGGATTCAGCACACCGGTACGTGCCAATGCCTCGACAATAACCTTGGCCAGCAGTCCGCCCAGCACCATGCCGCTGATCACATGAATCCCCAGCGTCAGGAAGAACATCTGGGTCGTATAATAACCGAGTCCATTGGCGATCAGGTTGTAGGCAATACTGCCGACGGCTGCGAGTGCTCCGGACAGCATCAATGTGAACACGTTATACCGCTTGTAGCCAAAGAGGGCAAATGCAATCTCTGCGCCCAATCCCTGAAATACCCCGATCAGCAGCGCAGACAATCCAAAATGGCTGCCGGTCAGCATCTCGACCGCTGCGGCTGCCACTTCGGCGATCAGCGCCGCGCCCGGCTTGCGAATAATATAGGCGACAATAGGGCTGGCAATAATCCAGATGCCGAACATAAATCCGGCGCCTACCGGCCCGACCAGTGCCGAGATCGGAATCCACAGTGTGGACCAGCCCAGATATAGTACGCCGCAGGCTACTGCCAGAATTACAGTCAGCACAACCTCTTTCATTTTCCAGTTCATACGGAGGTTACCTCCAGCTGAACCGGCCAGTCTTCCAGCGTATACGCCATATCCCAGAACATATATTCAAACTGGCAGCTGAGAATAAAATGCTGCTTCATCCGCTCACGGTGCGCCGGCGTAGATGCCGCGGCAATCTCATCGAGACGCGTACAGAACCGGCTCGTAATCGTATCGGTCCGGTTGCCATAGAAGTCGATCCAGTCATAGAACGGATGGGACACATCCGGCTTCACATCTTCCATCAGCCGCTTGCCAATCTCCCAGTACGTCCATGGGCATGGCAGCAGTACTGCCAGAATATCGCCCAGATCACCTTCCTGCGCAGCGGTCAGCATATGACGGATATAGTTGTGTGCCGATGGGGCTACCGGATAGCCCTGCAGCTGCTCATACGGTACACCGGCAACATGGCAGAAGTTATTGTGCGGATGGACTTCACTGTTCAGTACAAAAGAAATCTGCTGATTGAACATATCCATATCCTCGCGGCGGCTGCATTTGGAGATTGCTGTTCCATAGATTCGCATAAAGGCATTCAAGTACTCAAAATCCTGCTTTACATAGTGAACCAGCTGCTCGGACTGCAGATCGCCTCTGGCAATCCCCTGTACAAATGGATGGTTGTAAATCGCCTCAAATACCGGATCGGCCGCCTGTCTGATTTCTGCTGAAAAACTCATACAATTATCTCTCCCTTATCTGAAGTGTTCGGAAAGAACCTCCCCGGGAAAATGGATGCTGACCGGCAGCTTATTTACAGGAACTGCTGCCGGATCACGGACGCTGATGCTGTATATCCACGCAAAAAAGCCGCTCTCTATGGAGCGGCAGAATAATGGCATAGTTAGCCCTGCTCGGTCTCCACTTTCCTACGCTAGTACGAACTAGATCAGGTTCCAAGGGTCCGAGTCGATCTCGTCTCAGCCAGTATATGGCTCCCCTAGTGGTCTTTCACAATATAAGACTACTGTTTCCACTGCTGCATTAGGTGCCAGCAACGGATGTGACAGAAGTCTGTTTGATTGCCTTTTACTCTACACAGCATCGGTTCAGCTGTCAAGATCATCCATATCGGCAGCAGCAGCCCTATTGGCAGCCAGCAGGCACGATAATTCTGTTTTTGCCAGCTCGGCGGCTTGGCAAAATATATGGTGATTTGCTCAAATAACGAGTAAATATAGGTCTCAACGGGTATGTGTATTACATTGGAATGAGGAAATAAAAGGAAATTCATAGATGTCGGATCTACTCTGGAGGGAACATCATGTCACCACATATACCGCATGATCAGCTCAATGTTGTTATTACCGGCGCTTCCAGCGGCACAGGGCGCGGACTTGCCGAACGGCTTGCTGCCGAAGGCGCCAGCGTCGTTATCGCCGCCCGCCGCACTCATTTGCTCAAGGAAATGGAGCGTCAGTACGCTCCCAAAATGATCGCTGTCACCGCCGATGTCAGCCGGGAAGAAGGCATTGCTGCCGTATTCGAAGCAGCCATGTCACAGCTGGGGCGGATCGATGTATGGGTCAATAATGCCGGAGCGATTGCAATCGGTCCTTTTACCGAGTCGCCGCTCGCTGCTCTGGCACAGATGACCCGCATTAATCTGCTTGGCAATATGTATGGCAGCCATTATGCGCTGCGCCAATTCAAGCAGCAGGGCTACGGAACGCTGATTAACGTCTCTTCTTTTGCCAGCAAAGTAGCCTTTCCTTATCTTGCCGCCTATAGCGGCAGCAAATCAGCCATATCCGGTCTCAGCTATGCGCTCAATCAGGAAATGCAGCTGGAAGGCAGAACAGATATTCATGTCTGCGCTGTCCATCCATGGGTGATGAATACGCCGTGGACCGAGCATGCTGCCAATTACAGTGGTCACGAGATTGATATGAAGCCGCTGGATGATCCGGACGATATTATTGATGCCATGTACCGACTGATCGACCATCCACAGGAAAGTGTTGAAGTAGGCTTCAAGGTCAAAGGAACTTCGCTGTCCAGTCATCTGCTGCCACGAATGACCGAGAAGATCAGCGGACAATTCGTTCAGAATCTGATCTATGATGCACCGCCGGCCGAGTTTACGGCAGGCAGCCTGTATGATCCGGTATTCGAGGGCACCAGTGTTCACGGAGACGGCCATGGACATCCAAGACCGGATGAGTCCAAGTAACGTTGGGTAAAAAACACACCTCATTTCCCGTCATATCGCTATTCATGATCGCTATTCACGTTTGAAGCTATTCCGGCACAGGTACTGATGTACAGCAGACAGATAGAACATTTTATCCCGAACAGGAGGAAATGAAATGGCTCAAAAGATTCCGCATGACCAGTTAACTGTCGTGATTACCGGTGCATCCAGTGGTATAGGCAAAGGGGTAGCTCTGCAGCTCGCCGCTGAAGGCGCCAATGTGGTTCTCGCTGCCCGACGTACCGAGCTGATCGAGCAGATGGCGACCGAGATCGGTCCCAATGCCATCGCTGTTACGACCGATGTGGGCCGCGAGGAAGATATCGCCCGTTTGTTCGATGCAGCGATGGCTGCTTTTGGCAAAATCGATGTATGGATCAACAACGCCGGTGTAGGCGCTATCGGTCCATATACCGAGATTCCTACTTCTGATCTGACTCGTCTTGTAGAGACCAATGTGCTTGGTACCATGTACGGCAGTCATTATGCACTGCGTCAGTTCAAGCAGCAGGGACACGGGACGCTGATCAATCTGGGTTCGATCGTCAGCCGGGTTCCTTTCCCGTATTACACTGCGTATGGAGCGACCAAGTTCGCTGTAGCCGGACTCAGTGCCGCGCTGTATCAAGAGATGCAGCTGGAGGATCAAAAGGATATTCACGTATGTACGGTACACCCATGGGCGACTGATACGCCATGGTTTGAGCATACCGGCAATTACACCGGTCATCGGGCAGAGATGAAACCTATGGATGATCCGCAAAATGTGATCGACGCTATTATCGATCTGCTCGATAATCCGCAGGAAAACGTAGAAGTCGGTGCCAAAAGCAAAGGCACGACTATTTCCAGCAATCTGATGCCGGGTCTGACCGAGAGCCTCAATGCCAAGTATTTGCAAAAAGTTATTCAAAGCGCTCCACCTGCAGGCTCTACCTCCGGCAGTCTGCATCAGCCCATGCTGACCGGACAGGATGTGGACGGTGGTATCCGTGAACGAATGAAACGCGAGTCGAATCAACCATCCGACTAAACACTGTCCCAACAATAAAGGATAACTCCTATAAGCTCATGGACAAATACCTCTTTTCGGAAGAGAAAGGGTATTTGTCCATAAGTTTCAATCCAATGGATTCGCTGCTCTTCATTATTCTTGCTCAGTGAGTATGCTGATTCATTTGTAAATACATCGCCAAGTGCATGACAAAGTTTCGTCATGGATATAGAATAATATGGTACAACTAGCACAAAAAAGTAACTACATAGCTGGATAGGATCGATAATCTGCCAGGTTGATTGTTTTTTATTCTGTAGAATTTGTAGCAGAATACGATTTAGTTCCATTTTTTCATACTGGAAAGTAACCCTGATAGTGATCCAAACATGCTTTATTTTGCGAATCACCTATCGTAGCCTGCCTGCGTGGTTTATTAATATAGTGAATAACTATTCCGTTTATTCGCTTTTATTTAAATTTTGAAATAATGATGCCGGTTAGATACGCGAATAACCGGAGAATTCACTATACTCCACGAAATGGGCTGGTGCTATGTCTGGGAAAGTTGTGCTTGCTGGCGGCACAGGATTTATTGGTCAGTATTTTGAAGCCGAATTCCGCAAATTGGGTTATGATGTCGTGATCATCTCCAGGCAGTCGGGTCATATAGCCTGGAATCAGCAATCCGAGATTGTCGAGGCGCTGGAAAACGCCGAAATGGTGATTAATCTGGCTGGCAAATCGGTCAACTGTCGCTACACGGAACGGAATAAGCGGGAAATTATGAATTCCAGGCTGGAGACAACACGCATCCTTGGAAACGCTATCCTCTCCTGCCAGTCACCGCCTGCCTTATGGTTTAATTCCAGTACGGCGACGATCTACCGTCATTCGGAAGATCGTCCGATGACCGAATCGACAGGGGAAATCGGTACCGGTTTCTCTGTCGAAGTCGCCAAAGCTTGGGAACAGGCCTTTTTTGAATTTGAGCTGCCGCATACCCGGCAGATTGCGCTGCGGATCGCTATTGTGCTCGGTCCGGGCGGCGGCGTGATGACGCCGTATCAGAATCTGGTTCGTTACGGTCTTGGAGGCAAGCAGGGAGACGGGAACCAGCGCTTTAGCTGGATTCATGTGGATGATCTATTTCATATTATTCTGTTTCTGCAGGAACGCACAGGACTGTATGGGGTATTCAACTGCTCCGCTCCATCCCCGGTCACCAACCGCGAACTGATGGCTGCCATGCGGCAGGCAATGGGACAAAAGGTAGGTCTGCCAGCGCCTCGCTGGATACTGGAACTCGGTGCCCGGATGATTGGAACCGAGACCGAACTGGTACTCAAAAGCCGCTGGGTGGTACCCAACCGGCTGATCAAGGAAGGCTATATGTTCCGCTATGGCAGACTGGAGAGAACCCTGCAGCATATTCTGCAATAAGACGAAATTACACGTATAATCTCACTGTTAGCCGCATTTATGCCTGGTTGACTCACCTATATCACTATGCTATATTCCACAGTAACTTTACAGCGTGCGAGCTTGTTGATTTACTCACTGGCCGCAGGGCAAGCTGGGCCAAATTTAACTACTAACGGGAGATTTACAATGAACCAATCTTACTTGGATTCCAATAATATGGGGAAAACGACGCGGTTTCTGAATGGTCTGAGTGACCCGATGAGACTGCAGATTCTGTCCATTCTCGGTAAGAAAGGCAGAATGAATGTAGGAGAAATTTCTTCCAATTTCAAAATCAGCCGTCCGGCTATTTCACACCATCTTCGTATCCTGAAAGATGCCGGAATCGTACAATATGAGAAAACCGGACAGGAAGTGTACTACTGGATGGATCAGGATTATATCGTCTACCATCTGCGCAATCTGGCAAATGAGATGAGTTCCTTTTCCAAATAAACCGATAGCTGTACCAGGAACAGTACAGCTTTTATTCCTCCAGTCGGTGACCCGCCAAAGAACCTGCGGTTATACGCAGGTTTTTTTGGCCTGTTTTCTGCTGTATTTTCCGGCATACTTTGTCGATACTATGCTTCCTTTCCTGTTTACCGGTCAATCAAATCCTTCATTCTGGTTAATAACATACTAAACAACCAAGCATACCAAAAAACCAAGGTAGGTGAAGGATCTTGCTACATACCAATCAGGACACATCAGAACAGCCAACTATTATTATCGGATCGGGACTGGCCGGACTCAGCTGTGCATTCGAGCTGGCGGATCAGGGCAAAAAAGTCATCGTACTGGAAGCTGCTCCTTATATCGGTGGACGGACAGCCAACTGGAATGAGCACGGAATGGGCGTCGAATCCGGCTTCCACAAATTTATCGGCTACTATGTTGCGCTGCCGGAACTGCTGGAACGCGCAGGTATCGTGCTGGACGAGATTGTTCACTGGGAAACAACTACCAATATACGCCATCCGGAAGCCGAAGGCACTTTCGGTTTGGATCTGCTCAAGGCTCCGCTCAAAACACTGGCAGGCGCTCTCGGTAACAATGATCTGCTGTCTCCACTCGACAAGGCTTCACTCGCTCCCTTTTTCGCGGCAGGCTTCAAAGACTATCTCGCAAATCCGGAAGAGCTGGATGAGATCCCGATCAAGGAATATGCCAAAAAGCATGGCGTCACCGACAAAGCACTGGAGCGTCTGATCGAACCGTTATCCTCCGGCATTTTCTTCCTGCCGATCGAGCAGTACTCTACCTATGCGTTCTTTGGACTGTTTGCTCCGGCGATTCCGCGTCCGCATCTGATCCGTATTGGTGCGTTCAAGGGCGGTATGACCCAGGTCATGACCGAACCGCTCAGCCGGGCAATCGAGGAGCGCGGCGGACAGGTGATGACCGGCAAACCGGTTGCACATCTGCTCGTGGAAAATGGCGCCGTTACCGGCGTACAGCTGGAAGACGGGACACAGATGCAGGCTGAGCAGGTGGTAGTCGCTGCCAATATACGCCGCTCCCAGCTCCTGGTTGGTGAGCACTTTAGCGATCAGGAGTGGTGCCAGAACTTCCTCGCACTGGAGATGATGCCTTATGTAACGGCTCAGTTCGAAGCGACCGAGAAGCTCGCCGGAGCAGATCATACGAACTTTGGTCCAGGAACACAGCTGGGGTCCTTCAGCGAGCAGTCACGTACAACGTTCCAGCGCCCTACAGGCCGGGCATCGATTATCCTCGTCGATCCGGACAAGCTGATCGACCTGCCGGATGAAGAAGTATGGGAACTGACCCGCAACTCGCTGCATGCAGTGGATTTGCCCAATGTGGATACGATGACACAGTACCGCATTATCCGTGGCAAAGAAAACTTTTACCGATTATCTGCCGGCAACGAGAAGCATCGTCCGCAGCAGATAACTCCAGTACCGGGACTGTTCCTCGCCGGCGATTATACCAAACAGCCGCTGCTGGCGACGATGGAAGGCGCCGTTATCTCCGGTCAGCGGGCGGCACGCGGCATACTTAAAGGACATAAATAAACAGTTTCGAATCGAAATACAGGCAAAATAATTCTTTCCGGTTCTTGATGCAGCCGATACATCTGCAGATTGGATCTTTATTCTTGCCGGATTCTAAATATATAAGGAGTTTTCTATGCTTATTGATCCCGAGAAATGGAATGAATTCACCATGAATTTGCTTCGTATATGAATAAAAATCCCTCGCGGTCTTCGTATGTTACCATTTCCTTCCATAGTAATCATTTATGGTATTGTATGCTGGATTAAGGTGTTATTTTAATAAAAGGCAGCCACCTTTGGAGAAGATGGCTGCCTTTTTCAATTGCTGCTCTGGAAATTATTTTAAAGAAGAAGTCTGTAACCGCTGCACACGTACCCGATTAATCCGCTGACGGCCGACTTCCTCTACTTTGTAACGGAAATGCTCATACTCGAACTCCGGCTTCTCACTCCGAGTCGGTATCCGTCCCAGCGTTCCGATCACAAATCCGCTCAGCGTATCGTAATCCTCCAGCGGCAGTTCGGCAGGAACGACTCTGCGCACTTCATCCAGCCGCGCCGATCCGGGGAAAATATAGGTACTCTCGTCAATCTGCTCATAATCGGTCTCATCCATATCATACTCGTCATAGATATTACCGATAACCTCTTCGATCAGATCCTCGATCGTCACGATCCCGGCAGTACCGCCATATTCATCCACCACGATCGCCATGTGTATACGGTTCTGCTGCATTTCTTCCAGCAAAGTATCCCCGCGCTGATGCTCGGATACAAAATAAGGCGGTCGCATAAATGCCCGTACATCCCACGATCGGGCTTCTTGATGAACAAGGTGGCCGATCATATCCTTGACGTGCAACATACCGATCACATTATCGATATGACCTTCATATACCGGATAACGGGTGTACTTTTCCGCAGTTGCCAGTGCAATCGCATCGTCCCGGCTAATATCTACCGGAATTGCAGACACATCAGTCCTTGGCGTCATTACATCGGCAGCATCCTTGTTATCCAGTTCAAATACATTATTGATAATAATGCGCTCGTTCGGCTGAATCGTCCCACGCTCCAGTCCGGTATCAATCATCATCCGGATCTCTTCCTCGGATGCTTCTTCATCTTCCGCATTCGGATCAACGCCAAACAGACGTACAGTCATATTGGTCGAGAAGGTCAGCAGTTTGACAAACGGCGCTACCATTTTGGACAAAATATGCAGCGGACTGGCTGCCAGCATGGCGATCGATTCTGCCTTTTTCATAGCAAGCCGCTTGGGAACCAGCTCACCGAACACCAGCGTAAAATAGGACAGTACCAGCGTAATCACAATCACCGACGCGGTAGACAGCACATTACGCGGGATCTCGATGCCGCGGGCAACCAGATAATCGACCAGTACGGTTGCAAATGTATCGGCAGCAAACGCACTCGCTAGAAAGCCTGCCAGCGTAATCCCGATCTGGATCGTAGCGAGAAATCCGCTCGGCTCCGAAGTCAGCTTGTGAATAATGGCTGCTTTTTTGTTGCCATTCTCGGCCATGATCCGGATCTTGTTATCATTTACTGTAATCAGTGCAATCTCCGATGCCGCAAAAAACGCATTGATCAGAATCAGTACAATCAACACCACAATCTCAAAGCCCAAAAAATCTGCACCTCCTGTAAAATAGAAAAGGCCCGCCGGCTCTGGTCGGTCATGCTGTATCAAGCGTGTCCCTTTATTGGTATAGTAACCGAATTGGTGTCTACAGAAGCTATGAATATTTCACATTAGTGACAAAATGACGAAAAATGCATAACCAATAAAATATAGCAAATGAAGCAAACAAAAAGCAGACCTCCTGTGACCGGAAGTCTGCTTCTTTTATAGTGATGCCTTATAGGATGATGCAGTCGTTCAGAGACTGTCAAAATAACGCGCACTCTCCACCATCGGTGTGCAGTCGATATGTCCACCATTCAGATTGATTTCGAAAATATAATCTTTGCCATTCACCAGCTGCTTGACCATCCGCCAATCGATTTTGCCCTGTCCGAGCGGCAGCGAATCATGGTATTCCCCCATGCTGTCTACCAGATGGTAATACTGTGCATACGGTGCGGTTCGTTCCAGCACTTCCCTTAGACGATCATTATCGCCGCGGAAGCTGATAAAGGTATGACTGACATCCACATTGACCGGCAGCTGCAGCGGAATAATAACTTCATCAATCAGATACGGATTGGCATAACAGAATAGCCCATCGGTCGAATCTTCCCACAGCAGCACATCCTGTCCATAGACCAGAATTTTCTCGATCTCCGCTTTCATGAGCAGGGTGCGTTCCCGTGTAATCTCCGGATTCTCGCTTTTGACGTAATTGGCATGAATCACACATTTGGCGCCTTCTTCCTGACAGATGGCTACCAATTGTTCGGTCGATTGCTGATAATACCGATAACGATCCGGGTCAGGGCTCAGAATATCCAGAAATTTACCGTTATAACGGGTCGGATGATGCAGATAGACGCGGATGCCGCGTTCACGCAATTCACGAATCCGTGAACGGATCAGATCGCTCTGCTCCAGATCCTCCACGCTGAGAAAAAACTCGATAATCTCCGGTTCATACTGCATACGATCATCCAGACTTTCCCGATCCAGACTGCTTTTCAGACGCATATTGTTCATACTGCCACTCCTCTGTCTCTTTCTGTAAATGGAACCCTATCAGCAGGTCTCTTCTAATCATATAATACACAATCACGCATTCCCAATCCTCGATGACGAATACATTTAAATCATCGTTTAACCGCCTTACCTATTCAGTTACTTAGCAGTAATTCCGTTATATAGAATAAGGACTTTTTGACTATATAGAGGTATGCTGTCCCCGGACAGACTCTGGTTGAAAGACTGGACGTGAACACTAAGGAGTTTTGGAAATGAGGAGACCAAGCAAACCGCTTGCTGCAATTTTGCTGATCATCATATACCTGATGCTGTATTATACGTGGATTCTCATCTGGCAGGATCATAAACCCATGCTGGACTGGGGCGGAGATGTACTGACGATTCTTGCAGGTATCGCTGCTCTGTCATGGCTGCTAGCCGCCTACCGTCGTGGTGGACAGGACTGTCGTCCGCTATGGCTGCTGCTTATGCTGGGCTGTCTAAGCAGCCTGATTGCCAATATTATCTGGCTTTACAACAATTCCATCTTGCAGGAGGAACTGCCTTTTCCCAGTGTTGCCGATATTTTTTACGTCCTGCAGCCTTTATTTTATTTATCGGCATTTATTTACCAGATATCACGCAAGCTGAAAACCTACGGTGCTGTACGATTCGTTTTTGATATTGCGATTGTCATGACTGCGGCAATCAGTCTGAGCTGGCAGTATGTGCTGCAGCCCATTGTAAGTACACCGGGTATTCCGACCTTCAATATGAGTATGGCGCTGGCGTATCCGATCGGCGACCTGGTCCTGCTGCTGTCGGCGCTGGGAATTTATTTTGGCTTCCGTACCATCTGGCCGGAGCGGCTGCTGTCCCTGCTATTTGCAGGAGTGCTTACCCAGATTATCGGCGACTGCATGTTTTCAGTGACGGTCTACACCCAGGATTCTAGCTGGATGATCTGGTCCAATCCTTGCTTTGGCCTCAGTCTGTTATTGATTGGACTAACAGGCATCGTATACAAGAAATCGCTGGAAAAGCTGCCTTCGCAGCAGACCACCCTGCCGGTGGAAGTTGTGGAAAAGCCGAACTGGATCAGGACACTGCTGCCGTATATTACGGTAATTGCCCTGTTTATCGTTATGGTCGTTGATTCCAACAGTCGCAACGCGATTGCACTCGGCTCGGGTTTATCCATTTTGTTCGTAATTATCCGGCAGCTGCTGATTCTTCTGGAGAACCGGATGCTGCTCGTTACTTTATCCGAGAAAACAATAGCCCTGGAAAGCAGCGAGGAGCAGTATCGCTCCCTGTTCCGGTACCATCCGGACGCAGTCTGCTCACTGGATTTGTACGGCAATATTCTGAGCATCAATGAATCGGCTTCCAGAATGCTGGGATACAGCGAGGACGAACTGGATTTGCTGACCAATATTACTTTTATCCCTGAGCAGTACAGAGACATGGCACGTATGCATTTCCAGCAATCGTGGAAAGGGCAGCCGCAAAGTTATGAACTCTGCCTGCAAGCTCGGGACGGCCGTCTGATTCAGGTACAGATGACGAATATCCCGATTATGATCCAGGGGCATACAGTAGGCGCTTTTGCTATTGCCAAGGATATTACGGAGAAAAAGAACAATGAAGAGCGTATCCATTATCTGGCGTATCATGATCCACTGACAGGTGTATACAACCGGGCTGCCTATGACGAGAATCTCAAATGGATGATAGCACAGCCCCATATTCAGCGGTTTGCTGTGTTCTTTATCGATCTGGATCGATTCAAGCATGTCAACGATACGCTCGGTCATGATGTAGGAGATCAGCTGCTGCTATCCGTTGCCGGACGGCTAACCGCTCATGTGCCGGCAGACAGTATGGTCGCCCGAAGAGGCGGAGACGAATTTACCCTGCTTCTGCCGCTTACGGATGATGATCGCCTGATTACCGATACGGCGCAGGCAGTGCTGGAGTCTCTTCAGCAGCCGCATTATATCGGCCAGCACAAAATTGTCTGCACCCCCAGCATCGGGATTGCTATTTATCCGGATCATTCGACCGATATATGCACGCTTGTTCAAAAAGCTGACCGGGCGATGTATCAGGTTAAAATTAACGGCAAAGCACATTATCTAATCTACGATGATAATGACGAAAAAATCACCCGCAAGCTGCTGCTGGAGCAGAGTATCGGTTCTGCACTGGATCATAACGAGCTGCTGCTGCATTATCAATCCCAGGTCGATGCTTCTTCCGGCAAAGTGGTCGGTGTGGAAGCACTGCTACGCTGGAAGCATCCACAGCTCGGCTGGATCGCGCCACTGGAATTTATTCCGGTAGCCGAAGATACCGGCAGCATCCTGTCTATCGGACGCTGGGTGCTGCTGGAAGCCTGTCGTCAGGCCAAAACCTGGGCAGATCAGGGTCACTTTATCAAAATGGGTGTCAATCTGTCCCCGCGCCAATTTCAGCAGGGCAATCTGGTAGATACAGTAGCCGAAGTATTGCAGGAGACCGGCCTGGACCCGGCTTATCTGGATCTGGAGATTACCGAATCAATTGCGATGAGCCATATCCATAATGTTATCCCACAGCTGCATGCGCTGAAGCATCTCGGCGTCTCTATCTCTATTGACGATTTTGGCACCGGCTATTCTTCTCTCTCCTATCTCGCCAGCTTCCCGATCGACAAGCTGAAGATCGCCCGTGAATTTATTAGCAAGATCAATGAAAAGGACAGCCACTCTATTATTGCTTCCATCATCAATCTGGCCTATGGACTGAATCTCAATGTTATTGCAGAAGGGGTAGAGGACTGTCAGCAGGCCGATATTCTAAAAGGGATCGACTGCTACGAAATGCAGGGCTATCTGTTCAGCAAACCGGTGATCGCTGCGGAGATCGAAAAGACGTTTCAGCAGGATCATCTGCACTAGCATAGCAGGTTACAGGTGGAGTGCTATACCAAGCCAACCAAACGGTATAAAAAGCAAATCAACACATTGGGTTGCTGAATAAATGATCCATGATTTGGCTCTGTTCATGGCTTCCTCCCGCAGCCACATAAATATCAAGCTTATCCATGCTTACAGAGCATGATGTATATACAGCTACAGCCAAAAGGCTTGCCCACTCCAGACGGAGAAGGCAAGCCTTTTGGCTCTGCTTCTATTACGTATACATATCTCTGACCGCTTGCTATTTATAACAGCTTACAAATTGCTATCACTCACGCTAAAGGTATCGCCGCCCTGAATCGTACCCGACTCAAATCCCTTGTAGAACCAGCGTTTGCGCTGCTCGGATGTACCGTGGGTAAAACTGTCAGGTACTACATAACCCTGTGCACGCTGCTGGATCGTATCGTCCCCGACCGCACTCGCAGCAGTCAGTGCCTCTTCCAGATCGCCCTGCTCCAGCAGGTTTTTGCCCTGCTCATAATGAGCCCATACTCCGGCATAATAATCGGCCTGCAGCTCGATGCGCACCTGATACTTGGTGTTGAACTCCTTTTCGCTGAGGCGCTGACGGTAAGGTTCAACCTTGTCCATCGTACCGAGCAATGTCTGTACATGGTGACCGACTTCATGGGCGACTACATAAGCCATAGCAAAGTCACCCGGTGCCTGGAACTGCTGCTTTAATTCATCATAGAAACTCAGATCGATATACAGCTTCTGGTCACCTGGGCAGTAGAAGGGTCCTACTGCCGAACTTGCTGTGCCACAGGCAGACTGTACACTGCCGCTATAGATGACCAGCTCCGGGTTTTTGTAGGTCAGTCCCTGCTGTTTGAATACATCGCTCCAGACGTCCTCTGTATCCGCCAGTACGACCGAGACAAAATCGACCAGTTCTTCTTCCTGGGCGGTACCCTGATAATTGCCAACGGTCTGCGTTCCGCTGGAAGTCATATTATTGATCAGACTGGACGGATTGCCGCCCAGCAGCATAACGATAATAATGACGATAATTCCGCCAATCCCGCCTCCTACAATTGTTTTGCCGCCTCTGCCGCGGCGGTCTTCCACGTTCGTACTTGCTCGTCTACCCTGCCATTTCATGCTGCTACCCCCTGCTTTTCATTCTTGATCCCATTTGATTGGTTCATATATGTGTACACACTCTCCTATACGTTTGGAGCGTATATAGCTCTGGCGCTAATATCTTGTACCCATAATCGGCAAAACCGCCTACATTTGCTGCGAATCCATGGTCTCCTTCGGCTGCAGACTGCTGTTTATTGAACATTGGCAGGCTGCTTGGGTTGCCGCCTATTCTGCTGTATCATTTTCCGCAAAAATTAATCCTTTTAAATGCAGAAATGCGGTTTAAATTTCGTCCAAAAGCCTTAATGAATATTACAGTATTTAATTATAAAAATTCCTATAAAATTCCTCTTCCAATCATCGAACCACTCTTCAGACTATTCCTGTATTTAAAGCATAGATAAGAAGGTGCATATACACCGGACGCCAGCCAAAAAAGGGCGCTGGATCAGCCCTTTTCGATTCTGTAAAATGTCTTTATTCACCAGACTGAATACGCTATCAAAAAAGGTACTGGCGGGGCAAATGGTAATCATGTATAATGAGTCTCAAATCCAGCTTGATGGCCAGGGCTTTTTTTTCGGCACTTTAGGCAAACGTTTGCACAATAGTCACCAGCTGTACCCAACTATCCAGGAAGTGAGTGATTTCTCATGAAAAGATTGTTTGATATCCACCCGTGGAAAATTGTTGAACGCGAACTGCATACGGAAGAATTCCGTCTTGCAGAAAGTATGATGAGCCTTGGTAACGGTCATATGGGCATGCGTGGTAATTTCGAGGAGAACTACAGCGGCGATATGCACCGCGGTTCCTATGTTGCAGGCGTCTGGTTCCCGGACAAAACCCGTGTCGGCTGGTGGAAGAACGGCTACCCGCACTATTTTGGCAAAGTAATCAATTCTATTAACTATATCGGCATTCGTCTGCTGCTGGATGGCGAAGAAGTCGATCTGAGCCAGTCCCAGATCAAGGACTACTACCGCGAGCTGGATATGCAGCAGGGCGTTCTATCCCGCGAATTCACAGTTATTCACGGCGAAAAGGAAACCCGCATCCAGACGTCCCGCTTCCTCTCTGTGGCCGATCAGGAACTGGCGGTTATCAAGTATGCTGTCACGCCTGTAAACTATAGCGACGAAATCACCCTGATCCCTTATCTGGACGGCGATATCCGCAATGAAGATTCCAACTACGACGAAGATTTTTGGGTCGAAATCGACAAATCCGCTTCCGAGCTGAACGGTCATCTGGTGATGCAGACCAAGGATAATTCCTTTGGCACGCCGACATTCCAGATTGCTGCTTCCATGCGTCTGGACGTCGTTGGCGGTACACCATCGATCTCTTACTCTTCCCGGGAAGAATATGTAGAAAATACGATCACATCCCAGGCAGAGCAGGGACAGACCGTTACATTGTATAAATATATTGCGCTTACAACCGATCGTGATCATCCACGCGGCACGCTGCCGGAGAACGGTCAGACTGTACTGGATCGTGCTGCCAAGCAGGGATACGAAGCACTGCTTGACGCTCATGCCGCAGGATGGAAGCAGCGCTGGGAGATGGCGGACGTAGCGATCGAAGGCGATGACGAAGCCCAACAAGGTATCCGCTTCAATCTGTTCCAGCTGTTCTCTACCTACTACGGTGAAGATGCACGCCTGAATATCGGTCCCAAAGGATTCACCGGCGAGAAATACGGCGGCGCTACGTACTGGGATACAGAAGCGTATGCACTCCCGCTCTATCTGTCTACCGCCAAGCCGGAGGTTGCCCGCAATCTCTGTGTGTATCGTCATAACCAGCTGGACGGCGCTTATCACAATGCCCAGCAGCAAGGTCTGCAGGGTGCGCTGTATCCGATGGTTACCTTTACCGGTGTCGAGTGTCATAACGAATGGGAGATTACGTTTGAAGAGATTCATCGTAACAGCGCGATCGCCTATGCAGTCTATAACTATGTGAATTATACCGGTGACCGTGATTACCTGCACCAGTACGGTCTGGATGTACTGACAGGCATTTCCCGCTTCTGGGCAGATCGCGTGCATTACAGCAAGCGCCAGGGTCAGTACATGATCCACGGCGTTACCGGTCCGAATGAATACGAGAACAATGTTAACAACAACTGGTACACCAACCGGATCTCGGCGTGGACACTGGAATATACAATTCAGGTAGTGCGTGAATTGCAGGCCGCGGGTCATACCGAAGTCATCTCCAAGCTTGAAATTAACGATGAAGAGCTGGCGAAATGGCAGCATATCGTTGACAACATGTACTTGCCATATGACGAAGAACTCGGTATCTTTGTCCAGCATGACACGTTCCTCGACAAGGACCTGATGAGCGCAGACGATCTCGATCCGGCAGACCGTCCGATCAACCAGAAATGGTCATGGGACAAAATCCTGCGTAGCTGCTTTATCAAACAAGCCGATGTACTGCAGGGACTATATTTCCTGAATGACCAATATACGGCGGAAGAAAAGCGCCGTAACTTTGAGTTCTACGAGCCAATGACAGTTCATGAATCTTCCCTGTCTCCTTGTATTCACAGCATTCTCGCGGCAGAGCTGGGCATGGAAGAGAAAGCATACGAAATGTACAACCGGACAGCACGTCTGGATCTGGACAACTATAACAACGATACCGAAGATGGTCTGCATATCACGAGCATGACCGGATCATGGCTCGGCATTGTACAAGGATTTGCCGGTATGCGTACCGCCAATGAGACACTGAGCTTTGCGCCATTTATCCCGCAGGCTTGGGATCGTTACAGCTTCAATATCGTCTACCGCGATCACTTTATCAAAGTGGAAGTATCCCGCGAGCTGGTACAGCTGACCCAGGAAGGTCCGGAATTGTCACTGCAGCTGTACGGTGAGAAGATCACTCTACCGGCAGACGGCAAGCACACGGTACCTGTGATCCAAAAAGAACAAACTGCCGAAGTGCTGGTAGGAGGCGAAGCCTAATGCGTCCGGAACTGCAAGCCGTTATCTTCGACCTCGACGGTGTCGTGACAGACACCGCCGAGTATCACTACCTCGCATGGAAGGCACTCGGCGAAAGCATCGGGGTTCCTTTTACCCGCGAGTTCAATGAGGAACTGAAGGGCGTATCCCGTATGGATTCGCTGAATAAGATCCTCGCGCTCGGCGGCAAGGAAAACAGCTACTCTGATGAAGAGAAGCTGGAGCTCGCCAAGCAAAAGAACGATCATTATGTAGAGCTGATCAAGCAAGTGACGCCGGATGATGTACTGCCAGGCATCCGCGAACTAATCGCGGACATCCATGCAAAAGGTCTCAAGATCGGCCTCGCATCGGTTAGCAAAAACGCCTTTGCCGTGATGGATTCGCTACAGCTGCGCGATTCGTTCGATACCATCGTCGACGCTGCCAAGATCCGCAACTCCAAGCCGGACCCGGAGATCTTCCTCAAAGCTGCCGAGCAGCTCGGAGTTGATCCGGCTGCCTGCCTTGGTATCGAAGATGCCGCCGCAGGCGTTACGTCGATCAAAGGCGCTGGCATGTTCGCAGTTGGTGTAGGCGATAGCATGACGCTGGCTGAAGCAGATATTGTGTATGCGAGTACAGCCGAGCTGTCGCTGGATCAGCTGCTGGTGCAGTATCAGGGTACGGCTGTAGAGCAGGTATAAGATTTAATTGATCTGAATCATGCAAGTAAGATAGATAGAAATGATCAATTTGAATAAAAGAAGCCGCCTTTTCCATGGGATTGTGAAAAGGCGGCTTTTTATTGGTACATATTTTATTAGTTGTGACTTTTTGAGATCTTAGGATTATGAAGTAGAACCCGGCATAGGAATGTATCCGATGCTCTGTTCATTTTGCTGAGGGTCTTAGCCTTTCCCTCCAGATTCACAGTATGATCACCGATCTTCTTTTTGTAAAATTATACCTTCATCTTCAAGATAATCATATTCATTAAGATCCCAAGGCCCTATGGTTTTAATCGCACTCATTGGAATTAAAAGCCTTGTATCATCATGCGCTTCCTTTGGCATGATAACAATGACATTATTAAAATAATAATAATCAAGATACATTCCGATTACAGACAAGTTATCCAGAAAAGTTATTTTGATACCTCTATTCAGATACCCTTTCATAAAAATCTCTGATTCTTTCATTTATTAACCTCCTATATTTTGAAGTATCCTTCGTCATACTGCAGCTATTGATTCCAATCGAAAACTATCTATACTATCTTATACGTCATCTATTTTGGAGCTATTATTAAATACATTTCGAACTCCAAAACATCTTTATTATCTCTTTCTTTATGTATAGCATCGAACTACCTCAAGATACCATAATCTAACCCTATTTAACCATATCCATTTTACCAATTTCAGTAAAAATCTTGTTAAATGCACTTATTATATATGATACGGTACAGATAAAAGCAGAATAGGCACTTTTTAATTTTGGATATGCTGCATATTACCGCTTCTACTATGCATTCTATCGCTATCTTTGCCTTCTGCTTTGCTTACACCATGTTAAAGGAGACAGTCTATGGATAATGCTACTCTGGCAATTGCATGCTTGGTACTGACGCGCATATCTCTGGCAGCGAGTAACTTCTTCAATACCTATCGCTTGAGCCAGCTGGAAAATTCTCTATATGAATAAGCTAACTATTCAGCAACTGCAGCACATCATACCCTCCTGCTGGTCACAACATACCAGCTCTCTCTGGACTCCGGAATGTCCAGCACGTGGACAGTGCAGTGTAACTGCGCTGGTTGTACATACATGGATCGGTGGAGAAATCCGCAAAACTTTATTGCCTGAAGGAGCCCATTTTTATAATTGGATAACGAATAAACGTTATGATTTAACAGCTTCGCAATTTGATGTACTTCTAGAATATGATGATCTTCCATCCAGTAGAACAGAGGCATTCTTGGATACAACCCCTTCGCAATACCATGCATTGCTTCATCGTACACAACAACAACTCTCCTCTATTGTTTCTTTGCCTTAATCGTTTGCTTAGTAGCTAAAGCGTTTAATATATACACAACCGTTAAAGAGAAAAATGTAAGCAGATTACATTTTTATATAATTCGTATACAGTTTGGCACTTCGACGGTAAAACATTCAGACATGGAGGCAATACGTATGGGCAAATATATTCAGGTAGAAGACGGCGTAAAACTTTTTGTACAAGACCTCGGCGAAGGCATTCCGGTCATTTTCCTGCACGGCTGGCCTTCCAATCATCTGATGTTCGAATATCAGTTCTCCCGACTTCCGCTGGATGGATATCGTTGTATTGGAATCGATTTCCGCGGCTTTGGTAAATCGGATGCGCCGTGGGAAGGTTATACGTACGACCGCATGGCAGATGATCTGCGCGCGGTTATCGACGAACTACAGATCGAAAATGCCGTACTGATCGGATTCTCCATGGGAGGCGCGGTCGCTATTCGCTATATGGCCCGTCATCAGGGACATGAAATTGCACAATTAGCACTGATGGGTGCAGCTGCACCGGTATTTACCAAGCGTGCAGACTTTGACCACGGCATGGACCCGGACGATGTGACTTCGAATCTGATCGAAGCCACATACCAAGACCGTCCGAAAATGCTCGGCAAATTCGGTCTGGATTTCACTCATTCCAAAACCAAAGCCGGCATGATGGTATGGCTGGAATCTCTCTGTCTCCAGGCTTCCCATCACGGTACGATCAAAGCCGCTATCGCTCTGCGTGATGAAGATCTGCGCGGCGATCTGTCTGCGGTAACTGTTCCAACCGTCATTTTCCAGGGAACCAAGGACAAAATCTGCGATCCCGACCTGGCTCAGCTGCTCAGTGAATCGATCACGGATGCACGTGTAGTGCTGTTCGAGCATAGTGGACATGCCATGATGTTCGACGAGATGGACAAATTCAACAAAGAGCTGCTGCTATTCCTGAACCAGATGGCTGCTACCAACCAGATTCCACGTCCAGCCAGTCAGAACCTCTAAGCTGGATACATCATCGGCATAACGAATATTGCTTTGATCCTTTTAAGTATATACAAACAAGCCAGCCGTTTATTGATCACGGCTGGCTTGTTTGTGCTTGAATGAACAGCTATTTCTGTTTATGAAGATAGATGGATGCTGACATACATCTGGAACAGGCTGTATAGCTGGAGCAAGTTATACATCATTTTTAACAACTTGCTTTTGATAACCTAATGAACGCTATCCCCATTCAATCCTGCGCCAAGATTATCATCCTCCCCAGCTACCTTATATCTGTGTGTCGATCATCCACTATCTACTCTTTACTCTTTACTCTTTACTCTTTACTCTTTACTTTTTACTGAAAAATATTATAAAATCTCGATCCGTCTGCAAAAGTAACCGCAAAGCTCACAACTGCCACCATGATCACTAGCACCAATGCTGCATAATCCCCTTTTTGGAAAGGACGGCTCTTGTACCAGGTGCGCTTGTTGTTGCGTCCGAAGCCGCGTAGCTCCATCGCGGTACTGATCTTCTCGATGCGATCCACACTGGTCAGGATCAGCGGCATCAGGATCGATATCACATTTTTGAGACGCTTGCCCAGCTTCTCCTTGCGCGAAATATCGATACCACGCGCCTGGGCAGAGAACGCAATATTCTGAAAATCTTGCTGCACATCCGGGATATACCGCAGTGCGATCGCCACCGAATAGGCAATTTTGTAACTGACGCCGATCCGGTTCAGCGACGAAGCGAACTCGCTCGGATCGGTCACCAGCAGGAATAGCAGGGCAATCGGGATCACAACCGCATATTTGAGGGCGACATTGAACTGGTAAAACAGCTGCTCCCAGGTCAGCGTATACCGTCCGGCAATATGCACAATATCATGCTGCGACCCATATAGTTCTACCCCATACAGCGGCGAGAACAGGAAGATTGCCACCTGATTGATCACAAAGAACACCAGGATCAGATACAGCACAAACGAATACTGCTGGAACGGCACACGGGACATCCGGAAAATAATCAGACTCAGCACCAGCATTACCAGCAGGCAGCGGGTATCGTAAATAATCATCGCGGTCAGCGCCCACAGGATAAAGAAAATCAGCTTGGTCACACCGGTGAGGCGGTGAATCGGCGTATTCAGATTCGTATAGGATAACATCTGTGTACTCATGACTGCCGTATCCCCCTGTCATATGAGATAAATCGGCTCACCAGCTCGGACGGTTTGCCGACACCGGAGCGCTGGGCGAGTTCGTGCAGTGATGTCGTTTTGAGATGGGCAGCAGCCACAATCGCTTCATCGCTCAGTACACGTGCAGGCACATCATCGGCAATCTTGCGTCCTTCGGACAGTACAATCGTACGCTGTCCATATTCCATCATCAGATACATATCATGGGTAATCATCATAATGGTGATTCCCTGTGCATTCAGCTCCATGAGGAACTCCATCATCTCGTTGTAATGGCGATAATCCTGTCCGGCGGTCGGTTCATCCAGGATCAGAATCTCCGGCCGCAGCACAAGAATAGACGCGATGGTCACACGTTTTTTCTGTCCATAGCTCAGTGCAGAGACGGGCCAGCTGCGAAACGGATACAATCCGCATACCTGCAGCACATCGTGGACGCGCTGCTGGACTTCTTCCTCCGGCACGCCTCGTGTACGCAGCCCTAATGCCACCTCGTCATAGATCAGCGGCTTGGAGATCATATGATTCGGATTCTGCATGACAAAGCCGATTTTGTCCGCCCGTTCCTTGATCGTATCCTTGGCCAGATTACGTCCATTCAGCAGAATCTGTCCGGAAGTAGGACGATAGAATCCGCAGATCAGCTTGGAAATGGTGGACTTGCCGGCTCCGTTGCGTCCGGCGATACAGATCATCTCACCCCGGCGAACCGTGAGCGAGACATCGTGCAGCACCGGATTGCTTTTACTGTAGCCAAACGATACATTTTGCAGCTCCAGCACCGGTTCGGCAGTAGAGAATGACATGTCTCCCTGCTGCTTGTTATACCATTCAGTCAGCAAAGGAAGGCATGTATCCAGCTGGATGCTGTCAATATGCTGCGGCTGCATCTCCGGTGTGACTGTACAGCCAGCATAACGGAGTGCATTCAGATACAGCGGCTCCCGGATGCCTGTCTGGCGCAGCAGTCCGGAGCAGAGCAGCTCGGCAGGTGTCATATCTGCAGCGATTCTGCCATCATTGACGACAATGATCCGGTCTACATGACGGTGCAGCATATCTTCCAGCCGGTGCTCAATAATCACAATAGTACGGCCGGTCTCCTGGTGAATACGGTCGATCAGATCGACAGTCATACGACCGGTGTACGGGTCCAGACTGGCGAGCGGCTCGTCAAACAGCAGCACGTCCGCTTCACTTACCAGCACACCGGCGAGCGTTGTTTTCTGCTTTTGTCCACCAGAGAGAGACTGCGGCGATGCTTCCAGAAAAGCAGCAAATTCTACCGTCTCAGCGGCTCCGGTCACGCGCCGGATCATCTCGGCCTGCGGTACGGTATCATTTTCCAGCTTAAAAGCAATATCTTCGGCAACCGTCAGTCCGACGAACTGCCCGTCAGGGTCCTGCAGTACCGTTCCCACACGATCGGAAAGCTCGGCAATGCCCAATTCACGGGATTCCTGTCCGCCAATATGCAGCGAGCCGCTGATTTCCCCCTGGTAAAAGAACGGGATCAGCCCGTTCATACAGTGGGACAACGTACTCTTACCCGAACCGGATGGACCTACGATGAGCACTTTCTCTCCTTCATAGATGGTCAGGTTAATATGATGAAGTGTGGGCTCCGATTGAGCCCTGTACTGAAAGCTGAAGTCCTGAAACTGTATTACAGGTTTTCTCATGCTTGCCCTTCCTTCCTGTCGCTGTTCAATAGAAAAAGCCGGTGAGACTCACCGGCCTGAACTTGTTTATGTGTATATGCGATTAAGCTTCGCGCGAAAGACTGCCGCGCTTGGTGCGTGTTTTGGAATAAGCGATTGCCAGCAGTGTACCGAGAATAGCAACGGTCACGATGTTGGAGATACCTGCGTAGATTCCTTGAGTAAATACTTTGTTCGCCGGCTCGGAATAGATAAGTACATCAAGTCCCGGAGCAACAACCAGCCAAGCAATTACATTGGCGATGACCTGTGCGACATTAAAGCGGATAATCTGGGCTATCCCAAACTCGCCATCATGAATACGAATACGGCGTGTCATCAGCGCTACAATTAATCCGAAGATAGCCGAAGCAATAATCCAGCTGAACCATGGCGAACCATAGAAAATGGCATCCTTGAGCGTATGTCCGATCAGACCGATCAGAAGGGCTGCGAATGGGCCATACAGCAAAGCAAACAGAGCCAGCAGAGCATATGTAGTCTCTATATTTGTGTTGGCTACACCTGTTGGAATGGAACCAAAGCGTCCCAGAATAACGAACAGTGCGGAACCAATACCTACGGCTACGACTGTCTTAACGGATAGGCCGTTCTTTCTTGCCATCCTCCAACCCCTCTTTCAATTATAAAATAACATACATCGTTGAATAATATGTACGTTCTGTACGATTATACAATCCAATGTTAGGAAATACTATAGTTTTGTAAGAGAAATCAGACTGATTTAGCTGTTTTTTCGTTATTTCCACTTTGGTATTTAGCTGCAGGAAGTTTGAAATTACATTAATTGGAGGAGCATCCGTTATTCAGAAATTAATTGGTTCCACTTTACTTCCTACCTCTTTATTTATGGCTGTTCTTTATTTGTATCTGCCAGCTACTAGATTTGAGGATAGTGAATCGTAATATCCTCCTGATGGTAAAGATGACTAGTTATCAGATATACTCCAGCTTGAACACCCGCTATTGTTGTAAAGATATCTTCTCAGACTGCATGCTTTTTAGTTCGCTAACTATCGAGCTGCAGCCTGTAATACAGTATATGATAAATATTTAAATTACTATTGTTCGATACATAAATTTACCTAACCATTTCCGTAGAGAAATCTTCTTTTTTTGAAGCACTGATATTGATAAATGGATATTCTTTCTGTTCAATTTTTCGCTTCCACTCTTCAATTATCTCCTGCTGACTCAATGTTATCGATATTAAAGAGGCTCCAACCATTACCTTTCCCATGCAAATCCTTCTTTCTATACATTACTGGTTAAAATGCTAGAGGATGTTATGTTTTTCTCCTGTAATCTGAATATCTTTATTCATAATTAATTCGCTGGTTTTGCATTTTAATCCTATAGCTTCTTTAGCCGTAATCTGTAGAGTTTTACCAGCTTGAAAAGTAAGATTACCATCTGCTTTTACACGAATATCCTTTTTACTGCGCAGCTCGATACCATGATCGTCAAGAAGCCGGATAACTACTTCGTCATCATTGCCTGTGATCAATATTTCATTTTCTTCAAATATAATTGCTTTACGATATTTGGTCATAAAAATTTTAACAGCAGGGTCTTTAATAATATCCCCACCCTTGGATCTTTTACGTATGGAGTGAGTTACGATCGCATCTTTTTCTTCCATTGATGGAAAGTAAATATCAACAAAATCATATAATTCTGGCATGCAATACCAACCTGTATTTCCTTCAGAAGTATAAAAAGTAGCATAAGGAAATGTGCAAGTATCTGCTATTGCCGGCTTAACTTTATCTATCTCATAGAAAAACACTTTTACATGATCTTCTTCAATGCCGATCACTTTTGATTTTATCGTTATTCCCTGGATCTGCCTGTTTAAAATAAGTTCCTGCTTCATACTCTCTTTAGAAGTCAGCCAATATTCATGCCACAGATCATTATGACGAATAATGCTGGTCGCTTTTTTGACAATGAGCTCTTTTCCACGGAATTTTACATGGTCTCCTACACTCAGATTGATATCACGAGAGCCTGTCGTCTGCACCTTATAATAAGAATAGGCATTTGCTCTAGCTGATTTATTAGGTAAGGATTCATGTGTAACTGAATAATTGAAATTCTTTAACTCGGTTTTGCTCTTCTCATTAGGCAAACCGAAATGAAAACGAATGCTCTCATCAAGCGGATCTGCAATAAGTCCCCACCCGAATCTTGAAGCCATACGTTTAAGAAATTCCCAGTCTGTTTCATCATATTGCATAGTGAACTCACCAAGTGTCTGTTGCTGCAGCTGACTTATGTAATGAGATTTTTTATAATCACCTGTAATCTGTTCCAGCAGCTTCTGATAGGTCAACTTCTTATTTTGGAATGTGCGTCGTTCGATTTTCTCATCCATCTGACATGTATAGGATAAAGCTTCAATAATTAGATATGACACATTAGCTACTGATTTCATACGTAGGCGTGAGATCAAGCCCTTGAATAAAAGGGTACTTTTCTGGTTATCATCCTGAAAGAAAATTGCCAGCTTCTCACCTGCATCCATACTGTTCATAAATTCCTGTTTATGACTATCAGAGAGCACGCCAGTCAGTTGCAATCTGACATGCTCATTGATGGTTTGAGTGATTTTAATTTTGGGATTTTGAATGCCTAAACGACTGCCATTGTAATGAATGATAGGATGGCTCATATTCTTACTCCTCTATTATTTAGTTCACTTTTATGTTCTGCTGACTTGCATATTTAACGACTTCTGCAACTGTACGATTGTGTGCAGTATTACCATTTAATTTGTCATCTAAAGCAGGGATGGATTGAAATGTTCCATCTTGGTCCTGAAAATAAATACTCGCTACCGAGAACGGCTCTGCTGCTTGCTTACCTACACCTGTAATATACTCAGCAATGATAACAACATCTTTACATTTATCACCATTGACATCCTGAAAAGAGACTGCCTTAATACTATGAACAGAAGGCCATAGGCTATTGCCGTAAAATTCAGGGAATCTATAAATTTCCTGATTAGATTCATCTATCAAAATAAATTTTAATTGAGGTAAGCCGTTTATCATTTCTTCAATAGATACGAATTTAACTGTACCCCAATGATACAGATTCACTTGGAAAGATTGTTTTTCATCAACTTTATAATTATTACTTATATTCCATAAAGGAGCCAATATAATAAAATTATTTAATAAATTAACTTTTATACTGGAATTATCCTCATCTATGACTAAAAATCCTTCATTTCCGTTTAAACTTTTAATACTCATCGTACTTTGATTTTTTATGATAATTTCTTCATTTTCTAAACTTACACCCCAATTTTTCATTGAATATAGCAAGTTGTTAATATCTTTCTTTTTCCTACTCCATTCAGCTTTGTTCAATTCCCATACGGAGATAAATACTGGTTCAGGAGAATACAAATAACTATGTCCTATTAAAACAAGTTCAGTTTTATTATTCGACGTATAAACAAGAAGTTGTTCAACTCTTTCTATATCAGCATCAATAAGTAACTGTGCATGATTAAGTCCATTTTGATCCGACCATTGAATAAAAGTATACCGACTCTCTAAGTCTCCTGTAATCTCGGCGGGCGCTTGGTAGCTTACTATTTTTATAGTAAGCAGCCCATTATGGAATACTTTATTCTGAGTCATAGACGTCAACTTACCAAAAAATATTTTTTCTAAATTTGTATCGGTAATATTACTATTGTCTGGATTATTTAACCACTCCGTAAACTGAGGCACAAATTTCTCTAATATTCTCTTCCTATTTCCAATGCTTAGTTTTTTATTATGAATAGCTACTATATCTTTTTTTAAGATTGCCAATTCACTTGAATCTTTCTCAGTAGTAGCATTACTGTATTTATTGGTAGCATGTCTGTCATTAATAGAAACACTTTCTGTACTACAGGAGCAAATAAACAAAAAAAATATTACACAAAATATTCCTGAATATATTTTATACATAGTTTTCTCTACTTTCATTTAAATGGTTGATCTGTAAGGCTAAAATCTTTCTCGAGATTATACGATTTACCATGTACAGTGCCAGTACCATTTACAATGGTAAACTTGCGTGAGTTAACATCTCCTTGATATTTTGCTTTTGATTTATCTACTGCTGCTTGCGCTATAACTGTCAATACTTCCTTTTCTGTCAACTGGTTAGTATTGATTTTAGCTTTTATTGAATTTTTTATCGATGATTTAAAGCCTCCATTTTGTACAGCAATATCGAATACTAATGCAAGTCCACGTTCACTTTTTAAGTTAAATTCGTCTGCCATATTATAAGCCATATCGATATACGTACTCATAGCATCATTTTGTATTTTTTGAAATTCATTAGTATTACAAAGCTTAATGAATTGTTCTTTCCAATCATTTTGAATTTTTCTACCATCTGTAATTGATTTAGCCCAATTCATTTGTTCTTGTTTAGATCCATTAAGTACTTGAGTAAGTTTTGAATAATGGTTGCCAAATATAGTTTGTGCGTCCACTTTATAATTATTAATATACTTTAGAAGCAAAGGTTGCAATGTACCTTGTCCTATGTTCCATTGTAAAAATCCTAATGATAGACCCTGACCATCAAAGTTACCTGCAATATTAGTATACCCTCTACCTTCAAAAGCCCCGGTAATTTTGATAGCCTTCTGTATTGAGTCCTCTTTAAGCTCTTCCTTAGGGTCTTCTTTAGATGTAGTAGGGTCTTTTTGTGATGCTTCTTCATTTTGAGAATGTCCATTTTTATTAATATCCGATTCGTTATCTGACAAATTATATTGATCAATAATAGTTTGTGCCTGTTTGCTGTACTTCTCTTTTGCCGATTTAATTTCTTTCGAATCTTTTACAAAAACTTTCCCATCTACTATTCCATGATCATGTGCAGCATACCACTTTGCAGTAAGGTCACTTAAATCTTTTGCATCTGCTGGCGACTTTTTTGCAATCTCCTGGATTAACTTGCATTTGTCCCTTATTGACTGTGCTGCTTTCTGAGCAGCTTTTTGGGCCAGTACGTTTCCTACGGTGTTAGCTTCCATCCAGCGAACCGTCTGTTTCTGCATCTGCTCCTGAGCCCACTTGGGCATTTTATTTATTTCTTTCAGTTTAGTCCGCAGCCCATCAGCCAATTGCTGCGCCCTACGCATTCCAGCTATATCTCCCTTTGATTGGGCCAGATTCCAATCTGCTTTATATTTGCGCATCCATTCCTGTGCCCAGCTTGGATAATTTAATTTTTGCTTCTTCTGTTCCTTTATCAGATCATATGCCTGCGCCTTACGCTTGGCATTGGCGGATGCCAGTACTCTTAATACAGGTGTAGGTCCAAATGTAGGTTCTTTCCACTGCATAAATAGGTCCCTTCTTTTCTAGAAAAATCTTAATCTAGTCATACAGGTATCATGATACTTCTCACCAGGATCGACTTCGAGAATTGTCATTTGTACAGAAGATGCAGTGATAGGTATGTCAAAATACTGCTCCATAAAGTAAGTATCCAGCGTAAGTACACGGCCATCCGAAAATTCAAGCTTGATCTTTTTCACCCGATTGTTCGCTTTATAGGCTTTCTCCGATGTAGCCAGACCATTCACCAGCTCCATACCGCTAATCATCTGTTCTTTACCAAAGTTAATTGTAATGGATTCTCCGATTCCATCGCCCTTTGCCCCTTCGCACCATCCTGTTCGCATATCGCCATCTATCAGATTTTCCGGTCTATAGGAATGCCCGGACTGATCCGCCAAGCTCGAGGAAGCCTTAATTGAAGCTATGGGGATACTCTGCCTGTACTGCATCAAATCAACTTTACTATCGAAGGTCTGGACCGGCGAAAAAGTAATGCCCATGCGTTTCATTACATTATGATCCTGCAGATCGGCAGCCGACTTCTCGTACGGATAAAGATCGTAAATGCTCATGCCGTCAGCATCTTTATCCAGTTTTTTCAAGACTTTACTTCCTCCATCGAATTGATATATACCAGCATTAGCTGTATCCTGAACAGCGTATACATAAGTTTGTAGATCAGGAGAAATGGCAATATCTTCGTTTTTAAGATTGAACTCATTGATTTTGCGCTTGGTACTTAAATCAAAAATCTTAACGACCTTATGATCTAACTCTGTTCCTTCTCGAATAAGCGCAATACTATTGCCATCTTCGCTGATTCTTCCGAGATAGAGTTCATTTTCTGGATAACTATCATGCTCATGCATATATAAGACATGAATAATATCATTAATACGGACGTAACTGTTACCAGATGGATCATTCAGGTTGCTAATGTAATCTAGGGACTCACTGTCGTTTTCACCGCGAAATAATATCCATTTAGTAAAAGTATGACGCGGCAGTGCTGTGTCTATATCTTTATGCTTCAGTAAAGTGTCACTTTCACTTAATTGGTTGCAACCGCTAATCAAGAAAATTAGTATAAGAATCCATAATAGTGTACTTCTTTTTGATATTAACAATTAACTTCTATCCTTTCTATCGATAATCGCTAATCCTCTTATTTTTTTAGGGCTTTCTGATAAAGAATTTTGAACTACTCCTACTGCTGCTAAGAAACCAATATATTCGTCTTTATGAATAGTTATACAACCTGTAGAAGTAGGTCGATCCGGATTATCTCTGTTGTATCCTTTGTGGATATTAATTCCAGTAGCAGTATAACTTCGACCATCTATCTTTGAAGATACAGCTCCTCCATCTCTTATTCTGAGTGCTGGGTAATCCCCTCTATGAAGTCCACCGACAAAGTCATATACTCCTTCATTTACTGTTGCTGATTTTTTTTCATGGTCTGGCAGCGTACTTGTGTTAGCACTTGTATATTTAATATGTCCATCTATAACTACTATTACACTCGCACCGTATCTGCCTTCTGGGTGATCCGATTGTGTATGGCTATAGGATCCATCGCCCTCAAAAAAGAATACTAGTGGGATGTTTTTATTAGCAGACAAACTATTACGTATAATAGAATTACTGCTATATTCATTTACTCTATAAATTGCTTTAGCTCTGTTACCTTTTAAATTATGAGCATTAATATAAGCCTCAATAACTGATTTTTCTAAAATTTCATCTTTATAATTTGTTTGTGGAATGTCTTTATTAGAAACTTCCTGCTTAGGAATAACTTCATCTTTTTGATTTATTTCTGAGGTGGCCGGTTTAATTTTAGTCACTGGCTTCACTTTCGGCCAAGGTAGAATACCATTCGCCACCTGATACAGATAAACTTCCAATACTTCACGGCTGTATCCTTTATCTGCTAACCCGTATTTCTTCGCAAAGTCGTAAAGTGCACTATTCAGTTCTTTATCCCACTCGCCCTTCATCGGTAGTTTATACTGGAAACTGTCCGGATACTTATGAGCCAGTTTATTTAAATTTTGTCTTGCTGCCAGATCGCCAACTCCATATTTGCTGCGAAGCTCTGCTGCTTCTTGTGCTAGCACCTTCTTGTCTCCTGGTGCCAGATGATTAACTATATCTGCATACTGACGGGAAATTTCTTCAAGACGATTCGCATCTTTATAAGCATTTCCAGGACAATCTCGAATCAATGCATTGATCTGTACATTATCCCGTAGCCGACTAGCCAGACCATGAAGTCTATTTTCTTCCTTTTTGTCATTTATGGCATGAGCTGCCCACCACTGAGCAGTGTAATCATTCATCTGTTCCCGCGCCCAATCTGGCAGCTGACATATCGACTTCCACTGCTGACGTAACTGTTTGGCTTTTTCAGCCGCTTGTTGGCTAGCCTTTTGGTCTCCTTTGGCATTAGCCTCATAATATTGCTTTTTGAATTTAAGCAGTCCATTCTGCAACCACTGTGGATAATTCTGACCATTCATTTCCTTAATGAGTGAATAGTATGCTTTAAGCTCGGCAGTGGACAATCCTTTTTGCGAGAGTCTGGCAGCATGTGTCTGAAACGTACCATCCAGCTGTATATAGCTGCCTTTGCTTGCAGCTTTCAGCATACCGCTGGCACTCATCTCGACTTTTTTGCCATGCAGTACAATGTCTTCATCTGCATGAAACGTGATGTTATGGTGACTGTAAACATGCAGACCTGTTCCTTGATTAAGACGGATGATGATTTTTTCCTCTTGTGTGGAGAATGCTGCCTCTTTGGGATCAAAACGGGCTACTTTTCCCTGTCGGGTATGGAACCTTTTGTGATCTGGTTGATGAATCAGATCATTTTTGCCCGCTTTTTTACGAACAGCCTGTGTAATGTAGGCTTGCTGTTCTTCATCTGTAGGAAAATAAAGTATTACTGTATCTCCATATTCAGGCATACAGTACCATCCAATGCTATCTCCGGTATACATAGTGCTATATGCAAACCAGCAGCTTTTTAATTTATCCTGCTGCGCATCGATGCTAAGGTGAACCTTTACAAAATCTTCCTTGGTGTCAATAACTCTGCCTTCCAATGAAGCCCCATGCAGACGAGTATTAGCATACTTTGTTCTGGGTATTCCCTCTTCTGGAACCAATGTATAATTGTATTTCAAAGTGCTCTTCTCAAGTTCAATAAAACATTGATCGATCGACCAGGTATTCGAATGAAAAAGCACTACATCACCGAGTTGAAAATACTGATTGTCCTGTACTTCAATGTATTTGTATTTGGGTACTGTATCTGATTTCTGTATAGAATAATTATGACTGTTAATTGTTCCTTTTATTCTACCCTTGGAGGCACCCAGCCAGAGGCGAGGATACTCAGAGATGACTTCTGCTATAACACCCGTGTTTAGACGGGATGCCATCCTGCACAAGAATTCCCAATCGGTCTCTTCATATTGCAGTGTAAATTCATTCAAATGCTGTTCCGCATCTATTAGATCAATAAAGTCACCATGAGGATAGCTGTCTACAATTTCTCTAAACAGTTCATAGTAGGTTATTCCACTATTTTGATATGAACGATTTTTGTTGGTTGTATCCAACAGGCTGCTATATGAAATAGCCTCCAATCTAATGGTATATACACCATTTTTATACCTGATTTCGGTTGAACGGATTTTTCCTTTGAATAGACATATGTCTTGTTTATGTAAATCAGTATCGAAAATTTCAATTTTATCTGCACTCATCTTGCCTTGCTCGTAAGATTCCCCTTCTTCATCCGACAATACGGCTGTTAAAAATAAGTGTCCATGGTCATTAATTTTTTGTGTAATACGCATGTCGAGTATACTGACCATCCGGTATGGAGCATGGATACCTATAGCTCCATACCGGGCTAATTGATTTACGACTGTACTCATTTTCCCTGCTCCTTTATAGTTGCTAATTCTACTCCTGGCCGTCTTCTATGAAAGTAATCTGACCGCACCACATACATGAATTTTTGGAACAACTAAGTAATGCCGGATGCCCATCTATGTGTACATTTTCTTTACCTTGCATCCACTTCATCGTTACTACTGGTCTGCATGGTTGTGAAATCCATTGCCCATGTCTGCCTCTATTAGCTGCGATAACATCCGGATTCAACCTGCTATTGCACAAACCAAAAGATGGAATATGAGTGTAGGGCTTATAATCTTGAATGTTCCCTTGGATTTTATGGTTAATATGAATTGCCCTTTCTTTCTCTGCTTTAAATTCTCCCTTTTGATTACCGCAGCTGCATTGGAGAAACGCTCCATCTACTACATAGCTGTCTTTCATTATCGATTAATCCCCTCTTGTTTTCATTCTAAAATTATTTCCTGTTCCATCTTGCATACCGTACTGACTTCGGTCAGGTAAAATCCCTTCAAATTAAATTTCAGCAAACATTCTGCTACATCCAAATCAACAATTAATTCATGAGTAGCCGAATCAGCCAGTCGAAATATTTTGTATTCTTCAACGACATCTTCGTCTAATATAATTTTCTGTAACGTTCCATTTTTGGCCCAAATACTTTGTTTGGATAAAGCTGATAATTGAGGAAATTCAGGTATCCAGTAAATCTTCTGTGTCATTTGCTGAATATCTGCCAAGATCGCAGTAATCCATTTAATTTCGTTCTCATAAACAGCCATTAGAGATTTCATCTGATCAGACACCATACAGATCGGCCTATCCATCCAATCCAGATAATCTTGTGAATTTTCTACATAGAATTGAAGCAATGACTGGTCTTTCTCTCTTGCTTGTTCCAACTGCTTTAACCCTTCAGTGCGGCTTATTGCTGGATATGCATAGCTGGGAATACGATGATCTTGTGATAATATGTAATACTCCATTCTGTACTCCTTACATAATTAGTGATGAGCATTTATACACTAAGCTGGATCTATAAGTATTCTATTTCCTTTGATCTAATCGGGTCAGTTTGATAAATCACTTTGCTAATTCCTTTATATTCGCCAATCCTGATCTCAAACGCAGCTTCCTTTTGGATTTGAGAAAAAGGTTCCATGTCTAACATTTGAATAACAGCTTCTTCTACGAGTTCAGCAATAACTTGATGAAATGCATCTGCTGCACGAAGAATAAACCACTCGACATCAGGTGGATGGATGAGATTCATATAACGTTTTCGAACTATTTCTAATTCGTCCCAAGCATTCTCCCAGTATTGGAATGCCCAGCTGGCATTATACAATGTACGATATGGTGTTGTATCAAAAAACCAGTTCTTGTCGTACGCTTCAAAAGAATAAGAATAATTACGTTTTAATAGATAGGTACGCCTGAAAGAATAAATTAAATATCCTATTTGAGGATGATTATATTCGCTCTGTTTTTGAGACAATTGATAGCACATCTCACAAAAAGAATCTGTAATGTCTAGTAATAGTTCTTTTTTGTGACTATCCGCATACATTTTTAGATTAGCTAAATTTTTACTAATTATTTCTTTTACATATGTATTCTCCAAATGATCCATTGCTTCTTTTCTTTTCATATTTCCACCTCTTTTTCCATTATAAATTATATTACTGATATGTCATTAGTTACTCCGCACTCTTTTTACTAGCATATTTATGCAAATTTATACTTTCTCTAATTAAAATGAACCTTATTCCTCTCCCGTTTGTTATACATATAAATTCATCAAATCAAGGAGGACATACAGTGACAGACAAGGAGCTGTTTGAGACCTATAACAGGGATGTGTACCGTACCTGTTATTACATGGTTCATCACGCTTCCGATGCGGAAGATCTCTGCCAGGACGTATTTATTACTATTTTCCGCAGTGACTGGCAGCAGATTCAGCAGCTGCGGGCTTGGATTATCAAAGTGGCGGTCAATCTATGTCTGAATCATCTTCGGCGTAGACGAAGCTTGCGGGACAAGCTGCTTTCCTATTCCCAGTTCTGGGCTCGTCCAGTACCGGATACACCTGACCTATTAACGGCTAATCGGGAGTCGGAAGCGGAATGGGCGATCCACTTTAGCCGATTACCAGTCAAAATCAGAACGGTGATCTCATTGCGCTATGTGCATGATCTGAGTCTGAACGAAATAGCTGGTATTCTGGAGATTCCGGTCGGCACCGTTAAATCTCGACAGCACAAGGGATTGCAACTGCTGCGACACATACTGGAGCAGCAAGGACAGCACAGCAATCTGAAAGGAGAGCACTATGAAACCTATTGAGGACGTAGTAAAGCAGCAGGTTACAAAAGAAGAACTGATCTATCCTGATTTTGATCATATGTGGACTCATATCGAGGCAGATCGGCATCCATATCCTGTGTCCCCATCTACCCAAGATGTATCTCTTCCTTTTTTGCCAAAGAAAAAAGCACGCTGGAAAAAAACTCTATTCATCACCTCCCTTAGCCTGCTTATTGCAGCTGTTCCTGTATATGCAGCTATACAGATCAATTGGAACCAGGTACTCCATGATCGCAGTGGCATACAATCTGCACTATCGCAGCAGCTGGGACAGCCTATTGAGCAATCGGTTACACATAACGGCGTAACCATGACGATTCATACTGCTGTCGTGGACGAGAATCGTACAGTTTTTTTGTACAGTCTTGATCCTGGTACCAGAACAGCACAGCATTTTGGATTTTTGCAGATGAAACTAACAGATGCCCAAGGAAAAGATATTCCGGGACTGACTATTCACCAGCAATGGGATAAGAATAGCCAGCGTTTTACAGGCTATTTGGAGACGGGATGGTCACCGCCTTCCAATACAGTATCTGTACATCTCTCTCTCAGCAATTTACAGTTCCTGCAATCTGGCAAACAAAAGCTTCATCTCAACTCCCAAACGGAGCAGCTTCAGCGCTTTGATATTCAGCAGGACGGTATGAATCAAATGGAGGTACAGATTATTCGGCAGAGCCAAGAGCAGACACTTGTTCGCTCCGCTCTTTCCTTTACAAATGAAGAAGCCAGAACATGGAGTTATCCTCAGCTTCGCCTTTATACAGCTAAAGGCAAAATCGTCCAGCCTTCTCGCAACGGAACTTATGGAGCACCTGATGAGCAAGGGCGTTATACTGCTCAGGATTATTATCTCCCTGCCGACCTGCAGCAAAAGGGATTATCTTATCAGCTGGAATACAACCGGGAAGTGCAACGTTTTGCAGGCAGCTGGGATTTTGATATACCACTGGATAAACGAAAGATGCAGAGCGACACGATCCAGCAACCGCTATCTGTTCCGCTGGAATCTGGTGATACAACTATCCGGCTGACGCATATGGTCATCTCGCCTACCCAGATTCGTCTCCAGCTTAACGAATCCAATCCGGATTCTGCACTGTCTTTTACCAAATATAATCTAATAATTGATGGTAAGGTTCTGGCAGGGTATGCAGAGATATTACCGGACACCCATAGAGATACTGCAAGATCATCTACTTTAATCTTTGAACGTCCACAGGGGATAGAGATAAGCAACAGGACAACATTGATCTTGAGAGCTCAACACGGGATTGTTTCTCATCATGGTGAGCATCTATCGGTTACTCTTCCGGATATTACAGCGCGGCACAAATCCCTGCACACTATGATTAATGGGCTGCCAATTAAGTGGACGTATTATCGACAGGATGGACATCTCTATGTTCAGACTGAGAGCAGCGATCCTCATTTTGGCGGAATCAGTCAGACTTCGATGATGCAGAATGGTGAACAGATCCTCGGACAGCCGCTGACCATTAATGCTGTAGGTGATGGTAACAACAAATCGGTCGAAGTATACAGACAATTTACCGCTTCCAGTGCAGTGGTCGATATTCTCTTTTATACGGCGGAAAAACCGGACCAAACCGTAGATGTAACTATTCCCCTGTCCGTCCCTAACTCCATGCAACCGTAACCGATTGATCTGAAATAACACGATAATTTATCCTGCTCACTTCCATATTTCTGCTCACTTCCTCCTTTCTCCACATCTCGCTATTTCCAATGCGTGATATGGAGAAAGGATCTTTTTACTTACATACATTTTCAAATCTTTTTTCCACTTTCATCCATTAATCTATTTTAAAAGTATAAATCACCTTCTATTCCCTATCTAATCCTCTAATATGTCCATATTTACTGTACTTTTTTTCCCAAAATTCTCATTTTTGTATTTCATTTATGATTCAAATCCTTTAATATTAATTACCTAAGCTATTTACCTTTAGACCTATATTTTAATTTTATAAAATAGGTACAAAAATCTATTTGTTGGGTAATATAGACTAAAATAAGCAAGTTAGAGGGATTATAATGCATACATTGTCGCGGTATAAACCTATTTTGATTTTAATATTTCTTTTTTGTTTTACTCTTTTCTACTACTTCTGGATTACGTATTGGAATACCAATGAATCGATTCAGACGTGGGGTGGTAATACTTTATCCACCGGGGGAGCTTTGCTCGCTGCTATATGGCTAACTTCTGCCTGGAAAAAGAGTGTGAATCATCAGCGATTTTTTTGGCTGCTAGCCGCATTGGGCTGTTGGAGCTATTTTGTCGCGGAAGTCATCTGGCTGTTTTATGAGAACATTCTGGGATTGGAGGTTCCTTTCCCTGGCCCCTCTGATATTTTCTATAGTCTGCAAGTTATCTTCTATATGTCCGCATTCATCTACAAACTCACCCGCGAGAAAAGAGGCTACCCGGTGATCCGGCTGCTGCTGGATATTTCCATTGTTATGACGGTCATTTCCACCTTTAGCTGGGAATTTCTGATTGGGCCGATTATATCGACTATGGGTTCTGACCCTTTATCTCCTTCCATTATGCTGTCTATTGGTTATGCACTGGGTGATCTGGCGCTGTTATTCGGTGCCATGAGTATCTATTTCGATATTCGGCACACCCTGTCCAACAAAGTTATTCTTACACTGTTTACAGGCTTGCTTTCCCAGGTCATTGGGGATTCCATCTTTTTGTACATGATTGTCGATGAGACGTATTCATCGGGCAGCTGGTCTGATCCGCTCTTTATTCTTGGACTGCTGCTGGTCGGATTCGCGGGCTATCTGCACAGCAATGAGATTGCCCGGCCCCAGCTGTCCTCCGAAAAATGCAGTGAGCGGCAGTTGTCCACGCCGGATATTTTCCGCCTGATGCTTCCTTATATGGGCTTGGCCGGATTATTCGCTTTTATGGTGTTTTTCCCACAGCAGAATTCAGCCATAACGATTGGTGCAAGTATAGCTATTATGCTCGTGATTACACGGCAATTGATGATTATTCTGGAGAATCAGCGGCTCGTGCGCAGCCTGTATGAGAAAACAAGACAGTTGGAGATGAGCGAGCAGCGGTACCGGTCAATTTTTGAATACCATCCGGATGCGGTCTTCTCTTTCCGCCTGGACGGCACAATCGACAGCGTAAATGTCGTCGGTGCCCAATTACTCGGCGCAGACATCGAGGAGCTAATTGGCACGAATTGCTGTGATCTGGTCACCGATAATTATGTGGACGCGGTGGAGCAGCATCTGGATTTGGTAGCACAGGGTATTCCACAGCAGTATGATCTGTCGATCCGCAATCTCAAGGGCGAGTATTACCATATCCGCATGACCAATATTCCTATTGTGGTTATGGATGAGCTCGTCGGTATCTATGGTCTCGCCAAGGATATTACCGAGAACAAAATGAATGAGGAAAAGATCAAATTTCTTGCTTATCATGATCCGCTGACCGGTTTGTCCAACCGGCTATCTTTTGAAGAGTCATTAAGCCAGTCCGTTATGGAAGCCGAGCAGGATAACAGCATGTTTGCCGTGATGTTTATCGATCTGGATCGGTTCAAAAATATCAACGATACGCTCGGTCATGATATCGGCGATCAGCTGCTGCGCTCGGTTGCCCAGCGCCTGCAGCACTGTGTCAGACAGCAGGACGTGATCGCGCGGCAGGGTGGCGACGAATTCACTCTGATTATCCGCAGGATTACGAGCAGTGAAGAAGCATCCCGTGTAGCGAGTCGCATTCTGGACAGCCTGAGTCAGCCGCATTATATCAAGGGGCATGAGATTATCGCGACACCAAGTATCGGTATCGCCCTTTATCCGAATGATGATCTGACCCCGGTCACTCTGATGAAAAAGGCAGATATCGCCATGTATCAGGTCAAAGCCAATGGCAAAAGTCATTACCGGTTCTACCGGGATACGGATCGCATCTATTCTAAACAGCTGCTAATGGAAAAAGAGCTCAGTCAGGCGCTGTATCATAACGAGCTGTTCCTGCATTACCAGCCGCAGATCGATGCGCGGCAGGGTAAAGTGATCGGGGTCGAGGCGCTTGTGCGCTGGGAGCATCCCGAGATTGGACGCATTATGCCAGGTGACTTTATCCCGATTGCGGAGAAAACCGGACTGATCGTACCGATCGGTGAATGGGTAATGCGCCAGGCCTGCAAACAAGCCAAAAAGTGGCAAGACGAAGGACGCTATATTACCATCGGCGTCAATCTGTCGCCGGAACAGTTCCGTCAGGATAATATCGTGGAACGCATCGCTCTGATTCTCGCCGAGACACAGGCCGATCCGCGCTATCTAGAGCTGGAGCTGACCGAATCGACCGCGATGACGAATATCCAGGATGTTGTTCAGAAGCTGAACGAACTGCGCCAGTTGGGATTATCATTGTCTATCGACGATTTTGGTACTGGCTATTCTTCACTCTCCTATCTGGAGAATCTACCGATTAACAAATTAAAAATCGCCCGTGAATTCACCAGCAAAATCGGCAGCAGTCAGGCCAATCAGATGATTATCAGCACGATCGTCAATCTGGCACGCAATCTGAATATGGATGTCATCGCCGAAGGCGTCGAGAGTGAGCATCAAGTCAATATGCTCAAAGGAATCCATTGCAATGAAATGCAGGGTTATCTGTTCAGCAAACCGATTTCTTCTGAGGATCTGGAGCAGCTGCTGCTCTCCTATCCATCACCATCTGCCCATTCCCGTCGCTCGAATCGCATCTCTTCTCCACGTTCACCCAAAGGAGACCGTTAGATTCGAAAAGGCTACGAATCCCGAGCGTTGGTCATCGTCCCACAGGGTAAATGGTATAGAATCCCAATCTCTGAATAGATGAGGTGATCCTGATGCATAATTCCCATTCTTCTTCCGATTCCGCTTCGGAACTATCCCGCTCCGACAGGTTGGAATCGAGAGATCTGGACGTGCAGGCTGTCGATGAAATCGAGAAATTAACCGGGCGGCATCCCGGCTACCGACGTGCTCATGCCAAAGGAACCTGTTACCAGGCCACTTTCCAGCCTAGCGGTGACGCGGCTCCCTGGACGACAGCGCCGCATCTGCAAGGGCCGCAGGTCGAAGCACTGGTACGCTTTTCCGAGAGTTCCACCGATCCGGCACTTGCCGATCTGCTGTCTCCTGCCAAAGGCATGGCTGTGCAATTTCGCCTGCCGGAAGGTCAGGTCAGCAATCTGGTTGCGGTGACCGTGCCTGTATTTTTTGCCCGTACTCCGGAGTCCTTTATGGATATGCTCAAAGCAGTGAACAAAGCCCGCGCCGGCAATCTGGGGATCAAGGAAATCGTCCACCAGATCACCGGACATTTTGGCGAAGCCAAGGAAAGCCTGCTATCTGTTCAGCGGCTGCGTCCACCAGCCAGCTATGTAACCAATCTGTATTATTGTATCCATGCCTACCTGCTCGTGAACGAAGCAGGACAGCGACAGCCCGTCAAGTTTGAATGGCTGCCCGAGGCTGGTGTACATATGCTGTCTATCAAGGATACAACCTCCCAACCGCCGGATTATCTGGAACGCGAGCTGGATGAGCGTCTGCAGCAGCAGACCGCTGCTTTTCGGCTGAATATTATTCTCGGTGAAGAAGGCGATCCGACCGATGATCCGACAACAGCCTGGCCCGAAGATCGTCAGCGTATTGATGCTGGGCGACTGGTGCTGACGGCTCCTGTCCCTGAACCGGAAGGTCTGGTGATGGACCCTACCGTGCTGCCTCCACAGGGCATGGAGCTATCCGATGACCCGATCCTGAACTTCCGCCGGAGTGCCTATGCAGAGTCCTGGAAGCGCCGGAGCAGCGAGCCTATGGACAAGATGGATACGGAACCTGAATAAAACAGACAACTACTGTACAATAAAGCAAAAATAAGACTGCGACCGGATTCGGTTTCCGGGCCGGCAATGCCAAATACCCTTTCCTCCTGCACGCATAAGAGGAAAGGGTATTTGTATAAGAATCAATAGCCTGCCCCAGAGTAAAAGCTCCAGAGCTTGATGCGGCATGACAGATATCTTCCATTGCGGAGCATTTGCGCCGACCTTGTTCGGTGCCGCGCCTCTTAACGTTCGGCGACAATAGTAAATGTTTTGGGAATGCCTTTATCAAATACATCGGACGATAGATTTGGCAGTTCTTCCAGTACTTTGATCACCAGCCCGGTTGCAGCAACCGAGGTGACGATCTCACCGAGTGTCCAGTTGCGCAAGTATACTTTTTGCTGCTGTTCATCGGCAGGCGCAGACTCGGAGAATTTGGAATAGGATACCTCTTTCTCGACCAGTGAAGTATCAAAATAATCCCCATCGACCTTGTGCTTGCGGATCTTGGCCGTAGTGCCGCGTGACGAGATCAGCTTGGTGGAGATGGGATGGAAATCCTGCAGGATCAGTCTTCCGCCGGGCTGTAGCAGTCTGCGTACCACTTCAAACAGCGGCTGCAGATCAGTAAAATAGTGCAAAATCCCGAATTCCATAAATACGATATCATAAGATCCATCCAGCTCTTCCTCCGGCATCTGCAGCACATCGGCTATGATATATCGCAGCTCTACACCGGCAGCCTGCGCCAGTTCTATCGCATACTGGCGATTCTCTTCGGAAAAGTCGGCTACAGTGAGCGAAGCACCAAGCAGTGCCAGAGCGACCGCTTTGTTGCCGTTGGAGCCCATTAGATTAATAATTTTGCGTCCCTGTACATCGCCCATATGATCCAGAGCTATTCCCAGACGCTTGCGGGGATCGGACTTTATCTTCTCGGCAGCTTCCGCCGGCGTACCGAACCGGTTCAGCCAGGACTGATAAGCGCCGCTGTTCCAGGCATTTTTGTTTTGTTCTGAAGATTGCATGATTGTGCCTCCATGCGTGATTACACGCCGTATTCATCAAAATTGATCTTTCTATTCTACCATCAACTTCCGTAGAAGAGACAGATTTTGGGCCGTATTCTGTATTTCCTGTTCTTTTATAAGGATAGCGCTGATTTACAAGCCCTTTTAAAATGCCGATCCCGGAAGCTCGATCTTCTTTGCAAGCTTTATCTGGTTAGGGTAAAGTTAGACTCATACCGGACACGTAATAAACTGGCAACTTGGTAGCCTGGTAGCCTGGTAGCCTGGTAGCCTGGTAGCCTAAATAGTGTACGATAGGATGTACTGCCTGTCAGCCCATACGCCGCTTTCGATATCGATTGTATTGGCATGGTGATACGGATATGACGCTTTTTTGCTTTTTTATAGAGTTTCTTTTCCGATCTGTACTCGGACGTACAGATCTTGCCCCTATTTCGAAATAACGTATTCCAACACAGAGGACGTGAGTATATGCCGGATGAACCTACCCGTCCATTATCGGGCAGCAGCCCCTGCTTTTGCGGCAGTGGCCGCAAGCTGCAGCATTGCCATAAGACCGCCGCACCCGACAGCCGGGCTGCCCATGTATATCAGCTGTATCAGGACGTAGACCGGGCGATCGAGGAGTACCGCACCGATCATCAGGCGCATCCTCCCTGCGCTGCCGGATGCAGCAGCTGCTGCTCGGATTATTTCCCTGTCTCCCAGGTGGAATTTGAACTGCTGCTCACCTATATGGAGCGTCACTGGAGCAAGGCAGAGATTCAGTTTGTTTTTGAGCAATCCCTGATCAATGTGGAGATTTTCCAGCAGGAGAATCCACAGATGTATGCTTCGCTGACGAGTCGCACGAGCCAGGAGCAGGAACTCGAGCAGATCCGGCGGTATGCCGGGCGTAACAGCTTTGCCTGTCCGCTGCTGGACCCGGAACGGGGAATCTGCCGCGTCTATCCGCTGCGTCCGTTCATCTGCCGCACACATGGCAGCTCGCATACCTTTTACGGTTCGTGGCGGGAACGGCTACTGCCGGAGAAAGTATGCGAGCATATCCCCAACAGCCGCGCCCACCGCAAAGTCACCCCCAATATCGTGGATTACTGGCCGCAGTATGAGCAGCTCGCCGATGTGCGGGTAGGTGCAAAACAGACCCGGATGCGCCAGTATCCGATCTTCTACTGGTTTGTCCTGTATGCAAGGCATGGCGGCGGCATGACGGCCCAGATTGGCAACCGTGACCATTTTGATCTGCCGCTGGATGAACATAACGCCAGAATGGCGCGGCATGAGGCGCGGTAGGCGGATACGGTCATCATTATATCTGTTTTATTTTACTGTACGCTGCATTTCCATCCGGATTATTGGTGGGATAGATAAGGATAGGGACTAACGACCAAGACTACCACTGCGAAAGGTTCTGAGACGATGAGAAAACCCAAAGAGAGCATATATAAACGATACCAGCCTGCCATGGCACCTGCCGAGCAGGAAGAAGGCATTGGTTACTGGTTTATTTTCCGTGGCAGCGAGCTGCTCGTGCACGAAAATGGAGAGCAGCCGGCACTACCTGTAACCAGCGGACCGGAGCCATACGGATTGCAGCCAGTGCGCTCCCTGTATCTGGGCAGTATTGAGCAGGCTTCCTGTTATACCGCCGAGCTGGATACGGATGCCGAAGCTCCGTCAGGCATGACCTTCCTGCCGCTATTCGCACTGTACGACCAGATCGATGAGGATCTGTTCCATCTTGCTGGACGCGGTCTGCAGATGCTCGCCTGGGACGCGACCCATCAATTCTGCGGACGCTGTGGCACGCCGCTGGATCATGCCGGACATGAACGCAGCAAAGTATGTCCGAACTGCGGGTTGTCCCACTATCCGCGCTTGGCGCCAGCTGTAATCACGCTGATTCTCAAGGACGATCAGCTGCTGCTGGCAAGAGCAGGACATTTCAAAAACAATATGTACGGACTCATTGCCGGCTTTGTTGAACCGGGCGAGACGCTGGAAGATTGTGTGCAGCGGGAGACTATGGAAGAGATCGGCATCAAGATCGGCAATATCCGCTATTTTGACAGCCAGCCCTGGCCGTTCCCCCATTCCCTGATGGTCGGATTTATCGCTGATTATGAGAGCGGCGAGATCCAGGTGGATGGCGAAGAGATCGTGCACGCAGACTGGTTCGGATTGGACAACCTGCCGAATATTCCGCCGCGTATCAGTATTGCCCGCAAGATGATTGACTGGTATATCGAACAGCACAGCTAATCCACCTGCGTTAACAGCCGGAATCAAGGAGCAAAACGATTCCTCTACTCCACCGATTCATTTTAGTTGAAGCGGTCCATTATCGAACTGCAGCCATCAAGCTGCAATAACCTTACCGAACGGAATAGCCGGACAATAAAAAAGCATTCTTCCTTATGTAATCTGTAAAGGAAGAATGCTTTTTGCTTTTATTTTTCACTTTTTACCTTTTGCGTTTGTTACATGATCTTACGGATACAATGCACTGTCCGGGAAAGCATACTTGTTGAGTCCCTTGACCGACAGCAGACGGAAGCCTTCCCGTGTAAAATCCTGTCCGCTGCGGAAGCTCTCATACTCCGGCTTCTGTGTATAAAAGTCCATGTAATTACTCATATATGGGAAAGTGCGCACCACATCCGAATTGGGCTCGGACGAACTGTAGTGCACCGGTGATATCCCGTAGCCGTCCAGCGAGAATACGCCAGCTGCCGCTTCGTTCATTTTGAAAAATTGGTTCAGCACGCCATCGGTGCTGGCCTGGTAATCGATCGTACTCACACTGAGCATGCGCACTCCCAGCACTCTGCGGTACATCATGCTTTTTTCCATTTTATCTTCAAAATAATCACGATAGGCGCTGGAGATGCCGCTGCCGTTCAGATTGGCAGGCAGCAGGAAGCTTTCCATCAGATACAGGTCATTCGCGTTCATTTTGGTTTTTAGCCCGTCCGGGTTAAAGTCCGCCTGTTTGGCACTGCTCATGACATCTTCGGGATGCCATGCATTAACAAAAGCTGCCATGCTCTGGTCATGCACCGCTGTTAATGCTTCGTTCAGCCGTGCGCGGGATACGCCGTAATCATAACCGGCATCATCCAGGAAAATACCGTAGACACCGGCAGCTTTCCACAGATTGATCCGCTGCTTGATCGTATCCATGCTGAGGTTGTCCGTCGAATCCGTTACACCCAGATCGACGTAGCCAAAGATCTGGATTTTCGGGTTGATTTGCTTGATCCGGGTGATGATCTGTAGTGTGCTATCATGCTGTGCATGCTCTGGCAGTTCCAGCTTGTCACCCAGCACCAGATAATCGTATTTGGCAAAAATCTGTGCTGCTTCTTCATTTGTGGAGACGTTATTCACCGACTCCGGAATTCCATAATAGATTAACAATTTGTAGCCCGGGTTACTGTTTGCCAGCGCAGAAGCACTGTTGGTAACAGACATCATCGCCACCAGGGCGAACAAACACAGTGCTATTCGGCCATATCGTTTCATTGTTGTTGTCTCCTCTCCTATCGTACCGGTATCTGCTGTCTACCTATACCTGCATTATTGCTTTGTACCGATGGATTGGCCGGATACAGCCGCACCAGAGATTAGTTCCAAAATAACATGATTTTTGAAAAAGTAAACGAATTTCTTTTCTTTTTTACAAGCCTGTATTCTATCATCAAACAAGCAATTATCACTGGTCTTGCAGCAAATTATATCACTAAATTAGCAATTTAAATATTGGCATACTAAATTCGCAAGTAATATTACTGAAATGTAATAAAATAGTTGTCAAATTTACTTAGCTACCATTAAAATAATGACATCCAGTTATACGTTACATGGACGGATTGGACAAATTATTTTAGGAGGAACATACGTGAATGTGCTAGTCACAGGAGGCTACGGTTTTATAGGTTCGTTCGTAGCCGAACGGTTTCACAAAGAAGGTCATCAGGTCTTTATTATCGACAATTTGACCTCTGGACGTAAGGAAAACGTGAACGTCCCCCACAAGTTTTACGAATTAAGTGTAGAAGATGAACGGTGTGAGGAAATTTTCCAGAGTATCAAGCCGGATATCGTGATTCATCTGGCCGCCCAGGTCGATGTATCGGTATCGATGCGCGAGCCTCGTCAAGATGCGCAGACCAATATCCTCGGTCTCGTCAACATGCTGGAATGTGCCCACAAGTACGGCGTCTCCAAATTCCTGTTCGCTTCTTCTGCAGCGGTGTACGGCCCCAATGAACAGGTCCCCCTCAATGAACGGATGAAAACCGAACCGGTATCTCCCTATGGAATTAACAAGCTGCTTGGCGAAGTCTATTGCGGCAAATGGAACGACATCTACAAACTGCCTACTCTCGCGTTTCGCTTTGCCAATGTATACGGTCCCCGTCAAGGTACAATCGGTGAAGGCGGCGTGGTCTCTATCTATATGCAGCGCATGATGGAAGGACGCGGACTGGATATTTTCGGTGATGGCGAGCAGACACGTGACTTCATTTATGTGGAAGACGTTGTCGATGGGATCTACCGCGGTGCGATCAGCGATGCGACAGGCGTCTACAATCTGTCGACCAATACGGAGACCAGTTTGAATGAACTGATCGGCATTCTGGAACAACTGGAACCGATACAGGACGTCAATTACAAGGAAGAACGTGCAGGTGATATCTACCGCTCCTCGCTCGATAACACATTGGTCAAAAAGGATCTCGACTGGCTCCCTCTGTATTCTGTACAGGAAGGCATGGAGAAAACATTTGCCTGGTTCCGCGAGAATCATAGCAGCAAGCCAAATAGTGGTGCCGCTGCTGCGGACAAATCCGGTTATACCGGCTGGTTCCCTGTTATTCGTCCTTATGCCGAGAATCTGTTGGCTTTTGTCGTGCTGTTCCTTATCTCGCAGTACGGTAGCAAATGGTCCATCTCTGCGGATATTGATTTCAAGCTGGTGTATATTATTCTGCTCGGTATCGTCTACGGTGCCCGCCAGTCGATTCTGTCATCGGTACTCGCATCAGGATTGTTCTTCTATGAAGCACTCTCCAATGGACGGGACTGGCAGACCCTGCTGTATGATCCGGAAGCATTGTTTATCTTCGCGATCTATCTGTTTTTCGGTATGGTGGTCGGCTTTGTCTCCGACAAGCACAAGCGCGAATCGGTCTCGATTCATAACGAGCTCGCCGCCGAAAAAGAACGCTATCTGTTCCTCAGCCACATTTACAAAGATACACGCAAGATCAAGGAAGAACTGCAGCGGCAGCTGATCGGCAGTAAAGACAGCATCGGCCGCATCTATACCATTACCCGCAAGCTGGAAAGCTTCGAATCCGAAGAAGTCATCACTGCCTCGATTGATGTGCTGGAGAACCTCCTGGATACCCGCCATATCTCGATTTACTCTGTGAATGAAACCAACCATATGCGTCTGCTGGTTCAATCCAAAAACAGCGGCTTTATGCTGCCCAAAACGATTCGTCTGGACGAACATCCTTATTTCCGTGAAGCGATCGAGAGCAAGACCATGTTCGTGAACAAAACAATGACTCCGGAAGTGCCGATGTATATTACCCCCGTAATCCACAATCAACAGGTTATTGCGCTCGTTTCTTTGCATGAGCCTTCCTTTGAGAGTCTGAATATGAATTACGAAAATATGCTCAAAGTCAGCGTGGATATGATCTCTTCTTCCCTGGCACGTGCATTCCAGTACGAAGGAGCCACCCGCCAGCACCGGTATATCGACGATCTGCCTGTACTGAATGAGTCGGCGTTCCGCCAGATCCTGCGCGCTCGTGAAGAAGCGTATCGGATGCATGGCAGTGATTATACGCTGCTGAATCTGGATGAAAAAGGACGCAGTCTGCCGGATCTCGCTCATCTCGTCGACAGCGTCAAGCGTGATTCCGATCATCTCGGCATGATCAATGGACATCCTGTACTGCTGCTGTCCAATGCCAATCATGAAGAAGCACTGCTCGTGATCAACCGTCTGCATCTTCACAGCGTCAGTGCCCATGTACTGCAGGAGGAGATCGCCTATGCTTAGTCTCCTGCTGCTGTATTACGTACTAGCAGCGGTATACAGCGTACTGCGCTGGAAATACCGCGACCGCTGCGGAGAAGATACAGCCGGAGCGATTACGCTGGTCGTTCTGCTGCCTTTATTTGGCCTGTTTATCTCGCTGCTGCGGGATGGGCTGCGCTCCGGCTATCTGCGTCTGTCCCGCTCCACCGGACATCTGACCGATGAAGTGGCGGACGATCAGCCAGTACGTGTATTCCGTACACTCGACGTGCGCAAAGAAAGCAATCTGGTTCCTCTGGAAGAAGCGCTGCTCGTCAATGACCATACCAGCCGCCGCCGGCTGATGCTGGACTTCCTCAAAGATGATCCCGGTGCGATGATGCCGCTGCTCGAACAGGCGGTCAGCAACGAAGATACCGAGACTTCCCATTACGCGGTAACGGCTGTCGTGGAGATCAAGCGCAAACTGACCCTTTCGATCCAGCATTATTCGGTTCGTTATGAACAGGGGGATCGCTCGGTCGCCATGCTGGGTGAATATGCGGAAGCGATCCGCCAGTATATGCACAGCGGATTTATGGACCGTCCTACCCGCCGCACCTATCTGTCCACCTACGCCCGTCTGCTCGGTGAACTGATCGAGGCAGGCGGCGGAGATGAACAGGTATTCAATGCCAAGATCCATAGCGAGATGGAGCTGGAACGCCCCGATCTCGCCCTTCAGTATGAACAGAAATTCCGTGAAGCACATACCGACAGCGAACAGCCGTATCTGACCGCGCTGCAGCTGTATTATGACCTGCAGATGAAAGAAGCTTTTTTCCAGACCCTGCAGGCACTCAAGCAATCCAATATCAAAGTATCCAATACGGGCCTGAATGTTATTCGATACTGGTCGGAAAAAGGTGCGTAACCCATGAAATTCTCATTTAAATTAACCACGCAGGTCTACGCCATGCTGGCTTTTATGCTGGTCATGGCGCTGATCATCCAGGCTTCGCGTTCCGATGCCATTCTCCATATGAAAGGCAATCAGAACCATATCCAGGACATTTCCGGGATCAAGCAGACCAATGCACTCACGCCGGAGCAGACGACGGCGCTGCAGGGAGAACGACAGCTGCTGCTTTTGTTCAATCCCAAAGACAGTGCCAGTGTCAAAATCAAAAACAATGCCGAGCATATGCTGAACTATATGAAAATCCGCTTCGATGCGATCGATGTCAGCGCCATGCCGACCGATATAACAGCCTACGACGGCGTCATCCTGACGCTGTCCAGTCTGTCCCAGCTGCCAAGTACCGGCTGGATCGACAGTTATGTACAAAATGGCGGCAGCCTGCTGTTCACTTCCATGCCCCAGATCGATCAGGCGTTGTATCAGAATTACCGCAAAATGGGCATTATCGAGCTGGGTGGCTATCTGACGTCTACCGGGCTGGAAATGAAAAGCAATGTGCTGCTCCATAACAAGGATGCCAAATATTCGCCGGAACTGATCCAGAACGGCTCGATCCGTGTACGTCTGGGCAGTGACAGCATCGTTCATGCTACCAGTGACGAGAACGTTCCACTGCTATGGGAGACGCCTTATGGCAAAGGCAAATTCGTTGTGTTCAACGGATCGATGTTCCAGGAAAAGACCAGCCGCGGCGTACTGTCCGGGGCGATCAGCCTGATGCTGCCGGATACCATCTATCCGGTGCTCAATGTGGAATTGATGTATATTGACGACTTCCCGGCACCGATTCCGGCAGGCACCAATGACAAGGTCTATCAGGAATACCACCGTAACACTTCCCGTTTTTATAAAGATATCTGGTGGCCGGATATGCTAAAAATCGCTGCCGAGCATAATCTGAAATATACCGGCGTCGTCATCCAGACATACAACAACCAGGTCAAACCGCCATTCGGCGCGCCTACCGATGCAGACGGTCTTAACCTGACGCTGTTCGGACGCGAGCTGATCAAGCAGGGCGGAGAAATTGGTGTGCATGGATACAATCACCAGTCGCTGACCACGAATGAACGGATTGCAGGCAGCTTTGGCTATAACGCCTGGCCGGACCGCAAGAGCATGTCCGAATCAATCACCAGCGTACTGAACTTTATCCATCAGTCTTTTGTAAATTACAAAGTGATGACCTACGTGCCGCCATCCAATGCACTCGACGCCGATGGACGGGCAGCGCTGAAGAGCAGCTGGCCGGATCTGAAAAGCATCTCCTCCGTCTACAGTGAAGATCCGGAGAACCGCTCTTATGTGCAGGAATTCGAGATTGCCGATGACGGTATTGCCGAGCTGCCGCGTATTTCGTCCGGCTTTATGAAGGATGAATTCAATGACTGGGCAACGGCCAATGCCGTGACTTCACTCGGTGTATTCTCCCACTTTGTCCATCCGGATGATATTCTCGATCCGGACCGCAGTCACTCCTACAACTGGGAGCAGATGCGCGACATGTTCGAGAAATATATCAGCCAATCGGTGCAGCAATATAGCTGGCTGCGTCCGATGACCGCTTCCCAGGCAGCGGTTGAGCTGCAAAAGTACCAGATCAGCGAACCGCACTTTGTGCACAAGGATAACGAAATTGACGGGTATATCAATCATTTCCCGGAAGGTTCCCTCTTCTATGTACTACGTACCGACCGGCCAATCACGACCCAGGAGAACTGCAAAGTGACCCGAATTGACAGCGGGTCGTATCTGGTGGAAGTGACTCAGGATCAATTCAGGATCGGTTTGGGGGACAAGAAACAATGAGAATCTGTATTGTAGCGGAAGGGTCGTACCCTTATGTGACCGGCGGGGTGTCCAGCTGGATTCATTCCCTGGCCCGCAATATGCCGGAGCATGAGTTTGTGATCTATGCGATCGCCGCGGAACGCAAGCAAAAAGGGCAGTTCAAATATACACTGCCCGACAATATTGTCGAAGTACAGGAGATTTTCCTGGATGAATATATGCAGCTGGAAGGCGAATGGGGACATCACCTCCGTCTCACGCCGGAGCAGCGCCAATCGATCAAAACACTGATTTCCGGTGAAGGCGATCTGGACTGGAGCCGGATTTTCAGCGTGCTCTGTGATCCCAAGCTGAGCAATGCCGCCAATTTTCTTATGAGCCGTGATTTCTTTGATATTATGAGCCAGCTATGTGAAGAGAAGTACGAGCAGCTTCCTTTTACAGAAATGTTCTGGACAGTACGCTCGATGGTACTGCCGCTGCTGCTGACGGTGCAAAAGCCGCTGCCGCAGGCGGATCTGTATCATGCTGTATCTACCGGTTATGCCGGCGTACTCGCCAGCCTCGCCAAGTATCTGTATGGCAAACCGGTGATGCTGACCGAACACGGTATCTATTCGCGTGAACGGGAAGAAGAGATTATCAAGGCCGACTGGGTCGATGGATATTTCAAAGATATCTGGATTCGTTACTTCTATACCCTGTCCACCTGCGCGTACCAGTATGCGGATGAAGTCATTACCCTGTTCAACCGCAATCGGGAAATCCAGATCGAACTGGGCTGTGAAGCGGACAAAATCCGTATTATCCCGAACGGGGTGACAGCAGAGGATTACGAGAATCTGCAGGCCAAGGCTCCGGGTGAACCCATCTATATCGGCGGTGTAGTCCGTGTCGTGCCGATCAAGGATATCAAAACGATGATTCAGAGCTTCAATGTGATCAAGCGGCAGGTGCCGGAAGCCAAGTTCTTCATTATGGGACCGTATGAGGAAGATCCGGAATACTACGAAGAATGCCGCCTGATGGTCGAGCTGCTGCAGGTCGAGGATGTCATCTTCACCGGCAGTATCAACGTCAGGGAATATATCGGACAAATGGATATCCTGCTGCTGACCAGTATCAGTGAAGGCCAGCCGCTGGCTGTGCTGGAAGGTCTGGCTGCCGGCAAGCCGATGGTTACCACCGATGTCGGCAGCTGCAAAGAACTGATCTATGGCAATAACGACGAGTTCGGGCCAGCAGGCAGCGTGGTACCGGTTATGAGCTATGAACGGATCGGGGAAGAAGTCATCCAGCTGTGCCGAAGCGAAGAACTGCGCCAGCGGATGGGCGAGAACGGCCGGAATCGTGTGCGTTCGCTGTACACCAATCACAACTTTATTACCGGTTATCAGAATTTGTATCAAACATGTGGAGGGCTTAACGGATGGCCGGTATCGGTTTCGAACTAAAAAAATTATTTGATAAAAGCGGACTGGTCAACAAGGCCAAAGCCTATACGTATTCATCTCTGATCACGATCGGTCCGATGCTGCTCTGTATCGTGATGGTTGGCGTATTCAACCGGATGCTGCGCGGAGCAGGCACGGATTATCTGAATGTCGAGCTGTTTCAGAGCTGCGTTATTTATGCGTTTATTTTCTCTTATATTGTCAGCAGTCTGATGACGATGTATCTGACACGGGTCAGTTCGGACTTTCTGAATGAGGGCTATCACAATGCCCTGCTGCCGTCACTGTATGGCAGTATCCAGATCAGTCTGGTATTCGGCGGCATCCCGGCTCTCGTGTTCCTGGTGTTCGCGGAGCTGCCGCTGTCGATCAAAGTAGGATTGTTCCTGCTGTATATGCTGCTGGTGATGATCTGGAATCAGGTAGTCTATGTATCCGCGATGAAGAATTACAAGCGTATCGTACTGGCCTTTTCCAGCGGTGCGGCGGTCTCGATTATCGTGCTGGCAATCATTCTCTATCTGACGCCACTGCGTACTGCTTCATCGGCGCTATTCGCTTTTGACGGTGGATTCCTGATTACCTGCGTCATGCTGATGATTCAGATTGAGCGTTATTTCAAGCCCGGCAAAACGGTATCGAACTTTTCTTTTCTCGCTTTTCTGCGCCGTTATCCGTCGCTGATCGCGATTGGACTGCTGAACTCGGTCGGACTGTTCGCCCATCAGTTTGTACAATGGGCAGGACCAGCGGGTGTGCAGGTGAGCGGCGCCTTTCTGATGGCACCGCAGTACGATGTAGCGGTGTTCTGTGCATTTTTGTCGGCGGTACCGACACTAATCGTATTCGTTGTCTCACTGGAGACGAGCTTCTATCCCAAGTTCCGCAATTATTATGACTTTATCCTCTCCAAAGGCTCGATTCTGGATATTAACCGTGCCCGCAACGAGATGTATCAGGTGCTGGGACAGCAGTTTACGCTGATTATGGGTATCCAGATGATCTTCTCAATTATCTCGATTGCAATCGGTATCCGCTTCCTGCCGTTGATCGGATTTACATCGACCCAGGTGGATCTATTCAATATTCTCGTGATCGGATATTTTGCCTACATTATCTATAATGTGCTGGCACTGGTACTGCTTTATTTTGATGATCGCAAAGGGGTATTGTGGCTGGCGATTGCTTTTCTGGCCATGAACACACTTTTTACGGTAATCTCCCTCTGGGCGAATGATCAGGGCTTCTCGTTCTTCGCCGCTTCTTTTGTTACGCTGATCGCTGCACTGGCGCGGATTGTGTATGTATTGAACCATATCAACTACTACACGTTCAGTGCGCAGCCGCTTGTAGCGCGCAAAACGGAGAACCGCTTTGGCCCGCTGCTGAAGCGCTGATTGCTCCTGCATGACCCTTTACTATTTTACCGGCAAGTCCAAGATACACGATTATGCCGAATCGTCCGGAACGCTCTTGTTCATGACGGTCCGGTACTGGAATGAGAAGATCGGAGGCAGTTATGAATAGGTACCAGAAGGCAGCCGTAGTGCTGACCGTAATACTGGGCGTGCTGATTATGGCCGGGTGCGAGGATCGGAAGGATACCTCCGCCGCCAGTGCCAGTACCCCTGCAGCCGGAGCGGTAGCCAACTACCATCCCCGGCTGGAAGACAACCAAAGTGTCTACAAAACCGACAGTCAGGACAGCGTGATCCATATGTATCTGACGATCACCAAGGACAATCTGACTGCTGTACATCCCGAAAGCTGGAAACAGCTGAACGAGATCAAGCTGCCGGATGACAATACGCCCGACAAAAGCGTAAATGCCATTCTACAGCAGGGCGACGCGACAGGACCTGTAGCCGGCAAATTCGGTTATGACACCAAAACGCCGAACGTCATGGTCAAACTGCGTGGTAAATCAACCCTGAGCTCCAACCAGAAATCCTACAAGATTAACCTGTACAAAGATGCGGGCGAATGGCGCAGCCAGACTACAATCAATCTGGTCAAAAGCGCTTATGACTTTTCCCGTATGCGTAATATGCTCAGCTACAATATGATGCAGCGCATACCAGATATGGTCAGCCTGCGTACCCAATATGTACAGCTGCATGTGCGTGATCTGACAGCTGGCAGTAATGCCGGATATCAGAATTACGGACTGTATACCCAGGTGGAGCAGCCGAATCGCACGTTCCTGCGCTCCCACGGACTCGATCCGAATGGTCAGCTGTACAAAGCATCCAATTTTGAATTTTACCGTTATGAGCAGGAGCTGAAGCTGGAGAGCGACCCTTCCTTTGACCGGACAGCCTTTGAATCGGTTCTTGAGATCAAAGGCAATCATGACCATGCCAAGCTGCTCAAAATGCTGGATGATGTGAACGACTCGACCAAGGATTTTGATGAGGTGTTCAACCAGCATTTTGACCGGGATAACTTCCTGACCTGGATGGCTATCAATATTCTGACCGATAATATCGATACCCAGACCCAGAACTTTATGCTCTACTCTCCGCAGAATTCCAACACCTGGTATTTCCTGCCATGGGATTATGACGGCGCCTGGGGATTCTATGATGATGATGAAGCCCGCCGTGCTCCATGGAAAGCAGGGATTGCCAACTACTGGGGCAGTGAGCTGCAAAATCGCTTTTTCAAAAATCCGGCCAATGTGACCGCTCTGCAGACCAAGATCAAAGAACTGCAAAGTATTATCAACCGCGAAGAGACCCAAAAGCAGGTCGACAAGTACCGCCATATTACAGAGCAGTATGTCTATCAGCTACCTGATCTGGGCAATCTGCCGGAGCCGATTGAAGAATATAGCGGCGAGGTGAACCATCTGATGGATATTCCGGAAGAATCGGTCGCCCGCTTTGAGAAAATGCTGCAGTATCCGATGCCATTCTTTATGGGGGATGTACAGCAGCAGGGCAGCAACCTGTCGTTCCGCTGGGATAATTCCTACGATATGCAGGCCGATGATATTACGTATCACTTTACGCTTGCCCGCACACCGGATATGACCAACGCACTGCGGGACGAATCGAAGCTTACTGTCAATGAACTGAAGCTGGACGGGCTGACTCCGGGTCGTTACTACTGGCGTGTACTCGCGGAAGACAGCCAGGGACATGATATGCCTGCTTTTGATATTTATGAAGATCTGAACAATGTGAATCATTATGGAGTGCGTGAATTCTATGTCAAATAAGCGAGTCTCCCGTCTGCACTTCTTCCGTGAGGCTAATACAGACCATCGTCAGAACGGCGGACGCTCGCTGATGCGTCTGCTGTTACCTGCTCTACTGCTGCCTCTAGCGCTCACTGGATGCAGTGTTCCCAAAGGGCTGCTGCCCTGGGACGTGAATCCGGCAACAAGTGTACAACAAGAAGCCTATTCAAGCGATACGCTCAGCGATAATCATAGCCTGTATGAAGACAAAAGCCGTACAGGTATTACCGATATCTATATTACGATCATGCACCAGAATCTGGATCGTAACCATCCGCTCAGCTGGGAACAGCTCAGTGAGGTCTCCCAGCCGGACGATGAAAATAACCGCTCGCTGGATGCCATTTTCCAGGAAGGCAATGCGCAGGGACCGGTACACGGCATGTTCGGCTACTCGGATTATCAGTCCAACAGCTCCATCTCCCTGCGAGGCAGCGATTCTCTGCGTTCCGCGCAAAAGTCGTACAAGATTAAGCTGAATGGACAGGCTGGCGCGTGGCGCGATCAATCGACCATTAATCTGATCAAGTCGGTCAATGATCTGACCCGTTTTCGCAATCGGCTCAGCTTTGACTATATGACCCGGCTGCCGGATATGGTCAGTATGCAGACTTCCTTTGTACGGCTGCATGTCAAAGATCTGACCCAGGAAAAGGATTTTAGTACCGACTTTGTCGATTACGGATTGTATACGCAGATTGAACAGCCCAACAAAAAGTTCCTGCGTACACACGGACTCGACTCCAGCGGCGGATTATACAAAGCCAAAAACTTCAAGTTTGACCGTCATGCCGAAGCACTCAAGCTGGAAGATGATCCTTCCTTTGACAAGGATCAATTCCAGGACATTCTTCAGGTCAAAGGCAGCAAGGATCACCAGAAACTGCTGCAGATGCTGGATGATATGAATGCCAGCAGTCCAGATCAGTTTGACAGTGTATTTGACCGCTATTTTGACCAGAATAACTTCCTGAGCTGGATGGCTGTCAATATCCTGATGGATAACGACTCCACCTCGTCGGAGAATTACCTGCTCTACTCGCCGACCGAATCCCGCAAATGGTTCTTTATTCCATGGGATTACGACAGTGCCTGGGGCAAAGGACAGCTGTCCGGTACAGCGATCAACCAACGTGCACCGTGGCAACATGGTATCGCTAGCTACTGGGACAACCAGCTGGTACGGCGTTATTTCCAGAACCCGGATCATGTGCGGCTGTTGACCGCCAAAATCGACGAGTTCCGCAAAATCATTACCCCGGCGCAGACTGCCCAGATGATCGCCGGCTACCGTCAGATCGCGGATCCAGCCGTGCTGCAGTCCAGTGATCCCGGCTATCTGCCCGGTAGTATCAGCGATCGTGAGCAGGAACTGAAGCAGCTGCCTGCCTGGAGTGAAAGCAGCAATACCCTGTACCGCGAGAGTCTGGAGCGCCCAATGCCTTTCCGGCTGCTGGAGCCGCAAGTGCAGCAAGATCAGCTGACCTTCAACTGGGAGCCTTCGTATGATCTGCAGGGCGAGGCGCTCAGCTATCATATTCTCGTCTCCCGTACACCGGATATGACGGCTCCGCTGCTGGATCAGCAGGTCGGCAGCGAGACGACAGCCAGTATGGAAAATCTGTCGTCCGGCCAATACTTCTGGACGGTTACTGTAGAGAATACATCCGGTCACACCATGACACCTTATGATCAATACACCGATATCGACAACATTGCGCATTTTGGCGTCAAATCCTTGTATATTCCCTGAATGCCAGTGAACAGAAAAGAGGACAACCATGAAGTTCGCCAATAAACGGCTGCGGCATGAGCTGAAATACTATATTGCTCCCAACGAATACGAAGCACTGCGCCGCCGGGTCGCTACCGTGATGCGGCTGGATCGCAACTCCATCGGCAATGAAGGCTACCATATCCGCAGCCTGTATTTCGACAATATCAACGAAACAGCTTTATTCGATAAAAACAACGGCGCTTTCCAGCGCAAGAAATACCGCATCCGCATTTACAATCGCAGCGATGCTGTCATCAAACTGGAGCGCAAAAGCAAATTCAATGAGTTCACAGCCAAAGAATCCGCTTCGCTGACCCGGGAACAGTTCGATTCGCTAATGGTGGGGGAATCGCAGTTCCTGCTGGAGTCCGGGGATTTGCTGATGCGTGAATTCTACTATGATCTGCTGCATGGACAGCTCAAGCCTTCTGTCGTAGTCGATTATATCCGGGAAGCGTATATTTATCCGGTCAGCGATGTACGGATAACGTTCGACAAGCAGCTGCAGGCAGGTGTGCAGTCTTTTGACATCTTCGATCCGGATCTGGTGACACTGGAGTCGATCGATGGTCCGCGCCAGATTCTCGAAGTGAAATACAATCAGTTCCTGCCTGATTTTATCAAGCATCTGATTCAGCTGTCTTCACATAACCGCTCGACCATTTCCAAATATGTACTATGTAAAGAAAAACAAAAAGTGTTTACGGGCTGACCGCCTGGAAGGGGACAAATAGCAACATGAACGAAACGACCAATTTTAGTGATGTTATCAAAAAGAGCTTCCTGCAGTTGGATTCATTCAACCAGGTTTCTTTTATCGAAATGTTCTGGAGCCTGCTGATCGCGTTTGCGATCGGAATGCTCATCTACTGGGTATACCGCAAATGTTACCGCGGTGTGGTCTACAGTCATAACTACAATGTATCTTTTGTACTGATGACGATTATTACCTCGCTAATCATCATGACGATCAGCAGCAATATCGTGCTGTCCCTGGGGATGGTCGGCGCGCTCAGTATCGTTCGTTTCCGGACAGCGGTCAAGGACCCGATGGACATTATGTTCATGTTCTGGGCGATTTCCGCCGGGATTGCTACCGGTGCGACGCTGTATGCTTTTGCCATCGTCGGTTCGATCGTAATTACGCTGGTCATCTTCTTCATGTCCCGCCGCCAGAACGGCGAGGCTCCGTATCTGCTCGTGATTCACTATGACGAATCCGCTGCCGAGCCGGTCAAGATTGCCCTGCGCAAGCTCAAGTATGTACTGAAATCCAAAACCGTTCGCAAAAACATTACCGAGATGACCGTCGAGATTCGTCTGGCCGATCCGGATAATACACAGTTTATTAATGAGCTGTCCAATGTAAGCGGTGTGTCGGATGTAGTGCTGGTGAGTTATAACGGGGATTACGCGCAGTAAGACTGGATTCCATTTACTAATATCCATGCCAAACCAATAAACACCTTAATAAAAACCGTTCCCGGTATGCTGCCGGATAACGGTTTTTTTGCTTTTTCCATTACTAACATTTTGTTAACACTTTCTCATCAACTTAACAACATTTTCTCGATAAAATGCAGATATCAGATGAGAACATACTAGTTCAAAAGCCAGTATTCCTCTTCAAAAATCATCAATGCATAATAACGACAGGGAATAACGGCAGCTGATCTTCGCAGATTCACAAATTATAAACAGCAATATTAAGGAGGTTATTATCAAAGCCATGAAGCCAAATACAAAAAAAACAAAGCAAGCATGGATTATATCTATTCTGCTGGGAACGACAATGCTCTTCTCATTCAATGCTTGGAGCAGTGCATCTCCTTCTGCTGCCAGCACAACAGATCCGGCAGTGTCCGGCACTGAAGCCGCTGACAAGCAGCCGGAACAACAATCGCCAGTCTCCAATATTATCGATACGCAGATCCATATGGGACCCGGCAGAATTGAAGAAACACTGGCTGCTATGGATGCTATGGGCATTCAGTCGGTATTAATTGATGAATTCTGGCTGCCTGGTACCGATTACAAGCCTCATCATAAGTTGGCCAACGGAAGTATCCGTCCGGTGAATCCGACGGCAGAACTAGCTGCACAACTTTATCCCGAGCGATTTGGCTGGGTGCTTCGTGTAGAGCGAAATGATCCAGAATATGCATCCATTATCCGTATGGTCGATGATGCGCCTGCCGGAAAAGGCATCCGGATCATCCCGGGTATGACTCTTCAGGAAACAGAAGCTTTTGCCCAGGGCAAATATGATCCGATTCTGGCGGCTACAGAGAAAGCGGGACTTCCCTTGTTCCTGTATCTGCCAGATCATCCTGAACTCATTGCCAAAGCGGCTCAGAAATTCCCTAACCTGCGCATTATCGTGGACCATATCGGACTCTACAGCAATGCCATGCGAACCATGTTCGGCGGCGCGGTTCCGGCTCGTTCCTCCGAGGAACAGCTGGCTCTATTCGATCAGGTACTCGCTTTATCCAAGTTCCCCAATATTGCACTGAAATGGTCCCATGCCTCGGAGATGTTCGAGACACCGGTCTATCCGGGTCAGGCACTGCAGCCGATGCTGCGTAAAGCCATCTCCAGCTTCGGAGCAGATCGGATGATGTGGGCCAGTGACTATTCTGTGAATCAACGTGGAGAAAATTGGTCAGAGATTCTGTACGGTACCAAAGGCAATACCAATCTATCCGACCAGGAACGCGAAGCCATTATGGGCGGAACCGCACGTAAATGGCTGGATTGGCCAGCTTCATAATCTCACGATCCACTGGCATATAATTGTATAACCAATCATGAATCATCTACCCAAAAAAAGAAAATCAAAGGAGAAATAACATGACTAATTCATTCAAAAAACTCGGTGTATTATTAACAACAGCCGCACTCGGCTTCAGCTTGGTGGCATGCAGTTCCAACACATCTGAAGCAGGTCAAAGTACAACAAACGCAACAGTAGCAACGACAGCAACAGCAGCAACGCCTACAAGAGCTGAAATTCTTGCAAAGCCGCATGAAGTCATCTACGAAACAGGTAAAGTAACCAAGGAAAATAGTGAAGAATTGCGTCTGGCTTCCCAAAAAGAAGCACAAAAGCTATATGGAGATTCAAAAGACCTCTCCGATCAGATTAAGTTAACTTTATTTGACTGGTGGGGAAATTGGAAACCAGACTATGAATCCTGGTTGAAAATCGCGGATGGCTTGTACGCTCAGAACGGCGAAATTACAGCTATCGGTGGACAAACGCAAAAATACAGTGATTACAGATTGGCCATGAAAACCCAGCGTGACCAGGTTGATATGGAGATGGGACCTATCATGAACATTACGGTAGATGGAAATACAGCAACGCTCGTGTATCATATGTACCTAACACCAAAAGCAGCACCTGACAAAACATTCGATACTATTGTCACAGAATACAACACCTTCGGAGAAGTCGACGGTAAATTGATGGTCACCGATCTTCATCTCTACACCGATGGCGGTGGCATGTTCTAAGAGTTTTTCCACAGATAATAATGAAAAGCGGGCAGACGTGTGCAACCACACACCTGCCCGCTTATTTATTTGGCAACAAATCTAATTCAACGCAGGATCCCATCCGAAATATAAACAAAACCTTAACAAGTCTATGTTACAATCGACGCAGTTGTGCAGGTCTAATCCTTATAACTGCCATAAATCATCGATTCATCAACTCACCTTTCATTTAGCGAAAACCAACTTAAGGAGATAACACATATGTTTAAAATACTGGTGGTCGAAGATGATCGCGAACTCAATCATGCAGTGCGTTCCTATTTAAGTCAAAATGGTTTTGAAGCAATAGGATGCCTGAATGCCAATGATGCTTATGATGCCATGTATAATACGCTATTTGATCTGATCATTTCCGATATTATGATGCCTGACGTGGATGGCCTGGAATTTGCTAGAACCGTACGGGAAGTCAATCAGGAAATACCTATTCTATTTATGACCGCACGGGACGATTTTGCATCCAAACAGGAAGGATTCCGCGCTGGCATTGATGATTATATGGTCAAGCCGATCGATTTGGATGAACTGATTCTGCGAATTGGTGCTCTGCTGCGCCGCGCCCGGATTGCTTCGTCCAAAAAACTGAGTATTGGCAGTCTTACACTGGATGCCGAGGAATATACCGCCTATATCAATGAAGAAGAAGTCCCTGTCACGGTGCGGGAGTTTAACCTTCTCTATAAATTGTTATCCTATCCCAAAAAGACCTTCACCCGCTCTCAGCTCATGGATGAGTTCTGGAATACAGAGACTTCTTCCAGTCCGCGCACTGTCGATGTATATATGACCAAGCTGAGAGAGAAGTTTGCGGACTGTGAGGATTTTGAGATTATAACCGTATACGGTCTTGGCTACAAGGCGGTGGTTAAATGAAGAGCAAGGAAGAGAATTACCAGATCAATCACAGTCTGTTCTCCATCATGGGCTATGTACGTTATTTTTTGATGATTACTTTTGTAGTAAGTGCCAGCATCCTGCTATTTTTTGGCGGTTCCAATATTCCGCCTGAATTTATTCGAACTAGTCTTCCGATTACGTTTGCCAATCTGTTTCTTCTGACGTTGCTCTGCTGTCTGGTCAATGGAATGCGCCGCAAATTCGTATGGGAACGCCCGATTCGGCGAATTCTGGAAGCGACTTATCAGGTAACCCAGGGAGATTTCCACACCCGGATTCAGCCTGTAAATCGTTGGAATGGTGAAAATGAACTGGACGTGATCATTAACAACTTCAACAAAATGGCCGAGGAACTGTCCAGTATTGAAATGCTGCGTACCGACTTTATCGCCAATGTCTCTCATGAACTGAAAACTCCTTTGGCGGTAATCCAGAACTACTCTACTATGCTGCAGAATCCGGCATTATCAGTTGAAAAACGAATTGAATATGCCCATACGATTACCGATGCCTCGCGCAGGCTGTCCGACTTGATTACCAATATTCTGAAGCTGAACAAGCTGGAGAATCAGCAGATTTTTCCGGAAGCAAAGACTTATAATCTTGGCGAACAGCTCTGTGAATGTATGCTAGGATTTGAGAATGTATGGGAAGAGAAAGCACTGGAGATTGATATTGCCATTGAAGAGGATATACAAGTCAAAGCTGATGCCGAGCTAATGAGCCTGATCTGGAATAATCTGTTCTCCAATGCACTAAAATTCAGTAATCCTCATGGCAAAGTAACCATCCGTCTGACTACGGAGAATGATCTGGCTGTGGTGCAGGTTACGGATACAGGCTGCGGAATGCTGCCGGAAGTACAAAAGCATATTTTCGAGAAATTCTATCAGGATGATTCCTCACGTGCCACGCGTGGCAATGGCCTTGGTCTTGCCCTTGTAAAGCGAGTTGTCGATATTACAGGCTGTAACATTGCGGTGAAGAGTTCACCTGGAGAAGGCAGTACTTTTATCGTGAAGATGAGACGGGATGGAAGAAGATAACTGTACGGACAGGTTTCATTTAATGGTATAATATGGTATAAGATAAAGCCTGAACGCGTGTATATCTTCAGCATTCAGGCTTTATTTTATGTATACATAAGAGATTAAATCCTTGTCTTTAAATATTGAAAGCAGAGATTTTTTTAGCTATCCATACACCTGCACACAATTCCGTCCCATTCGCTTGGCGGCATACAATGCATGATCAGCCTGGCGGATCAGCATCTGTACCGACGTCTCCCGGTCACCAGGTGTCACCTGTACACTCGCCACGCCAAAGCTGGAACTGATGCGCATCGTCTCGCCATCGACCAGCAGCTCGCTACCGGCGATGCGGCTGCGAATCCGCTCAGCCAGCTCGTAGGCTTCCGTGACCGACGCGCCGGGCATACAAATCACGAATTCATCGCCGCCATATCTGCCGGCAATATCCTGGTCATCGAGAATCTCGCGTGCGGTAGCCGCCAGATGCATCAATGCGATATCACCCGCTTCATGTCCGAACGTATCATTCACCTGCTTGAACTGGTCAATATCGAACATAATGACCGCTACCGGTCCGCCCTCTTCGCTAGACAGTCCCTGAATCGCCTGTTCGGAGCGCTGCATCAGCGCCGTCTTGTTGAGCAGGCTAGTCAGTCCATCGGTGTTGGCGAGATACTTTAACTGCTCCTCCAGCTGAGCCTGCTCGGTAATATTAGCGAAAATCACAATTCGTCCGACTGGCGTTCCTTTTTTGTCCCGTACCGGTGCAAAGCGGATACGGAAGTACGTCTTCACGGCTCTGCGCTCGCACTCATAATCACATTCCTGTCCGAGCAGTATCTTCTCACGCAGTACCGGGTAGCTGTCCAGCAGACTCATCATCGGCATACCAATCGCCTGGGCATTCAGCCCTTCCAGCAGATCAACCATCGCGTTGTTGTAGTCTACCAGCACGCCATTTTCATTGAGTACAACGACGCCATCCTCCATACTCTCAAACACAATATCGCGCGCGATCGGTGCCACATCGAACATCTGGTACCTCAGCAAGGCAATACTGTGAAATACAAACGAAACGCTGATAAAAAAGGGGCCCAGATCGATCCCGTACGGACTTTTGCCGCCCACATAAAAAAAGCTCGCGACGACCGGAGCGACCAATCCTGCGACCATCGTCAGAATCTGCATCCGGAACCGCCATCTGACCCTGCGCATCTGCCACAGCAGAATCAGTACACTGATCGCAAGACAGCCATACAGGTAAAAGAAGTGCACATAAAAATAAAGCCCATGCACCAGCCGGGTTACCGGAAACGGCGTATCGGTGCTCAGGCTGATCGCCCGATAATACAAATGATGCCATTCATTGGTATGCTGCATGACAATCGTCGCCAGTGGAATCAGGAATAATACATAGTAGACCCACCGTGGTAACCGCTGTCCGACATAATCGCAGCACATCAGCAGCGTAAAGGCAGGAATAAAAGGCAGCGGAATATACTCGACCCGCAGCCAGAACCATGTCTCCTGCAGTCCGGGACTGGTCAATTCAAATAAATAAGCAAAATTAAATACCGAAGCCAAAAAGGTTGTAATGATATAGTACTTGCCGCCGGGTGCCTGTCTGAACCTGAACAGGGCATATACGCACAGACAGAGACTGAGTGCGCCTCCGCCAATAATGATCAGGATATACGTTAACAGCTCTTGTTCCATCTTCACCTGCTCCATCGAACTAAGCTACACTGCAGCCCAAGCTGCCGAGCTTGCTGGGTTATCCAGTCCATTATATAGCAGATGATAGACGTAAAATAGAATTGACTTTTATGAATCGAAGTCAATCATCCCTAAATCTGGAATATTGTACAAGTTGCTTGAGCTAGACAAATAGCCCATTCCAGCATTATGACGAAGCCTGAAGCCCCCGGCAGAGCAGTGTCCAGACTTCATCGAAACACCGGTCAATCTCCCCATTCTCCCATTCAGCCGCATGAGCCGGATGGTGAAAATAAGATGTGGCATTAAACAGCGCACGCGCCGTAGTAACCGGATCGCCTGCTGCCATCTCGCCGCTGTCCATGCCCCGGCGGATAATGCTAGCGATCTGCTCGTTCATTGCCCGAATATGTTCTGTAATAATCGGGATCGGCTTCGCGGATACCGCTGCATACATCGCGAACATCTCGGCATCTTCTACCGCATATCTGCGCTTGCTTTGGATCAGCGTATCATACCAGTGACGCAGCCGCTGCAGCTCGCTCCCGCCAGTCTGCCTGGCGATTGCCTCTAGTGGATCGGAGAGGGTATGCAGCCAGCGCTCGGTCACGGCTTCACGCAGTGCCGCCTTGCTCGGGTAATGCCGGTAAATGGTGCCGTGGCTGACTTTGAGCACCCGTGCCACATCGACGACCGAGGTTTTGTCCGGGCCATAGCGGCGAAGTACCTGCTCCGCCGCATCGAGAATATTTTCTTTGGTTAATGGAAGATCTGATGCCATATCCTGCGAAGACACGGATAGGCTATATAGCTGGCCTGTCGCTGTCTTCTTCCCCCTTGCTTCTATTAATAATCCGAGTCATTCCGTAATGCCAAGGTATACTTTATCTTAGCATAACGGATAGTAGAGGAGTATCAATATCCTGATTCTGTCATTGCTTTAATAGGCTGTCCGGAAATAATGATAAATCTTGTTCAGCTTCTGTTCATGCTTGCCTTTGGGATTCTCCATGCTGCCAAATTCAAAAAATTTCACCTTCCGAATGCCGATGTAATTAAATAAAGCCCGCCGCATCAGTACCCGGTGTGCATTGTTCAGCCACAGCTGCAAATAGCCTGCCGGTCCGAGCATGGTAGAGATGCACACCACCGACTTGCCTTTCAGCAGACCTTCCGGTATTAAATCTCCTTTTTTGCGATAGGCATAGGCAAATCCCGACGCCATCATGCGGTCGATAAATCCCAGCAGCATCGCCGGCGGCCGTCCCCACCAGATCGGGTAGACGAATACGATACGATCCGCCCACAGGATCTGTTCCCGGTAGGTATTCAGCTCGGGATCGATATGCATATCCCGGCGCCGCTTGTGTTCATTGAATACCAGGGCCGGGTTGAATTCATCTGCATACAGATCAATAATCTGAATCTCTTCGTCGGGATGATGATCCCGGATACCTCGAATAGCCTGCTGCATCATGGCATAATTCAGACTCTGGTGATTAGGATGGGTGTAAATCAATAGTGTACTCATACGTTCACTCTCCAATTAGTTATCATTTGATAATTAAATGGTAGACGATATCTTTTTGGTTGTCAAATGATAATTGTTTTATGATAATCATTTTGGTATGTTGAGAAATGAGGTGAAACGATGAATACCAATGATTTGTTCCAGCAGTTTGTCGCTTTTATTGCATCTGTACACCAGGTGAGCAGCGAGATGACCCGCGATATTCCTGTCGGTGAACTGACACCGGCCCAATATAAAATCATGGAGTACCTGATGGTCAGCCAGCCGGTAACGCTGAGCGAGATCAGCGAATGTATTCATATGTCCATGCCCAACACCAGCCGCGAACTGCGCAAGCTGACCGATAAAGGATTATGTGAAAAAGTTACTGATCCCCAGGATCGGCGCAAGCAGCTGATTCGCTTGTCCGATCAAGGTAGCACACTGATGGACGAGATTTTCCGAACGGTCAAAGAGCGCTTTGTCCAGCGAACAGCTGCATTATCGGGAGAAGAGAAGGTACAGGTTGAACAGGCGCTAACACTGCTTCGCCAGAAAATACTGGATTGATTCTGTCTGCAGGCAGGCTTGGTTAACTGTCACAGCACAACCATTCCCTCCTAACACCAATACAATTCTCTGACCTAAAAGGAGAAGCAATGAACTCTAACCAACCCTTTCTCGATCTCAGTCATGATGATATACTGCCGGTTTTAAGCCAGTATTCATTAGGCGTTATTCATTCCGTCAATCTGCCTGAACAAGGTAATACTTCACAAGCACGGATCGTACACTGCGCTGCTGGCATGTTTGTGGTACGACGTCTGAAGAACCGCAGTCAAGCTGAAATGGAAGTAGCTCTATCTGACATCATAGCTGAGTACCGCGTATGTCCACCTATTATACGTACTATACACGGACAGCCTTTCACAGTTCATCAGAATAACTACTACAATGTGCAGCTATATATCGAACCGCTACCTGTGACACCCAATTCCATAGATTACGAACAAATTGGTGCAAAAACAGCTTTGTTCCATACGATGACACGCTCGCTTAATCTATCGGTTCAGCCCGATCGTTTTTCATTAACTGCTGCGATAGATTTGTTGAATCTTAATTATCATTATCAGCAAATGGATAAGAAGGATCAGCAGATTATTTGTACACTTCAGTCCCATATAGCCCAATGCCTTCCTTATGAACATCCACCGATTCAGCATAGCGGCTATATTCATGGGGATTTGGGAAAGTGGAATCTGGTCTTTGGCAAGGAAGAGACATTTCTGATCGATTGGGGAGAAGTGCGCCGGGGCGATCCTCACTTTGATATTGCCGCGCTGGTTACCTCTATGCTTGATCTTACACAAGAGACTCGAATTAATCAGGAGCATATCCGCTTGTTTAGAGAGGGTTATCAGCGATATGGACAGATCAATAATGCTACGCTATTCGAGCACATCCAACTATGGACCGTACGAGGAATTACAGCTTTATTAATACAGCGTGGTCTACATAAAGCTGTACTTCGTACTGCAGAGCGCTTGCTACATACCTTGCCTATTTACCGGAAGCTGTTAAATATATGAACAAAAGCATAGCAAAAAGGCACAGAGAATAACTCTGCGCCTTTTTGCTATACAAAGATCAAACAATTCATACAGTGTCCCTATCTTTTGGAGACTACCTCGTTGCTAGCACATAGCTACATAAGCAAATGCTACTGGGTAACTCGGGTAAGAGGAATCTCTCCCAGGTAACGCATATTGCTCACGTAATAACACAATCGATCACCTGGTTTCAGCTTCGTTTTGTCATACGTAATGAGATATTGTCCTGCATGAGCAGGGTCAGGAATGATTTGAGCCGGGCGCCCTCTTACTTCATGCATCTTCTGGTCGCCATACCACAAGCTATAAGCGACCATGTAGGCCTGGTACGCTTCGCCGGGCTGTATACGCAGAGTAATCTCATTGTCTGTAAACGTTCTCTCCATGATTTTCACTTTTCCGGTTGTTCCCATATCCAGTTCGATTGGATGGGAATCACTTGGCTCCTTCTGGATCGGAACCGGATATTTCTTGGAAACGGGTTCCAAATTAAACGTATACGGGATCAGTGTGAGATCACCAGCATCATCAGGCAGACTGCTATATTCCATATGTGGAGTGGCAGGCTCTCCCGAATCCTCCAAAGGATGGTACGGACGATTCAGCGCATCGAGCAGAATAAAATGAACCCCGCCTCCTTCATATCGATGATGCCACTTGTCAAACCCGTCAATCTTCAGGTCTATATAGGTTGTTGCCGGTGTGACGTCCGCTTCAACAGTTCTAACCGCTAGATTTTCGGATAAAGAAGCTTTCTTTTTCAGAATATATCTTGCAGTTTGAGCCTGCTTTTGTACACTTACATTATAAATAAACGGAGAATTCGGATTCTGTTTCAGACTGACCCGGATTTGCATATTCAATTGTGCAGGCATTTGAGAAAGCTCTATATCCGACGGCTCATTGGAAACAATCCCATCAGGCAGACCAAATAATACTTGGGGATCGAGATTCAAATACAGACGATATTGATCCGTACGTTCGCTATGATGTTGTGCCCGGATCTCCCCTTGTTCTTTGGCAGAAGCGGCTGACTTGCCATCAATGTAGATTTCCACGTCCTGAATAGGCTGTTTCTGCGTATCATGCTGCTTCAGTTCAAGGTATACTTTTCTGCCATCATATACGACCGATTCCAGTGTCATCGTGACACCCTGCTGCTCTATACTCAGAGGATCAGGCTTGCTTTCCCGCTCATCGGCCGTCACCCAGCCCAGATGCGAAGTCAGCTGGTAGACAGCAGGTACGCCTGGCAGCTGCTTGAGTGTATGGGCCATATCAGCCGAGAAATAGCCGGAACCGAGTGTACCACCTATACCAATCAGCATCGCAGCCGCTGTCATGCCATAACGCAGCATCCAGGGGGATTTGCGCTTGGTCACAGGCTGTACCTCCATCGTGTCCGGAACGGATGCTGCTTGTTCCTCCTGGGGATCTCGGGACAGATTTCCCCGGATATTTTGTCCTGTCTGCCCCTGTTCGATAGCGTCATATACGAGCTGGAGGCGGGACTGTATATCCGGTGGAATCGAATCATTCTCTGTCTGCTCCGCACCACTGCGCAGCCATTCGTCCAGCTTATCGTTTTTCATGGGTATGCCCCCCTTCTTCCTGATCTTCGATCCAGCGGGATAATAGTTTGCGTATCCGGTGAAGCCTTGTTTTGGCCGTACTTTCCGAAATATCCAGAATCTCGGCAACCTGTCTCAGCGGAATATCCTGAAAATAATGCAGAATAATCAACTGTCGCTTGTCCTCTTCCAGCTGATCTACCACCTGACGAATATCGACCGAATCATAGGCGGTGTGAGGCGGAGTAGACTGCCTGATTTCAGAAAAAGGAATAATCTGCTTGCGCTTGCGTAAGGTCAGATTACATTGATTGATCAGAATGCGAATCACCCACGTCTCGAAAAAATGACTTTCCCGCAGCTGGGGCAATGCTTCATACGCGCTAATAATTGTCTCCTGCATCACATCTACAATATCTTCCTGGCGTTTGACCATAGCGTGCGCGATCCGGTACAGTCGTCCTTCCATATGCTTCATTAACTGAAGAAATGCACGGTGGTCACCATTTCTGGCATTTTCGACTTGCTGCTGTATATCCAATAGGAGATTCACCTTCTTTGCTATCGACTGGAATGCTATGGACTGTCTATCCAAACTAGAACAGCCTAAAATCACACGATTAGATAAATGGACTTCCTAAAAGGTTACATCCTTTGGCAAAAAAAGTTTAGCCCACTCGATATCATCACAAAAAACAGCAGTCCACTTGATCGTGAACTGCTGCCCATACTTATATTTGCAGCTGCGTTACTTGCAGCTTTATTTCCCGCTTTTGATCTGTGCCGCGGCCTGATCCAGTGCTTCGATTACACGGTCGCACCAGGCATCGAACTCGGGGTCTTCCTGCTGCAGCTCCGGGTGATCCAGAATATGCTGCACAGTGCGCCGAATGCCCTGATCCACACGGATTGTAGCCACGAATTCCGGTACCAGACGCTTCAGCTTGGTATTGTCGAATACGACGGTATTGGCCTTGTCTCCCAGCAGGCTGCCCCGATAATCTTCCGGGCTGCATGCATCGAGGAACTCGGACGCCACATGGACTGCGTTCAGACGCACACCCACTACACTCGCGATCACCTCATGAATCTGGTTCCAGGTGACCGACTCGTCGGATGTAATATGCACCGATTCGCCGAGAGCATGAATATTACCCATCAGCCCGATAAATCCTTTGGCAAAGTCTTCACTGTGCGTCAGTGTCCACAGCGATGTACCATCTCCATGAATAATGACCGGTTTGTTGTCCAGCATCCGGCGGACGACCTGCCAGCTGCCCTTGCTGCCGTGTACGCCCAGTGGAATCGAGCGCTCGCTGTACGTATGGCTCGGACGCACAATCGTGATCGGGAAGCCCTGTTCCCGGTATTGCTTCATCAGATAATCTTCACAGGCGATCTTGTTACGTGAATACTCCCAGTAAGGATTCGCGAGCGGCGTGCCTTCGGTAATCCGGTAATCTGACGGTGGTGACTGGTACGCCGAAGCCGAGCTAATAAAGATAAACTGTTTGGTCTTGCCGTTGAACAGCCGGTAATCCCGCTCCAGATGCTCTGGCACAAAGGCGATAAAGTCAGCGACCACATCGAATTCCAGGTCGGCGATCAGCCCGGCCACCTTTTCCTCATCATTGATATCGGCTTGCAGTATATGTGCATTCTTCGGCAGATCGTCGTTGCGATTGCCCCGGTTGAGCAAATACAATTCACATCCCTGTTCCAGCAGCTGACGCGTAATCGCATCGCTGATCGTTCCTGTTCCTCCAATAAATAACGCTTTCATAAATACACCCCCGCAGATAGGATTAAATGCTCATCACTCTGCCCTCTACGATAGCATGCAGCTTGTTCCTTTACAAATCATCCTGATTCGCATCTGCTTGCCTGCCGGTACGTATAGCCTGTAATGAGCTAGTCCAAGACGCTTAACAACGTCTATATCATCTATTCAGAAAATAATTCTTCTACTGCCATTATTTGTGGTTCAAAACAGCTGTTTTTCTTTATTAACTGTTGGAACGCATAATCTCTCAAAGGGGCGAATCGAATGAAAAGAAAATCTCGGTTAACGGTTCTTCTGCTGCTCTGCCTGGCATTGGCGCTATCTCCTGCAATCGCTTTCAAAACAGCGGATGCAGCACGTCCTACCACAGCGACACCAGCTGCAGATCTGCGCGCAACCATGGCCAAAGTATATGGTGAGCACAGCTATATGATGGTTATCGCGATGCAAAAGCAATTTAACCAGTCCAAGGATCTGCCGCAGGCAATGGCAGCCCTGAACGCCAACACCAATAGTATCGCAGCACTTCTGTCCAGTACTTACACGGATGCCGCAGCATCCCAGATCAAGGATCAGTGGAAAAAACATATTCAATACTTCATGGACTATGTGACTGCGACGCGCGATAACAATGCGGATGCCCGCAAAGCTGCTCAAGCCGGCATGAACAGCAGCACGACTGCCATGGTCACTGCCATGAACACGCAGAATCCGAATATCAACGAGACTAAACTGCTCAAGAATCTGCAGGCTCATGATACGTATCTGCTGCAGTCCTTTACATCCTATGCAGAGGGCAAATATGGAACGACCTATTCGGCAGCACACAGTGCCTATGCACGGGCTACGCTGATCGGAGCTTCCATGGCAACTGACATTGCCGAGCGTTATCCATCCCGTTACAAACGCAGCACGACTCAGACCGAAGCTGCCTATTTCCGTCAGCAGGTCGGTGAAGCTCTTGGCGAGCATACGATCCTGTCCGTGCTGATGCTGCAAAAAGGCAATGACAATGCACCGGATCTGGCCAGTGTCAAAGCCGCTCTGGACCGCAACACCCAGGCACTGACCAATACTCACCAGCGCCTGTTCGGCTCCAATGCTGCTGCAACATTCAACAGTCTCTGGAACCGTCATATCCGCGACTACCAGGACTACATGACAGCTACCCTGAATAACGATCAGGCTGGACGCGCTGCTGCCAAAAAAGACCTTGGCAAATTCGTTGCCGAGTTGACCGCTTTCCAGACTGGCCGTCTGCCGCTGAACAAAACCAAAACGTATCAAGCGAACGCTATGCACGGTGCTCATGTGATCACTGCTTTTGATTCCTATCATGCAGGTGGATATGCCAAGTCCTATGAAGCACTGCGTACCGGTTACAACCATATGTGGATGACTGGCAACACGCTGTCTGAAGCCATTGTGAAGAAATATCCTTCCAAATTCTAAATAGTTGTATAAAAAAGCCTGATCCTCCTCGCGGGGATCAGGCTTTTTGCGTTGGCAGATTTTGCTGGAAACAGATGAATAGGCTTCAGTATAAGCGAAAAGTGGCATCTACTTTGGAAAGGAAGAAGGGAACGTCTCCCGGTTAAGCCTAGAGAGAATCGAATACAGAAATGCAAAAAGAACCGGAACAGCTTGTTCAGCATCCGGTTCTTTGGGCAGATTATAGTATAGCGACAGTCCGCTATCGATTTGGTTGTCTGTTAATTTGTCATTCATATTATGGCACTGCAGATCCTGTATCAAACCGTAACATGCCATTTCAACTTAACGATTATGAAGGCGTCTGAGCATGGATGAGTCTAGAAGTGAAATCGATTGGCTGCCTGCTTTATTGCTCGCTATTTTCCGCTTCCCAGCGGGCTACTTCTTCGCGTACCCGTGGAGCGACTTCTGTACCCAGCAGTTCAACAGCGCGCAGCACATCGTCATGATTGGACATGGTGCCGACCGGTGTATGCAGCATGAAGCGGGTGATCCCTACCTGTTTGCGCAGGTTAATAATCTTGGTAGCTACGGTCTCCGGGTCGCCTACATAGAGGGCGCCTTCCAGACTGCGGGCAGCGTCAAAACTGGCACGGGTATACGGTCCCCAGCCGCGCTCGCGTCCCAGTACATTCATGCTCGCCTGGGTGGACGGGAAGAATTTATCGGCCGCCATCTCGGTGGTATCCGCGATAAAGCCGTGCGAATGGGAAGCGACGCTGAGCTTGGAAGCATCATGTCCGGCATGAGCGGCGGCTTTGTAATACAGCTCTACGAGCGGCGCAAACTGCACCGGACGACCACCGATAATTGCCAGTACAAGCGGCAGTCCGAGCAGACCGGCACGTACAACCGATTCCGTATTGCCGCCGCTACCGATCCAGACTGGCAAAGGCTCTTGAACCGGACGCGGATAGATACCCCGATTGTTGATTGCCGGACGATGACCGCCTTCCCAGGTAACTTTTTCCGAATCACGAATCTTCAGCAGCAGTTCCAGCTTCTCGTCGAACAGGGCATCATAATCATCCAGATCATAGCCGAATAGTGGGAAAGATTCGATAAAAGAACCGCGTCCCGCCATAATCTCTGCCCGTCCGTTGGAGATCGCATCCAGTGTAGCGAACTCCTGAAATACACGTACCGGGTCTGCCGAAGACAGTACGGTTACTGCACTGGTCAGGCGAATACGCTCGGTCTGTGAAGCTGCCGCTGCGAGAATGACAGCTGGAGCAGATGCTGCGTAATCGACACGATGATGCTCGCCTACGCCAAAGATATCCAGCCCTACTTTATCTGCGAGTACGATCTCGTCTACGACCTGGCGAATACGCTCAGCGTGGCTGATAGTCTTTCCTGTCTCTGTATCTGGTGTTGTTTCTACAAATGTACTGATTCCGATTTCCATAATTATATCCTCCTGTTGGGTGGGCTTTGCCATATTGGCAAGCCATCGTTTGCTGTCTCAGCAAGCCGTCGTTTGCTGTTTTCAGCAAGCCGTCGTTTGCTGTTTTCAGCAAGCCGTCGTTTGCTGTTATAACATCACGTTATATGCTGTTGTATCGTTGTTGGGTTCGTTATATTTATTGTGTTTATTGTTAATCGAATGGGATGGATTGTATAACTACCAAGCTGTTTTCCAAAATATCTTTAAATCGAAATATTATATTATCTTTATTTAAAACTATTTTCTGGTATATTGCAAGCATTATGTAACAATCGCTGCTACTTTTGCCAAGCTGTTCTTTTTGCTATTGGGATAGAATGCGCTCTTTTTATTTTGAAAATAGACAGCTGCCGTATAATGTCACCCTGCTATGTGGTTCTGCTGTATATTCTTCCTGCTGTAGTCATTATTATTGTGCACTGGTATAGAAAGTTACGTACGAAAAAGACACAGCCGCGTATCTGCGCTGTGTCTTTGAAATACATACTAATTCTTTTTCACAAATTCCGATTTGAGCTTCATGGCGCCGAATCCGTCGATTTTGCAGTCGATGTTATGGTCGCCATCCACCAGACGGATACTTTTGACGCGGGTACCGATTTTGAGTACAGAGGAGCTTCCTTTTACCTTGAGATCCTTGATCACTGTTACCGCATCGCCATCCTGCAAAATATTGCCGTTGGCATCCCGTACCACAAGTGCGTCTTCCGTGCTGTCTACATCTTCACCCGGTGTCCATTCGTGGGCACACTCCGGGCAGATCAGCAGATTGCCATCCTCATACGTGTACGCGGAATTGCATTCCGGGCAGTTCGGTAAATCTGTCATACCTTCACTTCTCCATTTCGTTGTCGGATTTGTCTATTTTCCCATAGTCCGGTGCAGCTGACAATGTTTTGGGTATTCTTTTTGCCGTTCATGGTTCCCTGACAGTCCAGTTGTGTAGTATATAGTAGTCTCTGACGCCGAACCATTACAGCAGCTATATTCTTTTGCCCTGCTGTCTTTACATAGCATGACCTATACCTGTGAAATTGGAAAGGAGTGAATGTGTTGAGCGATTCGATTCTGCGCGCTTTTACACTCAAAAACAGTCTCAAGCTGCTGCGTCCGGCAGCCGTGCTCTGTTCCAGTGTAGCCATTATTTTCTCCGGCGTGTTCCCGCTGGCTGCCTATTATGAATTGTCGGTCTCTTCGCTGGTGATTACTGCATTGCTGCTGCTGATTGGATGTATTCTGATCCATGGCGTACTGACTCATGCGCTGAATGATTATGCCGATTATCTGTCCGGAACCGATCAGCTCAGTCCGGCCATGCTATCCGGCGGCAGCCGGGTTATTCAGGAAGGACGGATTTCTCCGGCTGCCCTGCACCGATTTGGTATCGGCCTTACGATTGTGCTTATAGCAGCTACAGCGATCATTGCCTTGTTCGGTCATTACGCACTGGCCGCCCTGCTGCTCATCGGAATATGGGGCGCGGTCTCCTATTCGCTGCCTCCGCTGCGTTTCAGTTATGCTCCCCTGGCTGGAGAATGGCTGAGCACGTTCCCGTCCACCTTTTTCCTGGGACTTGGCGGTGCCTGGCTGATGCTCGGTACATTCCCGCAGTGGGCCGTACAGAATGCGCTGATTAATGCACTGTACTGCGTCGCCTGGGTTATGGTGCATCATATTCCCGATCTGGACGCGGATCGCCAGGCCTCCCCGGTCAAGCGTACCAGCGTCGTCTGGGCAGCAGACCGATGGGGAATCGGCTACAGCCGACTGCCGGCGCTGGTATACCTGGGTCTAATCGCACTTTGTGTCGTCTGGTTGCTGGGAACCGGACGATTATGGGGAGCCGCCGGTATCGCTGTCATGGTCGCTCTGTCGGTGTACTGGATCTGCCGGATGGATGTACGCGATCCGGAACAGGTTACGAACTGCGAGAAAAAGCTGCTGCTGCTCGCAGTAGGTGGAGCAGTATGGCTGGGGATTTTCATTTGAATATGGGATTACAAATTAACAGGGAATTGCTGTTTGCTCCAAGCATTCGGCAATTCCTTGTTTGTGGAATAGAACATTACTGTGGATATTCACGGCAAGAAATACACTGCTACTTATACGGCAGAAGACAATGCTTACTTTGACCAGTTAAGATATGGAGCTATCAGCATCTATTCGATTCACAATCATCAATTGACTGCTACTGTGAGCGGTAATTTCCATGTTGCTATGTTTGCAGGTGATGTGAAGATTACGTATCGTTATGACTCAGCGAGTCAACGATTTAAGCCGGATCAGTTAAAGTTTATTCCTCTTTCCCCAGGTCCCTTTCCAGACAGAACTTAAATGAAGTTCGTACATAGGGCGTACTCTCCACCCGAATCTGCCCATGCTGCTTCTCTACCAGCTTTTTGGTGATAGCCAGCCCCAGGCCGCTTCCGGCAGGGGAGTGGCGGCTGGCGGATGCCTGATACAGCCGGTCAAACAGCAGAGGAAGCTCGTCTGCTGGGATGCCTTCTCCCGTGTCCCATACTTCCACCCAGGCCTGGTTTCTTTCTGCCCACAGACGGATGCCGTGTCGTCCTTCACCTCCGTGCCCGTACCGGATCGTATTGGAGATCAGATTGGACAGGATACGCTCCACACTGACCGGATCAGCCTGAACGAGAACAGGGGCGGCGGGTAATTCCAGTTCGGGCGGTATGCCCCATTTCTCGAATTGGTCGATCACCTGTACGATACATTCTTCGATCTTGGCCGTCAGATTGACCTGCTGAAAGTGAATCTGGATATCCCCGGATTCCAGCCGTGTCCATTCGAAGAAATTCCCGAGCAGCTGGGTCAGCGCCCTAGCTTTGTCAAAAATAATATCCCTGTATTTCCCCGACAGTTCCGGGTCCTGAATCACTTTCGGGTTTTTTAGCATCTCGGCATACCCGGACAGGGAAGTGAGCGGTGTCCTCAGATCATGAGCGATATGGGTCATGACCTGCCGCTGCGTTTTCTCCAGCTGCATCGCCTGATTATGGAACAGATAGATTCGGTCGCGCAGCAGATTGAGCTGTCCGGCGAGCCGATTAATCACCGAAATCCGGCTGCGGATATGCAAATAGGCAGGCTGCGGATCACGCTGCAGCCTGTCCAGCATCTGTACCATCTGCTGCAGCTGACGGTGAATCACTCCAATATAAATGGCCAGCGCCACACCGACCACACTGACGATCACCAGCAGGATATCGGTCATTATTCCTCCTCCTCATTCCCTCCAAGACGATAGCCGATTCCCCAGACAGTCTGAACATATACCGGGGAAGACGCTTTGTCTTCGATCTTCGTACGCAGCCGCCGGATATGCACCATTACCGTATTCTCATCTACATCAGAGGAATACGGCTCTTCCCAGACCGATTCGAAGATCTGGGATTTGGTAAATACGCGCTGCGGCTGCGACATCAGCAGCTGTAAAATGGCAAATTCCTTAGCGGTCAGTGTACGATGCTCTCCCCGGATTCGTACCTGATATGTACTGCCGTCGAGCTCCAGCTCTTTGTATTTCCATACTTTGTGGGCGGGCTGCTCGGATTCGCTGTAGTAAAAGTACCTGCGCAGCTGCGCTTTGACCCGTGCCAGCAGCTCACCAAGCAGAAAAGGCTTGGTCAGATAATCATCCGCTCCACCGGCCAATCCGGCAATTTTGTCGATCTCGGCATCCTTGGCAGACAGAAGAAGCACCGGGATTTTTTTCTTTTCCCGGATGCGTCGCAGCACTTCCAGTCCATCCAGACCTGGCAGCATAATATCCAGAATGACCAGATCGTAATCGGCTGCTTCAAATTCCCGAATAGCCTCCAATCCGTTATGTATCTGAATCACGCCATAATTTTCCCCGATCAGCGTCTGGGCGATCAGATCGCATATCTCGATATCATCCTCAACGATCATAATTCGGGCCAGTGTCATCGATCTATTCATCTCCTCTGCAATCTCCTGTACATCCATCCGCCCCATACCAGGCATATCGCTCCCAGCACTGCATAGATCACCAGTGGATAAGCCTGATCCGGCCATGTCCCTTTTCCCGTTCCGTGTAAATAGATGGAAGGAACCAGCCACGGATAGTATATGATCCAGTCCGGTACCCGGATGATCAGTACCAGCCCGAGCAGGAACTGTCCCAACAGTACGATGGTCAAATACAGCGATGTCCGGCTGATCAGAGCCAGTACGGCACCATATGCCGAGAAACCGGCATAAATTATCCAGGAGACGACCAGATCCTTGATGAACCATTTACCCAGCGCAGCTGCCGACACAGAAACATCCAGCGCCCACAGTCCAATTAACAGCGTAATTAGCTCCGATCCGAATAGCAGCAGACCCATGAGCAGCAGACTGGTGAGGATTTTGGCGGTATACCATTCTCCCCAGTGAAAAGGGTACGTCTTGTGCAGACTCAGCAGCCCGCGATCCCGATCCCGTGTAAACAAATAACCGGCCAAAAAAGTAAAAAAAGTCGGCCGGAACCACAAATTCATATAAGTCTGATCCATTAGGTGCTGCCAGCTTCCGCTGTCTGCCTTGAGCAGCGTAATGAGCAGCTGCAGCACCAATAGCAGGATCATTAACCGCAGCACAACAGAGCGTCTAAATAAAAGAAGTTCCCTGAAAATGAGTGTCAGCATCAGTTTCCTCCAGCATGTGAGATAAGTCCGCCTTTACCGGAACCGTAACTCAGCTCATACACTTCAATCTGCTCGGTAATGAGCATTCGGTTGATGGCGCCCGCCTGATCCAGCTGCTCATAGACGAGAATAACCGACGGCTCGGTCACCCGGTAATGATAGATGCCCATACGCTGTTCCAGCAGCAGGCTGGCTCTCTGATCATCGCTCACTCTCAGAATCAGATGATCTTTAATTTTGCTGTGATAGACGGTGCCCGGCAGTTCTTCGGTCAGTCGTCCCTTTTCCATCAGTCCGACTGTCGTCACACAGGCAGGTACATCCTGCAGCTGGGATGCTGTCATGATCACGGTCATATGGTAAATTTCACACCATTCCCGCAGAATATGTATCGTTCGTGCACGTACTTCAGGTGCTAATCCGCTCAGAGGCTCATCCAGCAGCAGCAGCTCCGGCCGGTGCAGCAGTGCTCTCGCAATTGCACAGCCGCGTGCCGCTTCTGCCGGAATCCGGCCAGCACGCTGATGGGCGTACTTTTCCAGTGACAGTAGTTCCAGCATGGTATGGGAAGCCTGTTTGTCCGGCACTCCCATCATCCGGCGGTGAAGTTCCAGATGTTCATACACCGTCAGATTCGGGACAAAGGATAGCGGTTCGCACATAACGCCAATCCTGTTTTTCCACACATAATCAGAGTGGATATTGATGCTGCCGAACCATTCCAGCTTGCCGGATAGCGGCACAAGATCACCGGCCAGCCCGCGCAGCAGCGTTCGTTTGCCGCTGCCCTTTTCACCCAGGATGACATAAAATGCCCCTCGCTGCACATCCATATTGAGCCGTTCCACCCGGACACCGGAGTCGCCGGCCGACAAGCAGAGATGATCTGCATGTATAAGCCTATCAGGATGATCTACCATCGTCTCTGTCTCCTTACAAACCATAGTCCTCCTCCCAACCAGAGCAGCAGGCCCATACCCGCCAGCAGAATGGCGGTCAGCAGCAGTTGTAGTCCGGTCGGGTCTATCACTCCATACCCGGTCAGCGTGCGCCAGGCGGTAGCTCCAATAATACCGACTACTCCTGTAATCACGGTTAGTGTACGCCCCCAGGCCGCTGCCAACAGCAGCAGTGCCAGACTATAGGGTACAAAAAACAGCGCAAGTCCTGCCCAGCTGCCAATCCAAAAGCCCACCGTCAAACCGGCAGCAGGCAGCAGACTGAGTAGCAGCAGGCAGATCAGGAACAAGCCGTTGGTCAGTACCATCAGCACCAGCAGCGCCGCCCCTTTGAGTATATAAAGGGAAAATACGGACAAGGGTCTGACCAGCAGACCCTTCCACTGCTCCATATGCATCATCGTGCCGGCCATCAGCGCACAAAAAATGGGCAGCCACAGATTAAACCATACCAGCAGACCATTATCGATCATCGCTTCGATCTGCAATCCACCCTGAGGCCTGCTGTACGCCTGCCAGGCACAGATCAGGGCAATCACTACCGGTGCACCGACGACCATCCATGGAATAAAGGTATGGCGGTATTTCAGCAATTCGGATCTGATGCGGTTGACCATCAGCCTGCCTCCCTTCGCTGAAACCAGAATGCAGCCAGAACAGCCAGCAGCAACAGACTGCAGGCAGCCGCTGGCAGTACCATCTGCAGCGTCTGAACGGCATCCTCGCCAGGCAGGGAATGCTCCATCGCAAAGTAGGCTGAGTAGGCTGCCCGCACAGCCCACGTCCACGGAAGAGCAATCCACATCCCGTTACCGATATGCGTCGTGCCGATAATTGCCGCAATCAGAATGCCAACACTACCAAAGCCTACTGCTACAGGCCAATCGAACTTGACAGCCAGCCACAAGGAAGCAGCCAGAATCGGCAGTGAAGCGATCCATCCGATCAGAATCGCTCCGCACAAAGCCAGCGAATCGGTCAGGGAAAACGGAATATACAGCAGCCCCATGCAGATATGCAGCAGAATCAGCAGCCAGACCGTACTCAGTAGCGTCTGTATGATCAAAACGAGCAGCTTGCTCATATACAGCCGCCAGGGGGCAATTGCATGGGAGCGCAGCGCCCGCCAACGCTCGGCTTGAATATCCAGATGGGCAGCCAGACCGGCGATCAGTCCCCAGATCAATACAATCAATGCACCATACCATATATCTCCTACAGTATCAAAAAGATTTAAATAAATCCATTTATTAGAACCATTTCGCAGCGGATAGCCATACATGAGGATAATACCCGCAATCGCACACGGGGTCAGCCAGAGAATCCATGGTATGGCTGTCCGCCGATACTTTACCCATTCCGATCGGATACCCTGCCACACGTTACCCAACCTCTTTTCGGCTGAAAATAAATGCGCCCAGCCCGGCAAAGATCGCACATTCTGCCAGACTGCCGAATACACTGCCCCAGACGAGTGTCGCCTGGTTCGTGAGGGTCTGCACATCCAGCGACATGCCATTGGTCTGGAATCCCAAAGTCATGCCCAGTGCCCGGATCGGCAGCATCCATGGATAATAGTCCATTCCAGTCACGCCGCTGCTCAACATAATGGACAGAAACAGACCGATCAGACCGGCGATCACTGTCCAGCCAAATGACAGCAGATGGGCAAGCAGCAGCATAATCGCCAGCTGTCCCATTGCACACAGCCAGGACAGCCCCACTGCATACAACAGTGTACTCCACGGCAGCGTACCGTCCAGATTCCAACCGCAGAAGATAACCAGTCCGGCTGCCAGCAGCAGGCAGGCGACGAATACCTGCACAGACAGGACGACCAGCTTGGACAGGTACAGACCTGCTTTGCGAACCGGATGGATCTGGAGTAGCTTGGGCGATCCCGATTTCCTTTCATAGGAGACGGACAAGGCCGTAATCAGAATAATGCCAAAAGGCAGACCGATCACCGACCACCAGTTGTACACATTCATTAGCGCCCGCGACCAGTCGGTGAACCCAGGTGCAATAAAGTTAAAAGCCAGCTGCATAACAGCAAAAACCAGCGGCCCGGCAGCGATCAGCCAGAGGGTGAGCGTTCGGCGGTATTTGATAAATTCGGAGCCCAGATAAGAGGTCATATTCATCGATACATCCCCTCCAGTGATCCGCTACGGCCTGCGGCATAGTGCATAAAGATTTCTTCCAGATCTTCCTGATTGCCATGCTGCTGCATCAGATCATCCAACGTACCCTGATACTGCATCTCACCCCGGCTGATAATGCCCACATCATGCACAATCTGGGATACTTCGCTCAGAATATGGCTGGACAGAATCACTGTAATTCCCTGTCCGGTAAAGGAATGAATCAGCTCTCTCATCTCCCGGATGCCCATCGGATCGAGTCCATTGGTCGGCTCATCGAGAATAAGCAGATCCGGCTGATTGAGCAGCGCGGAAGCGATGCCGAGACGCTGTTTCATCCCGAGTGAATACGCGGCAGCCTTTTTCTTGGGCAAGGTCTGGTGCAGACCGACAATCTCCAGCACCTCATCGATCCGACTCTCCGGCAGACCAAGCAGACGCTGATGCACCTGCAGATTCTCCCTGCCGGTCAAATGCCCATACAAAGCAGGAGCTTCGATCAAAGCCCCTACCCGTGCCAGTGATTGTCTGCTCCATGGCTCGTCAAATAAACGGATACTGCCGGAAGACGGATGAAGCAATCCGACCAGCAGCTTCATCAATGTCGTCTTGCCGGCTCCGTTCGCGCCCAGAAGTCCATATACTCTTCCTTTGCTCACTTTGAGATTGACGTTGGAAAGTGCGGTTTGCTTGCCATAGGTTTTGGTCAAATTCTGCGTCTCTATAATCCATTCCATCATATAGCCTCCTTGTTCTATTCATCGTTATCTTCATGATATAGAACAAATCTTAACCGGCATTGAAGCAAGTCTTACGAATTCCTTACATCGCTGTATGAATAGTCATAGGATCAGGCAATAACAAAGACATGATCCCATACCAGTTTGTCCATCGGCTGATCCAGGGACAGCAGTGTCAGGGCTACTCCGGCTGCTCCGTCCAGTATCCCCGCTTTGTGGATATACTCCTGCACTTCCAAGTCACCGAATACAAAGGGCAGCTCCGGATCGTAATGGCGGAGCAAAATAGACAGCACTTCCTTGATATAGGTATGAAAGCGTTCCTCTCCGCTCTCTGCTGCCATGCGTGACGTAATATGCAGCAGACCGGCATATCCATGGCAAAAAGTAGGCCCGGACAGCTGCCACTGCGCTTCTCCTCTTTTGAAAATAGAGTCAAATCCGTATAATCCCTGCTGATAAAACTCTTCATTATCCAGCGCCTTGCCGGCCAAAAATAAGGCACGTGCTGTACCTGCTGCTCCATAGCACCATGCATCCCGTGCTCTTTCCGGAGCTGTCTGCCCTGTAGTTTGTTCCTCATAGGAGATAAAGCTGGTCCAATAGATGCCGCTCTCATCGGTGCGGGCTGCATCGATTAGCCAACGGGCCATCACTTCGACAGCCTCCCGTTGCCCTTCGACTTCAATATTGTGAATCAGTGCAATACTCAGCAGTGCCATTGGGCCGGGAATGCCATGAGCAAGACCACAGTTGAAATTGCCATTGGGAAACCTCTTTTTGTCTTCATCTGTAAATTGATGCTTTTCAGGCACATACCAACCGGGTACATCGCGGCCATTGATCGTAATCGGCTGGGCCAGCTCTACCATATAACTCAGGATGCTGCACAGGGTGGTCTTTGCCTTGGCCTCATCGGCAATCTCCAGCAGATAGCGGCCTGTACCGGTGAGACCCATAATAACATCGTAGAATACGGGTGATACGCCTCCCTGATTATTGTAGAAAAAATACTCATCCCGTCTGAGCTTATCCTCCACTTCTGCAATAATCAGCTCATTCAGCTTATCGAGAAATCCCTGATAGCGGGTTCCACCGTGTGATACCGCTTTAATGGCTACCGCCACTCCCGCCAATCCGCTAAACATGGACGCATTGGGATAACCTTCATTGCGCAGTCCTTCCTGCAGGGCAAGCAGATGATCATGGGCAATCATATCCCAATTATCTTCAGGGAACTGTCGGTCCAGTTCTCCAAACAATAAAATAATGCCAGGATAACCTGCCGACAGCAGTGTATCCTGCCATGGATGATCTCCAAAAACAGAAATATTACCAGGCGCCATCACCTGCTCTTTGACTTGCAGAGGATTCTTTAGACGCTCGGCCACCTCCATCGCGATGATTTTGGCTTTTGCTGACAGCTCTGTATGTTGCGCGCTTTCCCGGACAATTTCACTCATATGTGCAGTCTCCTTTATCCCATATTGGTATGCAGAACTTCTTCTTCCTGTTCCTTGCTGGCATACGATTCTGCCTGTATACGGTACATGCGTGCATAATTTCCATTCAGAGCCATCAGCTCTCTATGGGTCCCCATCTCGATAATTTCGCCCTGATCCATCACCCAGATCTGATCCGCAAAATTAACCGAAGACAGCCGGTGTGAGATAAAAATACCAATTCGATCTTCAATTAAACGACCCATCCGCTCGAATACATCCCGCTCGGCTTCCGGATCAAGAAACGAACTGGGCTCATCCAGAATATAGACATCTGCTTCCCGCATAAAAGCTCTCGCAATCGCAATCCGCTGCCATTGTCCGCCGGATAATTGGTGACCTTCTTCAAACCACAATCCCAGCTGGGTATCGAGTCCTCTCGGGAAACTTTGTACTAACGGCTGAATGCCTGCATATTGGGCAGAGGTCAGAATTTTCTCTTCATTTTCGATTTCCTGAATATTTCCATAGCCTATATTTTGCCGGACCGACATTTCATATTGCACAAAATCCTGAAATACTACACCAATCCGGCGCTGATAGTCCTCGATATTCCAGTGGTTGATATCCTGTCCGTTCACCAGAATCCGACCGGCTGACTGCTGATAGAGCTTCATAAGCAGCTTGATCAGCGTCGATTTACCTGATCCGTTATGCCCGACGATAGCTATTTTCTGACCGGTTCGAATCGTAAAATTCAGGTTGTGGAGTGCATAGTGGTCCGAGTTCGAATACTGAAAGGAAACATCCCTGAATTCTATGTCCTTGATAGCATGCAGCTTTTCGCCTTCTGTAATGGAAAAAGCCCTCTTTTCCTCATAATCCAGAAAGGTAAACAGCTGTTCCAGATAAAGATTGTTCTGGCACAAAGCAAGAAGCTCCTGTACAACCGCTTCCGAACGACTTTGGATCTGGGTAATGGACTGCAAAATAGCAACTACGTTGCCTACGGGAAGCGCTCCGCGCAGTGCAGACAGCATTGCCAGCACAATAACCGTGAATGAAGCGATAATCTCGATCAGCTCATACAGGGAAGCATATTTTACACGATTGGCCGCCAGCTTTTTGTCCTGTTTGAAAAATCCATCGGTAATCGCTTTGTACTTTTGGGTGAAATGTGCTCCCAGATTGTAAAGTTTCACTTCTTTGAACGTATTATCCCTGGAAATCAAATAACTCAAATACCAGGCAGATCTCGATTTGGAAGCTCGGCTCCACAGATTTACAAACTCCTGCTGTCCTATTTTCAAAAAGGTAAAAAACGATATGGCTGGCACAATGATCAGAATAACCGCGGCCCACCAGCTCCAGCTCACAATAATAACAGAGATCGAGATCAGGGAAATCACATTGCTGAGAATCGAGAAAATCTGCTTGGCAATCTGGAACGGACGAAATCCCGACTCGTTCTGCACACGTTTCAGTTGATCTTGCATCTCTGCATTTTCAAAATCTTCAAGAGAAAGAGTCGTTGATTTCTCAATAACCGCTACATTGATATGATTGGACAACTTGGTCTGATACAGCGTCTCAAAATAATTCTGGGATGTAGATGTCAGTCCATATACCACCGCAATAGCCAGGAAAAACAGCAGTGCACTCACCATCTCGGAATGCCCTGCTGAAATGGAATTGATCATCTGCTGGGTGGCCTGAATGGACAAAGCTGGCAGAAAACCCTGAAGCAGATTGATAACCGACATGATTAGCAGATATCCCGGTGAAATGGTCCATAACATCTGAAATACTCTGGGCCAGTAGCGAAAGGATCTTATAATATTGGAAATGCCCGGCTCTTGCCCGGTTCCAACTCCTGTTCCATCAGACACCTGTCTCACCTACCTCTTGATATGCTTGAAATACTGGATGACATTATCGATCGTATGTCTGGCAAATGCGAGACATTTCTCTTCCATCTCCCGGTCGACGCCAAATACACGGTTAAAATGCATATGCAGCAGACTGGAGATGATATTATAGCTGTTGTTGTACAGCAAGTTTTTGCGGCTTGCTTCATGAATCCATCGGCTGAAGCAATCGGCCGACATATGCCTTTCTACAAAGGCCTGCTTTATCCATTCTCCTCCGTCCATCCCTGTCAGTACTTCTTCATAGGAACTTCCGGTATAGAGCGCCATGAGTGGTGTACGCCATTCACGGAATTCTTTTTGATACAGCTTTTTGTCCACGGTAAAACTCAGCAGCTCCAGCATCTGCTCATGCGATAACTGCATTTGACCCAACAAATTCAGTGCACTGATCGCTCCCAGCACATAAGGCGGCAGATTGGTCTTGCCATAGCGCAAAAGATAGACAAGCTGGCTTGCCGTCCGGCTGTCTTCCGAGAACAGCTTCTCTGCTTCATCGATAAGCTGCGGACCTCCGTACCGTTCCACTTCCCGTTCATACGTATCAATAACGACTCTGCGGATCAGTCCCTGCTGCAGACATTGCTGTGCCCACTCATTGACACGCGGCAGCAGATTCGTCAAAAGGCTCTCCGGTTGTCCACTGAAACGAAGCCGGATATGAGAGTCCGGGTCATTGTAGCGTATGAAATACCATTGCTCGCAGTACCCCTGCTCGATCATCTGCTGGCAAAAGTCATACATTGCATTGGTAATAAACTCATCCTGGCGGTTATCTCCGCCATACAGTTTAAAGTACAGCCAATCACTGCCCGGCAGTCTGATTTTGTTTTCGGAAGATACGGTTCTCGATAAGGTTGGGATACTTGGTTTGGCAAACTGGAGTCGATTTTTCTCCAGTTGAAATACGAACTCGGTCTGATAATGCCCTTTCTCATCCTGCACCCAGCGATCACTTGTGTCTCCGATACGCTCAATCAGATGTACCATCTTTTTCGTCTGCAGCTCCTTATGAAGCTCTTTAAGAAATTCTTTATTCGTCAAATCCATCAGGATGCGGTTATCGGTATCCATCAAATAGACAAAGCGCGGTACACGCCACTGAGCTCTCCACTGTTCCATCCATCTATACCACTGCTCCATATCCTGCAGCACTCCAGCATCCTGGAAATTGGATTGGAACAGGGCCCATCTGGCCGGAGCAAGAATGGTGCGCCGATAGCGAACTCTTGGCAAATACGGCAGGTTCTCCATAGATCCCCACTCAAACGGCTGCCAGGTACGCACAGATTCAAAGGAAAGTTCACGCATAAAACGGTAAATATGGGGGGAAGCCTGGAAATTGTACATATGTCCAGCTGTTACAATAATCTGTTTTCCCAGTGATCTGGATTTCAGTACCAATCGGTCATGAGTCGCACAGACCAGCACATCGTCCAGACCGATCGCTTCTTTTCCCGGTGACGTGTTGATCCCGATTCCAATCTCGTAGTCTCTCAGATTGGGAGCCACGATCACATTCGCTGCTCTTCCAAAACCAGGAATATATGTAGCTTCAGCAAAAAGCACATCCGGGTTAGCGATCTGCTCTTTCTGACGAATTGCTTTAAACTGATGTGCCGGCTGTTCTCCCAGCATATCCATAAATCGGCCAAACGTAGCCCCTGCTTCAAAAGAGCCAGGATTGGGACCCAATACGATGTTGAACTTGCCCTCGTCCAGTTCTTGCGACGAAGCCGCCAGCACTTCCGCATATATTTCAATAGAGCTTGCGGCTTCGTCGACTTCTTCCCTGTCTCCCCACGCCTGCTCTACCATATCGTCGGTAATCAGAATTTCATGTTCTTCGTTTAATAAAGCATTTTCCATTAGCATCATCAGTTTGCGGTCGAATTCGACTCTGCTGGCTGTTCCTCCACTGATGTCGTTTGACTGATTCCCTTTTTTTAGATAGGCTTCCGGTACACCAAGCCCGGTCTCTTCGTTGAGCAGTTCCAGAATAGGAACGTCGCATGATATGCCATACTTTTCGATAAAATTATTGTGATATTCTTTCAGATGCGGAAATCCTCTTTTACTTTTGGCGATTTTCCATAATACTTCAGCTACTTCAGCAATATCCTCTCCTACCTGATGATTCAAATGGATCGTCTTGGACAGTAATGCCAGATCGACCTGAGCCATTGACTGCATTTCACCATAATTTTTCATATATTGCTGTAACTCCAGATAAGAAGACAGTCCCTGTCCCAGTTCATACTGATCATAATCGTGCATCGACTGCTTGGCTCGGGTCAGCAATTCAACTTCCGCTTCAGCACCTTGAATCCGTCCCAGCCGGCTCAAAATGTAATCCAGTGGAGAAGATAAGGTCAAAGGTGGCCGCAGCTCGCTAATCAGGAATTCTTTGGTAAACAGCTCCCACAGAAAATGAAAAATCACTTCCGCGTTAACTCCTTCGGTATCTTCGTACTCCTTGAGCATCTGCTGCATAATCATGCCGAATGCAACCGGCTGTTCACTCAGTTCCAGTGCACGGACTGCTGGCGGAGTGGCCCGCACTGTTACTTTGCCAGGTTTGGTATCCGTTCCGGTGACTTTGTTGAACATCTGGCCCATCAGCGATGGATACAGCAGTTCAATGCGTCCGCCTGTATTTTGTACAGCTTGGTTTTTTTGTACCTGCAGTTGCATAACGATTTCCGGACGCTGCTCCAGCTGGTATACGATAAATAACAGCCATTCCATATCCGGGCGTGTACGTTTCATCAGATACTTGGTGTTCAGGTTCACCTCTGTCTGTTCGGCCAGGTTCCCTGATGCAACCGATGCAAACAGGCCGAATGGTGTAGGACGGGTAGACATCCTGGACAGATACTTTAGCAGACTCGCAGCGATCTGTTTCTGCTTTTTGGGATTCTTCTCTTCTTTAAAATTAGGCATGGCTTCATGCAGGTTCTCACTCGCTACGGCAATCGCTTCCTGGACCAGCGGATCCTGAATGGCAATATCCAGCGAATCCTGAAGATCTGCCGCGCATAACTGTTCAAAATACTCCAACGGCAGTAGGGGAGTTCTCATCATAAACAGGGATAATGGAGAATAAATCTTCTCTTTTTTTGACTTCTTCTCAGGCACCATGGTTTTTATCTGCAAGCCATTTCTCCACCTTTCATCAATTGAATCCTCCATGCAAAATATAAAAAGGAGAGGAGAGAAGAATATGAATATTCTCTCTCCTCTCCTTGCACCGCAGGCTACATATTAAGCACAGGCGAAGATGCAGCTTGTACACAGGGTAGCTGTAGGATTACAGCCCGGTGTGCAAAGGGACTTACTTTTGATTTGAGGAGTAACCTCGGAACTCTTAAGTACTTGTACATCCAAATCGAACATGCCTTTTTTTTCTGCCATTATGAATGCTCCTCTCAATAAATGTATTAGATCTAGATCTGATATGAGATTAACATTAAAAGGAATTTATTATAATGTATTTCCATGCGTTTCTTTTGCGTGATTACGCAAACTTACCATCATACATCCATTGCTGTATCGTTGATGGACGAATATGCCCCTGCATCATTCCTTTCATGGAAGCTTCTACCCGGTTGGTGGCATTCAGTTTATTGAAAAGGTTGGTTATGTAATAAGAGACTGTCCGTTCACAAATATGTAGATGCTGAGCAATTTCCTTGTTGGTCAATCCGCTAATCATCAGTTCCAGTACTTCGGTCTCCTGTGCAGACAGCATATTCTTGCTGTGCAGATTAGAGATGGTAAAATTTTTGCTGACCATAATAATCACATTGGAAATCTCATCAATTTCCGCTTCTTTGGAAATGATAGCGTCTGCGATTTCACTCAGAGTATAGTGGTAAGGATGGACATAATTGGAGAGTGAGATCAGGACTACTTTGAGTTCCGGATAGCTTTGCTTGATTTCAGCAAAAGATTGGTAGGTATCCGGATTCATCTCTACATCAGCAATAAGCACGTCGATGTTATGTTCCAAAATCTGCTGAGCAATCAAACAATCGGATTCGTATTTTCCGGTAATCACGCTAAACCTTTCGCACTTGCTCAAGTACGAATCCAGCCCTCTTACAACCAAATCACTTGTTCCAGTCACCAGTACAGATAGTTGGCGCACAATTCTTCCTCCCTATTAGTAATAATTTGTAAAACTATTACAATGCCCATTCTTTTCCATATTACAATGGATTTAATAACCATTAAAAGTTAAAAATTGTCAATAAATATATAAAATACAGGAAATGTTGCATGCAAAATAATTAGCAAATTGAGGGATCTTTTTAGTGCTATAAATCGTATCCAGACGGAGAATCCAACTCGCCTACCTTCATAAGCAGAACCCGATCCTAACCCTAATTCATCTGTGCGTTATAAAATAAAGAAACAGTAAAAAGCCGTTGGATCTACTCCAACGGCCTTTCTTTTATATAACATTCCCGACATTCACTTCCGCAATCAACGATTCAAATATGCCCATGCATACTGCGCATACAGCTCTGCTCCGGTCGCCAAGGCATCTTCATCAATATTGAACTTGCCATGATGATGCGCCCACTGTGTATCCTTGTCGGCATTGCCGCTGCCAACCAGTGCAAAGCTGCCGGGTACCTCGTCCAGATAAAAGCTGAAGTCCTCGCCGCCCATCGTCGGCTCCTCCTCATACAGCACCTGTTCTCCAAAAGCTGCTGCAGCTACCTGTTGGACCAGATACGCACTGGTTTCCTCATTAATGACTGCCTGGGTACCGCGTACATATTCCAGTTTGGCTGTCGCCCCATACAGCGCAGCGATCTGATCAGCATAGTGCCGAAGCTGCTGCTCGATATGATCGCGGGTCGCCGGATCAAAGCAGCGCACCGTGCCTTCGATCACGGCATGTTCAGCGATAATATTGAATCGGGTACCTACTGTCATTTTCCCTACCGTTACGACCGCAGGCTGTCTCGGCGCCACGGTGCGTGAGACAATCGACTGCACATTCATGACAAAGGAAGAAGCGACAATCGCCGTATCAATACAATCCTGCGGCATCGCTCCATGTCCGCCTCGTCCCTGGAATGTCACGGTGAACAGATCGGCCGAGGCAAAGGAAGGGCCCGGACTGCAGGCCACCGTATGGGTAGGCATCTGCGACCAGATATGAATGCCAAACACATTGTCTACACCTTCCACCGCTCCCTGGCGTACCATCTCGCGCGCACCCTGGGCAACTTCTTCTGCCGGCTGGAAAATAAGCCGTACAGTTCCCGGCAGCTCTTCCCTGACCTCATTCAGCGCCCGCGCAGCAACCAGCAGCATGGAGGTATGCGCATCATGGCCGCAGGCATGCATTTTACCTTCTTCTTGCGAAGCATATGGCAGATGCTTGTCGATCTGCTCCACAGATAGCGCATCCATATCGGCACGCAGAGCAACGGTTTTGCCCGGCTTGCCGCCCTGAATATCCGCGATGACTCCAGTCGGTATCGTCTTGCGATAGCGGATGCCCAGTTCATCCAGATAACTGCAGACGAATGCGGTTGTGTTGATTTCTTCCCAGGACAGCTCGGGCTGGCTATGCAGATGACGGCGCAGCCGGATCAGTTCCTCACCGGAAGCGGCTATGCTTTCCTTGATTTGGGCGTTCAGAAGATCGGTTGGCAAGGTCTGTATTTCACTCATGATCATTCACCTCCGTCAGGGATTTGATCGTTTCATAGAAAATCTGTACAGCTCTCGCAATATCCGCTGCATCCGACCATTCTTCCGGGCAGTGGCTGAGTCCATTACGGCTCGGGATAAACAGCATTCCCACGTCGGTCACATCCGCGAATACCATAGCGTCATGACCGGCGCCGCTGTTGATCGGGCAGTGGGTGATACCGAGCTGTTCACTTTTTTCCCGAAGCAGGGAGCGGATATGTGTATTCATCGCTTTGGGCTTCATATACAGCTGCTGCTGTACGGATACGGTGATGCCTCCCTTTTCACAGGAGGCGGCCAGTTCCTCGGTCCGGCGGATCAGGGTCTGTACATTTTCTTCACGTCCGGAGCGCAGATCGACGGTAAAGACCACTTTGTCCGGAATAACATTGGCGCCTCCCGGCCATACATTCAGCTTGCCTGTTGTAATAACCGATCCGTCTCCTGTCTCCACTGCAATCCCTGGCAGCGCAGCGATGATGCCTGCCGCAGCCACTAGCGCATCTGCACGTCGATCCATTGGAGTCGTACCGGCATGTCCCGCCTGACCCTGTACGGTAATCTCCAGCTGGGCAAGTCCGACGATGGCTTCGACAATACCGATCGGGATACCTTTTTCCTCCAGAATAGGTCCCTGCTCGATATGCAGTTCGAGAAAAGCGCGAATCGTACGCGGATCGCGGATTCTAGGAAGCGAAGTATCCAGTCCGGCCTGCTCCATCGCCTGAATCGTCGTAATCCCGTCTTTGTCCTGCAGATGGGTGAATTGCTGTTCATCCAGAATGCCGAGCATGGCGCGCGAACCCATGAGACCACCGGCGAATCGGGCACCTTCCTCTTCGACCATGGCGATCACTTCGAGCGGATAGACTGGCTGGATCTGATTTTCTTGAAACAGTGCAGCCACCTCCAGACCGGCTATTACACCAGCCGGGCCATCGTAGCTGCCGCCGTTTGGCACCGAATCAAAATGCGATCCGACCAGTACAGCCGGAGCATCCGTCTGTGTACCTTCCAGTCTGCCAAAAATATTGCCGACTCCGTCTTCTCTTACGGTCAGTCCATAATGGGTCATCTGCGCCTTTATATACTCGCGGGCCTGCAGATCCTGTGGACTGTAGGTGAGTCTTGTCGTCCCCTGTCCCGGTGTAGCCGTAAAGGCACTAATGGCTTCAATATGTTCCTCGATCCGCTGTTGAAGCTGCTTCATGGTCATTCCCTCCCTGATTGTTCTGCTTGGTACCTGAATAATCTATTTTATAAAAGCTCCACAAAAATTCCGGCGAGCACTACCGACACGATCGTGACGGTAATAAATCCGCCAACCAGCATCGGCGGCAGCATGCGGCTCGTCAGCATCTCGCGTTCCTGCTCGTCTTCTGTCAGTGATTTTATCACTTCCGACGTAATGATGTAATCCGCCGGGAATCCGTATAATGCAGTAAGCGAGACAGAAAAAGCCATTTCCTTGCTTACTTTGAGCAGTCTTCCGATCAGCATGGAGAACACATACATACCAATGACTCCGATAACAATTGTCCCGACAAGCTGTGGCAGAATCTGCATCATCATCTGCGGAGTCGCTTGCTTGAGTCCGTCAAAAATAAACAGCATCAGGCCAAGAATAGCAAAACCGAATCCATTCGCTTTTTGCAGAGCCTGTTTCTCCAGGAAACCTGTACTTGCTCCGATAATCCCGAACAGCAGACAAAGCACAAATGGACTGATGCTCACTACCGGACTGAGCAGGGTAGAGACCAGATAGGCAATATACGCCACAAGAGCCAGCCGGAAAAATTTGAAAAATTCTGTATTGTACTGCGCAGGCAGCCAGCGGAACATCCGCAGTTCGGAGGATGTCCGGGATGAAGGAACTTGCTCTCCACTTACAGCAGCCGCAGCCGATCGACCTTTGGCCTGTACATTTGCTGTGCCAGCAGTTGTACGATGTTCAGGCAACTGACCGCTGCGATACTGCTGCAGCAGCCGTCGTCCTTCTTTTTTCAGCATCACCGAAGTGAGTGGATAGCCGGCAAAGCCTTGCATCACATAAATAACGATAGCAAATACCGACAGCGAAGCCAGCCCGGCCGCCTTGGCGCCATCCGACATGATAACAGCCGATACTACCCCACCAACGAGCGGCGGAATTGCCACCAGCATCGTCTGGTAATCAAAAATAAATGTACCTATGGCAAACAGGAAAATAACAATACCAAGTACACCCGACAGCGCGATAATAATCGTTTTCCATTGCTGCTTGAGCTCACGAATCGATAACAGCGTACCCATATTCGTGATCAGCAGATACATCAGCATGGTCGCTACAGTAGACGGGATGCCGGCAATCGCTACAATCTCTTTTGGGAAAAACGTCCAATACCCGATCAGGAACAGAATGGCGCTAATAAATACCGAAGGAATCCAAGCCTTCGTACGCACCGATACCGCGTCACCTACAAACAAAATGAAAACCACCAGTACCAGAGCCAATAACTGTGACATTCCATTCCCTCCCTGTTGTGCTGTTGTCTAAAACTGCTATGTATGTTGCCCGTTTCTTCGATGTACAGATCCGTGCGATTGCCTCCTTTGCTGTGTTTTGGGCAATATTAATTGTTGAATATAGTACAGTTCACTGGATCAGTCAACCGAATTAATGCTTTAAAAGGATAAAACAATAAAAAGCCGATGCGACGGTTTTGTTTTCCGTTGCATCGGTCTGTTGTTAGCGGTGGGCAATGTTCGAACACAGCTGTATCCTTTTTTTCGGTCATCGGCAGTACAGCAAACCGATTAATCCATATTCAATACGTTAGTCTCGTAACTCTGAAAAGCATTCTCCATGCCCATAATTACATCTTTGATCTTCATATAGCCTTTGGTATACGGCTCGGAATCCCGGATGGCTTCCCACATATAATGGTACTGCTCCATGTCCGCTGTCTCGCAAACTACAAAGTCCGTATAATCTTTGCCCGGCAGCGCTTCGGCGTCAAAAAAGCGTACCTGTACCGCAGGCTCATGCTTGCGGATAATCTCCTGCAAACCGGCCGCATGCATACGCCGCTCTTCCCGCGGAAGTGCCAGCCAGGAAGGGTAGAATTCCAATAATACAACCATCATATAACGCATCGTTTATCTCTCCTCTATCTCGGTTGTTACAGCAAGCCATGTACAGATCAGCCGCTGTAATAGGATAGGTACAGTGTACGCCCGGCAGGAACGGTTACACATTAACAAAGGTTAATGACAAGCAGGCAAATATTCGCGTTCCCGCTTGATTTATTTTTGTACATGCAGCTATTCAAATGATGGGTTCGCTCCGATCACAGCGAATCACGGCGAAGTAGCCGACTGAGTGATACGGGAGAGACCCCGATATAAGAAGCGATATGATATTGCGGCACTCGCTTCTCCAGACCCGGATACTTACGCAGGCAGGCCTCATATCGTTCACGCGCTGAGGCATACAGCAGCTCCCGCTCCCTTTCTTCCTTGCGGATATACAGTCGCTCGACACTGACCCGGACGAATCGTTCCCACGCATGACTGCTGCGGGTCAGCCGCTTCAACAGATCGTAAGGAATTTCGATCACTACAGAGTCCTCCAGTGCCTCGATCGTATAGGCAGAGGGCTGACCCGTGATCATCGCTGCATAAGAGGTAGCATAATCCTGCTCCATAGTGAAGCCAGCCGTATATTCCCGCCCATCTTCCAGTATATAATACAGCCGGAATAATCCCTGTATACAGAAATGCGCGCTATTCACCAGCTGTCCGGCTTCAATCAGCCGCTGGCCGGAATGGATAGGCCGGAGCACCGTCTGCTGGAGAAAATGCTCCCATTCTTCTTCCGTTACGCCAGCCTGCGCCGCCATCTGGTGTAGAACTTTATCATTCGGTTGCATTCATGCTTCTCCTTTCCTTTTATCAAAATCTGCATTCTTTATGTTTGATTAATCGCATTGGATTGTTGTGTTTTTTATTTCGCTTTTGATATTTACATAGCTTATTTTTTTGTTTGTCACGACTGGCAGAATAGCTTTATTTATTTCCCGCATACCCATTCCTCTATACAGTATACCGGCCAAGCATGCTTCATCGTCAATCCTTGGCGTTCCTACTCTGGCATGAATAAATTAGATTCCTAAAAAATCTGTAATTGGGTATACTTAACATATTGTAAGCGTATACAATAAATTTGTAACGGTATCTCCTTTCTAGTTACCTTTACGCTGCTGTACCTCTATTCACCTATTCAAAGGAGGAATTGTAATGAGAAATGTTCACGGTAACAAAACAGGCTTTTTGCCAAGGCTCGGCGCATTATCACTATCTGTGATGCTGTTCTCCGGTATGGCATCCAGTGCCGGAGCAGCCGGAAGTGACCATGCCGAGTCTATCGCCGCTCAAAAATCTACAACATCTGGCGTACAACAGATTACGATCAACGGTCAGCAGCGGTATCAGGAAATCGATGGTTTCGGCGCATCCGGTGCCTGGAGTATCGACCATATCGGCTCGGAATGGTCGGAAAAGAACAAAAATAAAGTCGCCGATCTATTGTTCTCGCAGGATAAAGGAATCGGACTGTCGATCTGGCGCTTCAATATTGGAGCGGGTAGCGTAGATACCGATCAGGATATTATCAGCGATCCATGGCGCCGGGCGGAGAGCTTCAAATCCGGCGAAGACAAGCCGTACGATTGGTCCAAACAGGCTGGCCAGCAGTGGTTCCTGCAGGCTGCCAAAAAGCGCGGCGTTGAAGAAACCGTCGCTTTTGTGAATAGTCCGCCGGTATGGATGACCAAGAACGGTCACGGCCAGCCCGATCCATCGGTAGGCAGCACTAATCTCAAGGAAGACTATATTGACGATTACGCTGTTTTCCTCGCGGATGTACTGGAGCATTTCCACAAGCAAAAGCTGGGCTTCGACTACATCAGCCCGATCAACGAACCGACCTGGGACTGGAACCGCGCCGGACAGGAAGGTAACCGCTACAATATCGAAGATATCAAAAAAGTGCTGATCGCTCTGGATAAAGAACTGCACAAACGCGGCATCGACACCGAAGTGGATGCGATCGAAGCTGTTGAATACCTATCCCTGCTGGATAACGACATGTACGCTACATATACCGGCAAAGCAGGCAGTACGTATACGAGCGGTAATGCCGGCGGTGCCTTTGAAGGCAAATACAGTGAATATATCAAGGAAATGCTCGGCGATCCGCAAATTGCCGGTATCATCGGCAACAAAATGAGCGCTCACTCCTACTGGTCCGACGAAGCCAAGCCAGGTGACGACCGTCTGGTGCGCCTGCGCGAGCTGGTACGGGAAAACCTCAATCGGTATGTGCAGGACGCCAAGTTCTGGATGTCCGAATACTGTATCCTCGGCGACCGCGGACCGGGACGTGATCTGACAATGGATACTGCGCTGGATGTAGCCAAAGTCATTCACTACGATATGGTAACAACCCAGGCATCCGCATGGCAGTGGTGGCTCGCCGTATCCAAGGAAGATTACAAAGATGGCCTGGTCTATACCGATTACAAAAATCCCGGTGATACCCAGTCCATTATCGAATCCAAAACACTCTGGGCCCTGGGCAATTACAGCAAATTCGTCCGTCCCGGCGCACAACGCATCGATCTACAAGGCGCCAATGATCCGAATGGCCTGATGGGATCGGCATATTATCATGATGGAGACAAACAGCTGTCCGTCGTCTTCGTCAACAGCAGCGATGAAGCCAAAACGATCCATCTGGACGTCACCAACCTGCCAGGCGGCAAGGACGTGAAGCAGTTCAAACCGTATCTGACCTCTGAACACGCCGACCTAAAAAAGCAGTCCACCGTCTCGGTGAAAAAAGATATTACCATTCCAGCTCGTTCCCTGATGACACTGGTAGGGAAAAATTAAGCGCTGGATGACAGACGTACAGGGATGTTTATAGTTAAAATAAAGCCAGTAATCTATTTAACATTCTCTGCTGGCGTATAGATTTACACTAAACAGACCTGATCCAGCCCAAAACAAGTAACAGATTGTTTTAATTATAGACAGTGACCTGCTGCGGCATTATTTTGGTTATTCAAAGCATGAAGTCCGATGATGCTTTTAACACATATGCCAGATGCGGGTCACTTTCTTTTTTTGACTGACAACACTTCAAAACGGCCGTATATTTGCGCTGGTACGTGTTATCGCCGAATCATTGGGCAAGCCTGTCGTATAGAATGTAGCGAATCATATTGTAGCAATCAGGAGAGCAGTGAGTACCACCAACTAATAGTGTAAGAAGAAAAATACTTATAGTCTAATCAACTACTCGTACAAAGGAGAATCCAGATCATGAACAAAAAGCATATTTCCACCGTCTTATTAGGCTCTATTCTGGCTGGCAGTCTGGTCGTGGCTCCACTTGGCGATTCGGTCTATGCAGCCGATACATCGATCCAGATTAGAGGTGCATATGGCGTAGTTCCATCGGATGTGGCTCCATATATTCGGAATGGTGTAACGATGGTTCCAATCAATGTAGTAAGCAAACTAGGAAGCGATAATACGTATGTATCATGGAATAATACCAGTAAAACGGTAACCATAAATGCTGCTGGAGCCAAAACTTTATTACAGCTTGATCAAAAATATGCTCTGCAAAATGGAGCCCGGATCGAGTTGGCGCAGCCTGCCACTTTAAAAGAAGGGGTCGTTATGGTTCCTCTGCGCTTTGTTGGAGAGTCTATTGGTGTGAAAGTAAACTGGGATGCAGCGAACCGAATTGTATATATTGGTGAAGCCAGCTCGTCACCGGTTGATCCTGCGGAGACTTCCGCTGATTCGGCCCTTCAGATCCTGTCCAAACAAAGAGCCAAAGTGATATATGATCTACCCAGAACCGAATTGCCAACAGAACTGCCTACAGTAGGGATGCAGACGGTAACCCACTATTTCCCGGTAGGACAAGCCAATATATTTTTCGAAGCCATGCCTGATCGCATCAGCTATTATGAAGTGAAAAATAACAAAGCCAAGGAAATTTGGTCAGCCAATCACAATGATCAACCCTCTGCCAGCGGCAAAGGCTTACCTTTTTTGCCATACCAAATTACAAAAGAAATAGGAAAAAGACCTTCCATTACTGCTACAGTCGCCTACTACCAATATAGTGCATCCATATCCGATCTACGCTATGGGTTGATCGATACCAAAGGAAATGACACTGAACTGGGTCATACCGATCCTGCACAGATCAAGCAAAGATTCCCTGTAGATCAAAAAGAACTTGCATTGGTAAAATGATCTATTTAGCAGCCAAAAAAAAGCACAGACAGGTCGTTGTAACCTGTCTGTGCTTTTCTGCTTAATTTGTAGCTGTTGTCGTTTCAGTGTTCTGTGCCGCGGTACCCTGGGCTGCATTGCGCTGTGGTCTGCCGCCTCCTCCGCCAAAACCGCCACCGTTCGGGTTGCTGGCGGATACGCCGGATTCGGACAGCCAGGTGATGCTGCTGGAGATATCAAAATCTACGCCTTTGGTGCCTCCGCTGTACGTACCGTCACTGTATAATCCATCAGCTGCTGTACCTGTAGAGGTACCGCCAGTGTACAGCGTATAGCTGCTGCCTTTGGCCAGATCCGGGGAGCTGATAACGACGTACTGATAATCTTTATCCGGTGCGAAGGTCAGGATATTGTTGCCCTCGCTGTCCTGTAGATGCACCAGTGTACCTGCTTTTTGGACTGTCGAATAGCTCATCGCTACCGAATACTGAGTAGATGCATCCGATGGAGCCTGTGCCATACCGGAGCTGCCTGCTGCAACCAGATAACCGCCTGTCATTTCAAAAGTACCATCGTAATCGAGTGTACCGTTACCATTATCGGTCGGACCGTTCACAATCACGGTACCGCCTGACATGGTGATCGAACCATTGGCATCCAAACCGTCGCCGCCTGCTTCGACATACAATGTACCGCCGCTAATATTCAGCAATGCATTGCCTGCGGATTCCGGACCACCACCACCAAAGCCAGTTGGTTTATCCGCGGGCGGTGCTGTCTCTGTAGTGGTCGTAGTATCTGCAGCTTGGGCTGCTGTAGTACTTGCTGTACTATTGGCATTTGCCGATTCCGATGAGGAGGAAGCATCAGCTGTAGTTGTCGTCTCACCTTCCGAAGCATTCACACCGTCATCGCTGGCTATCACATGGGTAGCGCCTCCAGCCACGTTGATCACGGCAGCCTCCAGTCCTTCATAACTCTTGGTAATATTGACTTTGCCGCCGGTGATATTCAGGTTGGTCTCGCCGTGAATACCGTCATCGCCAGTCGCCAGATTCAGTGTCCCACCGGTAATCGTTACACTGGCACCACTGTGTACACTGTCGTCTTTGGCATTGATATTAAACGTACCGCCATTGATCACGAGATCTCCGCCAGCTTTTAAGGCTTTGGCACTCTCGGACGTTTCTTCTGCAGCAGCAGTAGTATCTGCTGCATTCGTCGCTGCAGAAGAAGCGGCAGCCGCGGCTTTTGCAGGTACAGTTGTAGTCGAACTCACTGCTGCGCTGGAGGATACAGACGCTGTAGATACAGTTGTTTCGCTGGTAGTGGAAGCGGGCGTTGTCGTATTCGTTCCTGCTGGAGCCGTTCCCTGTTCACTATCCATCTGCGGAGGAATTCCACCACCGCCGCCGAAACCGCCTGGAGGCATGGACTCGGTATGTGCGTCTGCATTGGCACTTCCACCGCCGGTCGTGATATTGTAGCTTCCGCCATCGGTCACCAGCTTGGTCTCGGCCTGAATACCATCATTTTCGGATTTGATCGTAAACGTGCCATCTGTTATCGCCACGAATCCTTTTTCCGTATCTTCGTCATTGGTCGCTTTGATGCCATCTCCGCCTGCAATCACTGTAAACGTACCCTGCGCGATCGCTACCATATCTTTACCGACGATTCCATCATCCTCTGCCTGAATATTAAACGTACCGGAGACAATCTTCAGATCGTCCTTGCTGGTAATACCATCTTTGTAGTTGGCTTTTACATTCAGTCTACCAGTACCATTGATCGTTAGATCGGCTTTGCTGAATAGAGCAGCGCTCGGTTCGTCGGTCGTGCTGTCTGCGAATACATAGCTGGAGCCGTCCGTAATCATGTTTTCGGTGCCCTTCTGCAAAGTCATGATCACATTGTCCGCTTCCTGGATATAAATCGGTGCGCTGTCTTTATTGGTAATGTCCACACCGTTCAGGATGATATGCACATCCCCCTCACTGGCGCTATTCACCACGATCTGGCCGTCCGTCAGCTTGCCGCTGATTACATACGTACCTGCGGCCGAGATCGTAACGGTACTGCCGGAAGCTTGGGCTCCCGAACCTGTAACGACTGCACGGGTGCTACTCAGCTTGATCTGTGTCGAGCTATCTGCGCTCCAGTCGGTATTGCGGTCGGCATCTTTATAGGTCACGAGATCGGCGCTAGTCAGCTTGACCGGTGTAGTAACCGCTGACGTTGAGATCGTCGAGGTTGCTGCTGTCGAGGATGTAGTTGCGGTACTGGCTGATGTGCTGCATGCAGCCAGCAGAGAAGCCGACAGCAGCAGTGCACTCAGGGTGGCGGCTGCTTTTTGGGCGAGGCTTTTTGAAGCCGGTTTTCTCGATGGAGCGGACGTCGGGTTGGTTTGTTTTTGCGTTACTTTTCTCATCATCCATTGTTCCCTTCCATAATGAACTGTATTGGTGGAGCAGTCCGGGTCAGCCGGACAGATTTGATTTGGTAAATTAATATTCGTTAGCTGGACTTGGGCTCATTGTTAGTGACAGATCCAGATTGCCGTTTCTACAACGGATGGAGTCTAGGAATTCTTTTTGGTTGGTTTCCTGCTTCATGGTGACGAGGTAGATCAGTTCGTACAGGCTGCCGAGTTCGGTGGTTCTGATTTTTTTGAGTTCATGCTGCACGTTGAATTGGTGGAATACTTCGTTAAAAGCTTCTTCGTAGCCCAGATTTTCGGGAATAGTGACTTTCAGGGTACGCTGCATCGTTTTGCGTGTACCGAAGTTAAAGCGGTTCAGCAGGAACATCAGCAGACAGAGAATCAGGGTAAACAGCACCGCGTAACCGAAGTATCCGGTACCGACTGCCAGGCCGGCTGCCATGGTGAACAGGACATAGGCAATGTCTTTTGGGTCGCCGGGTGCGCTGCGGAAGCGGATGATCGAGAAGGCACCGGCCAGGCTGAACGCGCGGGCGATATTGCTGCCGATCAACAGGATGATGATAGACACGATCACCGGCAGCAGCACCATCGTCAGGGTGAAACTCTGGGAAAAGCCGCCGGGATTCGTTTTCATATACGTCAAGCTGATTATGCCACCCAGAATAATGGATACCAGTATGGTCAACAGCGCGCCACTCAGGGTCAGTTCGGTTGTACTGGCGCTTACTGTACTGTTAAATAACGTCTCAAGCATAGCGGATACTCTCCTTCTCGGTAGGAATCTGGATCATGGCAGGCGCAGGAATCTCAATCGTCGGCAGCTGCGGCTGAATCGTAGGAACAGCCTGATTTTTCAGCAATTTCTTGTACTCATTGCCGTATTTGGAAAAGCTCGTCCGGTACAGTCCATGCTTGGACAGCAGCTTGGACAGCCATAGCGGTACAGTGTTCTCTGCTTTGACCTCCATCAGCCACTGATCCGGCTCCAGTAGTTGTTCGCCGTAATCCCCCTGCTCCAGCTTCAGATCGTAGCGGCGGCAGCGGATATTGGTGTCAAAGGTAATGCGCAGATCGCGGCTTTCCTTGCTGAACAGTGCTTTGCGATCGTAGGACAGGTACAGCTTGGGAGCCAGATCGTACAGGCGGAGGAAGTAGGTGATTTCGTTCAGCACCTGCTTGTTCATATACTCCTGGTATTCTGGCACTTGACCGGTACGGACAAATTCGTAGGCTTCATCCAGCTTGAGTGCAGTGCGGCGTTTGTTGACGAGACCGGTAAATTTCTTTTTGATCTCCATATAGACTTTGGCATTGGCCTCTGGTACACCGTATGCCCGGAGGCGCAGTTTTTCTTTGTATTTGGGCTTCGCCAGACTCGCCCGGATCAGCGAATCATGCGGTGTGTCATAGTAGATATTGCTGATCGAGTAAAAGTCGTGCTGCTTGTTGTAGGCATCCAGCTCCATGTATTCCAGCAGATCGCTGTAAAATACATGGAACTTGGCGGTGTTCATCAGATACTTGCTCTCATATCGGTTAAAAACCTCGATAGCCATGGGGATCATTCCTTTTCATTATGGTGTGCAAGGCGTATGCGGCCGTGCGGATAAGCGGTATGGTGTGAGTCATTTGGGCGTTGGTTGGTGTGGTGTCTCTTGTTTATATTTGTATAGTAGAAGGTCAACCTTTAGTGAATCTTAAATGTTTTACATGGCGTTAACATTTTTACGATTTTCTCGAATTTGGGCAAGCCGCTGCGGAAAGGGATTCTGCCATGGTCTCCATTCTCAAAGGTCGGTCTTTGGCAGAATTCCCTTTCCTCCGCTCCATGCTGGAAGTTAATAAGACGTTATTTATTATTTAAAAGCCATTGGAACGATCATTGTTATACGTGGATTCGTTAAGAACAAAATAGAATAGCCCTTTGCTGTGACATTCACAATGTCACAGCAAAAGGGCTACTTTTATAGAATGAGTTACCATAATGACTTCAAAATATTTTTTCTTCTCGCTATATAGGATATGTACATTAATAAGAATAAATTATATTTTATAGCTGGCATACCGATTGTAGATATAGTAATTAAGAAGCAAACATGTTTTTGTTCTTTCTATAAAAATATGTTCTCTCCTTAATAAGTTAAGGTTCGTTAAAGGTATCTGCCTTACAATACAAACATGAACAATCCATGAATACACCGGAGTGATATCCACTCCTGACGATACAGGTATAGCAAGCCAATTTAATATAAAAGAGGTTAACAACCATGCGAATATTAATCGTAGAAGATGAACTGCATCTGGCCGAGGCGCTGACGCAAATTCTCAAAAAGCATAATTACTCTGTCGATGCCGTGCATGATGGGCGCACCGGATTGGATTACGCGCAGAGCGGAATCTACGATCTGCTGCTGCTGGATATTATGATGCCGGAGATGGATGGAATCAGCGTATTGAAGACGCTGCGCAGCCAGGGGAATGCGACGCCGGTTATTCTGCTTACCGCCAAGGGCGAGATCTCGGACAAAGTAACCGGGCTGGATTACGGGGCAGACGACTATATTGCCAAGCCTTTCTCTTCCGAGGAACTGATGGCGCGTATCCGGGCAGCCCTGCGGCGCAAAGGCGAAGTAGTACCGGAAGATGGGCTCAAGTACGGCGATCTGGAGTTGAATACCTCCACACTCAAGCTAACCGTCGGCGGTAAGGAAATGAAGCTGAATCTCAAGGAAAGCGAGCTACTGGAGCTGCTCATGATCCGCAAGCAGGGCGTTACGTCCAAAGAGCAGATTATCGAGAAGCTGTGGGGCTTTGATTCGGACGTAGAGCATAACAATGTGGAGGTCTATATTTCCTTTTTGCGTAAAAAGCTGAACTTCCTGAATTCCACGGTGCGCATCACGACGATCCGTAATGTAGGTTATGTGCTTGAGGTGACGACCTGATGTTCAAGCAGCTGCGCAACCGCTTTTTGATTCTGAATCTGGCGACGATCTCTATTCTGATGCTGGTCGCTTTTGCTTCTATCTATATTATTACCTACCGTGATGTGCAAAATGATGTCCGGATGGATCTAATGCGTATCTCCGACTCTTATCTCAAACCGTTTGACGGTGGTGGAAGTAACCAGCCTCCGCGCAGCAGTCAGGGAACGACAGCCAATAGCGGCGGCTGGACTGGCGCTCAGAATCAGAATACACCGCCGGAACGGGCAGTTGCCTTTATGATCGAGACCGACAGCAGTGGCAAGCAGATCAACAGCAAATCACAGGTCGATATCGACAGCACCACTTATGCCAGTGCATTGCAGGAAGCAACCGCCATGAATACCGATCAGGGCCAGTTTTCGCTGGATGGCAGTGACTGGGCATTTGTCCGGCAGCCGCTGAACAGCGGGTATTTGTATACGTTTCTGGATGTAACCGCCCAGCAGGGCATTCTGACCAATCTGATTTATACATTCACCGCAGTCGGTGTGGTGATGCTGATCCTGCTCTTTTTCACCAGCCGCTACTTTGCCAATCGTTCGATCCGCCCGGTACAGGACGCTTTTGACAAGCAAAAGCAGTTTATCGCGGACGCTTCCCATGAGCTGAAGACGCCGCTCGCGGTGATCAATACCAATGCGGATGTGCTGCTCGCGAATCCCGACGAGACGATTCGCAGCCAGTCCAAATGGCTGCATTATATCAAAGGCGAAACGGAGCGCATGTCCCGGCTGACTGGTGATCTGCTCTACCTGACCGAGATGGAGGATGCGCGCACCGCGATGATGTACAGTTCTTTTGATCTGAGCGAGACGGTGGAGAATCTGATTCTGACGATGGAAGCGGTCATTTTCGAGAAAGATTTGTCGCTGGAGTATGATATCACGCCGGGGCTGACGATTGAGGGCAGCAGCCAGCAGATGCAGCAAGTAATCATGATTTTGCTGGACAATGCGATCAAGTACTGCAATCCCCGTGGCCGGATTCATCTGACCCTGCAGCGGCATGGACAGCAGACAGTCCTGTCGGTCAGCAACACTGGTGAAGGCATTGCGCCCCAGCATCTGGAACGAATCTTTGACCGGTTCTACCGGACAGATGCGTCACGTACACGTTCGCAGGGCGGTCATGGTCTGGGACTGGCGATCGCCAAGTCGATTGTAGAGCAGCACGGCGGCCGGATCGAGGCAAAAAGTACAGTCGGCGAATCTACGACGTTCTCGGTATATTTGTAATTGCATTGGTTAATGAGCATGGATTCATCAATACGATTACTCCCGCCAACCTCAATAGCACACAAAAAAGAGCCGCATCCAAGCGGCTCTTTTTGACAGGCTCAAGATACAGGCGTGTCTCCATATGTATTAATGTTGAATATAAATGGGAGTTATTCACTTTCTGAGCCTGTACACGAAAATGTTCTATTCTGCTATCTTAACGTCCGTTGGTATTGGAAGCCCACACTGGACCTTTTCCTGTAGCATACAGAACAACATTGCCATCATCCTGCACAACCAGTGTATCGCCAATCAGTCCTGCCGGTACATTGCCCTGGTAATGCTCGTTGCTCCATCTCTGTACATCTGCACGCCAGAATGTGTAATCTTTGAACTGATCTGTTACTCTCAGCAGGTTGGGAGTCAGTGTCAGCAGCTGTGGAGATCTGTAAATCACGCGGCCTGTGATTGGATCTCTCCATTTATACTCTGCATCATCCGTATTAGTATCCCAGATTGGATTTCCTGCATCCTTATACAGCACCAGATTCCCATCGTTTTGCATAACCAGATTAAATCGACCGCTCGGAGAAGAAAGCATTTGACCCGGAGTGAGGGATTCGCCTACAGCAAGTGTATTTTTGGCGGATGCAGCCGAAATATCAGCCAGCTGCAGCATAAAAATCGCCATTAAAATCAAAGCCGTTTTCTTTAGCATTTTACTCATAATATGTATCTCCTTTTTGGGTATCGTTTTAATTTCTGGTAAAATATATCATAATATTTTGTAAAAGTAACCATTATTTGTGTTAAATACTGTAAACTTCTTTTATTTTATATACCGTTTTCAATTAGCGCTTTGAGATTCGCAACGACTGTAAAAGTATCGTTCTTTGCTTTATGACTCTTTGTTATATGAATCTGTTGGTGGATTTGCAAATATTCTACTATTTCTCTTATGGAAAATTACAGCAAACCCGGCTTTTTGGGGTAAATAGTAATGATTCACACTTTTATACCGCGTACTCCGCTGTGATGCAGCGTAATCATACTACTGAATGATGAGAAAGGAACATGTCCGTGAAGCGAGCCATGATCATTATCAATCCGTCCTCCGGCAAAGAGCTGGCGCTGGAATACCTGCAAAAAGTCGAACAGCTGCTGCGAAGTGAAGCCGGATATGACGTTGTCGTTAACGAAACTGCCAAAGAACTCGATGCAACCAACTTCTGCATTTCCGCCTGTGAAGACTGCTTTGATCTGGTCGTCTCTATCGGAGGTGACGGTACCCTGCATGAGACCATTAATGGGCTGCTCGACCAGAAGCATCGTCCACTGCTCGGTATTGTGCCTTTGGGAACGGTCAATGACTTTGCCCGGGCGCTGCAGATTCCCCTTGATCCGGATGAAGCGATCCGCACTTTGACCTCTTCGCAGGTTAAGGATGTCGATATGGGACGACTGAATGACCAGCTGTTCGCCAATGTCGTAGCAGCCGGCTCGCTGGCCGAATCCCTTTCCTCCGTATCGTCCGAGGATAAATCCAAGCTCGGTGCATTCGCCTATTTCCGGGAAGGACTGCGTGAGCTCGTAAACAATTCGGCAGCCCCGCTGCGCATTGAATACGATGGTGAAGTCTGGGAAGGCGACTCTCCGCTCTTTATCGCTACACTGACCAATTCGGTGGGCGGATTTGAGAAGATTGCTCCGGAAGCGACCGTAGATGACGGCCTGCTGCACGGGTTTATTTTCAAAGATCTGAACCTGTTCAACACGCTGGCGGTCGGGGCTTCCCTGTTGTTCGGCCATCTCAAGGATCATCAGGATGTGATTTACTTTACCGCTCGTCATATTCAGGTAACGTCCAACCAGCCGGTTCGTACGAATGTGGACGGTGAAGAAGGTCCGGCACTGCCGATCGATATGCATATTCTGCCTGGTCATATCAAAGTAGTCGTACCCGAAGTGCAGGTCGTCTGATTTGCCTCTGATGCTCCTGTCCAATATTCCTGATACACCAATGGATACAGAAAATCATATCAAAAAAGGATACCGACGCGATGTCAGTATCCTTTTTGCTGTATTTATCGATGGGCCACGATTTTGAAACGTTTGGAATTGGTCTGGATGCCTTGGTCTGTACCGTATTCCTGTACAAATCGGTCAAGGATTGCAAAATCCTCTGCCTGCTCGCCGAAATTACGAATAATCGGTGCATGCTTGAGCAGGAAAATCAGATCCTCTACCGTCGCATAATATTCCACGGCATCGTATTCTTCGGAGTGGATATGACGGAAGCCGGCGGCATGCAATTCTTCTGTGTACCGATTCAGCAGTGTACCATCCGGCTGCCGGTCCTGCTCTTTGCCAAAAGCCTGCACCAGATTCCATTTGTCCCCTTCACTGACCTGTTGGGTAAGGAAGACGCCGTCTGGTGCCAGTACCCGTGCAGTCTCGCTGGCGGAGAATGGCGCATGACGACAGGATATAATATTAAAAAATCCATCCGGAAACTGCAGCGCTCTGGCATCCATCTGCAGGATACGTACATTGCGTTGATCCGAGGCTGCCAGATTAGCCGCTGCCCTCTGCATCATGCCTGCAGACTGCTCCACACCAATCAGCAGCAGAGCTGCATCCGCCAGCTCCAGCAGCTCCTCACCGCCGCCGGTTCCAATATCCAGCAGCAGATCATGAGGTGCACAATGCCCGGCTACCTCTTTGTACAGGTCCCATGCAATGCCTTGCGATTCATACTTCATCCGGCTGAAATCCCAGCCATTGTCCGGTCCGACCCGATCATAAAAAGCTCTATATTCTGATTCTCTCATCATTTGATCTCATTCCTTCTCTAATATAATGGGCATATGGTGTTTATCCGATTCGTGAATGGCCGGTAGGTTGTCTGAAGACAGACTGCTCCCTGGATAGCTGGTACGCGTTTTGATCCAGCCCGGCGTCTACTTACTTCGAATCATACGGATTGGCACCTGTTCACCCCATTATCTTGAGAATTAATTTCAGTATAGCCTGTTTGGAAGTCTATTCCAAATCATGGGAGTTGCGATTACACGTATTACGACTATTCTGATAAACACGAACCTCTGTCGGCACCAAAAATGCCAACCGCCTATATTCTGCGGTTGGCATTTTGAGAATAGCGATCCATGCTGCTCACAGCAAGTGATAAGGGTATGGATGCCATTATTATATATTGAATCAAAATCAACGATTAACGCGCGTGCCGTTCACATCACGACGATCTTTACGGCGCAGTAGTCCGAGCAGACCCAGCAGACCGAATAGTCCAATCCAGCCCCAGTCGTTATCATCGTCATCTTCCATATTCATCGTATCGGTAGTTGTACCGGTTGTTCCTGTAGTTCCTGTGGTACCCGTTGTGCCGGTCATATCTGTAGTACCTGTTCCTGTGGTACCGGTAGTGTCTGTTGTTCCCATTGTACCTGTTGTATCGGTTGTACCTCCGGTCGTACCTGCAGGGTCAGTCGTTCCGGCACCTGTCGTACCTGTGGAATCCGTCATTCCTGTTCCTGTCGTATCGGTTGTACCGCCTGTTCCTGTATCCGTACCCATCGTTCCAGTACTATCTGTTCCGGTGGTTCCAGTAGTGCCTGTTGTTCCTGTTGTTCCTGTTGTACCGCCTGCATCTGTACTGGTGCCTGTTGTGCCGGTAGTTCCAGTGGTCCCTGTTGTTCCGCCAGTTGTAGCAAACGTAGGGGTTACCGCTGTCGCAGATATTACCAGTGAAGCGAGAAATGCCAGTTGAAGTTTTTTGTACATGTTGTCGTCTCTCCTCTTAAATGGTTTATTGTTCCTGCTAGGCTAGTATTAACCTTTACCAGTCTGTTCAAACTATATCCATCATATTATTTTGAAATAATTGGATATTTAAATAAGCAAAACAAAAGAGCTGACTTCCTGTCTAAAGAAGTCAGCCCGCATTCATTTGTCCTGTATGCACCACATAAGTTCGACTAACAATGTACCTTATACATTACCCATTTCTGGCTGGTACTCACTTAATTTGCCTTCGTACACCAGATGCAGTTGTTCACTTTTTCGCAGATCATCCGGTGTCACCAGTGCCGGCAGCTTGTTCCACAGACGAATACCTGACCGCTGCAGAATCTCCGCCACAAACTGGGAACAGAAATAAGAGTTGCTGAACTCTACCGGTTCCTTGATCGCTACCCCGATCACACCAAGCAGATTATACAGAAACTTCTGCTGGCTGCGGACAAAAATATGCAGTACCCGCTTCATCTTTTCCACTTCACGGCTGGAGACACGCAGTTCATAGATCACACAGGTGGTATTTGGATATTTACTATATGTACCGGTCTGAATATCTTCTCTCACAAATCCACCATTCAGCGGATTGTTCGGCTGCTTGCGACCAAAGCTGTACAGCTCGGACAGGCTACGATCGAAAGAAATCGAAGCATGATTATACGGTGCCTTGGTATAGGTCTGGATCACCCGGGTGAACAGCGTACCGGTATTGGTCAGCAGGATAAAGACAGACTGTTCGTCGGCCATGTTCAAAATGTCCCCTTATCAAGTTGGAATTATTCCTTCATAATAACATATGATTCCTGTGTTGGGAGTCGAATTCAAGACAGGTTGGTGATCGGTCGTGAGCGGTTCGTTATTTACGTTAATACTGGTTTTTACAGCTTTATTTATTCTACAAATGGTCTACCTGGCTGTTGTCAGGCTCCAGCCGGATAGAGACTACAAAGTTATCGGTACCCGGATCAAAACGTGGTGGGGCATGTTCTTTATTTTCTGCCTGGCGACGCTATTCAATCCGATTGTCTCGCTGCTATCGCTGATGGCACTGACCTTTTTTGCACTCAAGGAATACTTTTCCATGATTCGTACACGCAAAGCCGACCGACGGCTGTTCCTGTGGGCGTATCTGGCGATTCCGCTGCAATTTTACTGGATTTACATCGGCTGGTACGGGATGTTTATCGTTTTTATCCCGATCTATGTCTTCCTGCTGCTGCCGCTGCCGCGCTTGATCAACAAAGGCACCGGCGGGTTTCTGCGTAGTGTCAGCTCGACTCAGTGGGGACTGATGCTAATGGTATTCGGACTTAGCCATCTCGCTTATTTTCCATTTGCTGCACCGGCATATGGCGGCGGACTGGTTTTATTCCTCGTCCTGCTCACCCAGCTGAATGATGTGATTCATTACCTGGCTTCCATGTACATAGGAAAAAAGAAAATCGTACCGACCGCCAACCCGCATATTACATGGGAAGGATTTATCTGTGCGTTTATCGCGACGACAGCCTTTTCCTATCTGGTGCATCCTTATCTGACACCGTTTGGTTCGCAGTTTGCCCTGATCATCGGGATGCTGGTCAGTCTGGCCGGTTTTTTCGGCAGTCTGACGATCTCTGTACTGAAGCGGGATCTGCTGATCGGCGACAGCGACCGGGCCGAAGCGCTCAAAGAAAGTTATCTGAGCCGGGTCGACAGCCTGACTTATACAGCACCTGTCTTTTTTCATGTAATCCGTTATGTATATGATTTTATGTAAATGGTAGATGTACTGATAATAAAGGGATGCCTGAATTTTATTTACAAACAGCCTTTGCTGCATGAAACAATGCAAAAAAGGCTGTTTTTTCATGTAAAACGATAATTGGTTTCTGCATCGAGCAATATATAGGGACGTTAAAATAATTTATTTTATAAAATTCATTAAATAGACTTGTAATTATCTTAATTTAGTAATATTATAAGTATATAAGGTTATTAAACGTAATTAACTACTAAAAAATAATATATCAAGAGGAGATTGTTATCATGAAAACCACTATTCAAAAAGTAATGTTGTCCACTGCTTTAGCCGCCAGCCTGGGAGCTGTTGCTGTTGTCGCTCCAATCGGAGGCAGTCATGCCTTTGCAGCATCCGACACCAAATCCAGTCACGAGAAAAATAAAGATCGTGCAGAGAATATTGCCAACAATGCTGCTTTCCTTGCTGCTCAAGCAGAACAGTTCAACGCATTGTTCGGCACTCCAGAAGAAGTAACAACTACCCAACCGGAAAATAATGCTACACCTTCTGCAGATGCTACCAAACAGGATATTCTTGTTGTTGTTCCACAAGGTGCCAGCCTGACTGAAATCGCTGCTCAATACGGTGTGACTGTAGACGAACTGGTTGCTGCCAACAACCTGCTGCCTGCCGGCTACCAACTGACTGTTCCACAAAAATAAGACTACGCTCCTGATTTGTTCTACAAAAAAATAAATACGCTCCTGATTTGTTCTACAAAAAAATAAATACGCTCCTGCCAGAGCCATTATATATAGCAGCCCTGCTGCATCCAAGAAAGCAGTCCTGATCCGTTTTAGCGGAAAAGGCTGCTTTTTCTGTGTCTGCATCTATTCGCGTCTGATTCTGGCCACGATTTTAACAGTAGTATTGCAGCAGTAACAGCATCGTAGAGCATCGCTATCTTCATCTTTTCTTGCTGTCGCCATTCAGGTAATACGCTGCAGGTTGATTTTGGTACTTTGGCTTTGCCCACTGGCTTCACTTCTTTCGATTACTTGTGGTTCTTTGTTAGAATACAGCTATATCCTAATTTCAAAATCATATAATTCGGGAGATGAAGCGAATGGATCTATTATCGGTACTGTCCTTTCTCGGCACAGCGGTGCTGCTGACCTTGCTGCCGGGACCGGACAATATGTTTGTGCTGGCTCAGAGTATCGCCCACGGGAGAAAAGCCGGGATAGCGACTACCCTCGGTCTTTGCACCGGACTGCTCGTACATATTACGGCTGCTACACTCGGTATATCGGCGATTATTTACCAATCGGCACTGGCGTTTAATATCGTCAAATATGCAGGCGCCGCCTACCTGCTGTATCTCGCCTGGAAATCGTTCCGGGCACGGGATGAGGAATTGCTCGTTGATAGCGGTCAGCTGCCTGCTCTTCATTTTGGAACCCTATACCGCCGCGGCATTGTGATGAGTTCCCTGAATCCCAAAGTATCGCTGTTTTTCCTCGCGCTGCTGCCGCCGTTTGTCAATCAGCAGGCAGGCTATGTTCCGCTGCAGATGCTGGTGCTGGGCTTTATTTTCCTGATTCAGGCACTGATCCTGTTCAGTATCGTCAGTGTATGCGCAGGACGGGTACGCGGCTGGCTGATCCGAAGACCTCGCATCTCCCGCAAAATCAATACGATGCAGGGTGTCATCTTTACACTAATTGGACTGAAAGTGGCATTCAGCAGCCGTTAATACACATGGGATATGCAGCAGGTACAGGAGGAAGCACATGTATAGACTCTCGCAAAAACAGGCACAGGATATCGTCGACAAAATGATGCTCGATATCCCTTACAACATCAATATCATGAATGAACAGGGCGTTATTATCGGCAGCGGCAGTACGCAGCGGATCGGCACGATTCATCCCGGTGCGGTAGAAGCGCTCGCTACCGGACAGCGGGTCGAGGTCTGGCAGGACGGTCGCCTGGAGCAAAAAGGTACCAATGAGCCGATTGTGATCGACCAGCAGTATATCGGCGTGATCGGGATTACCGGTGAACCGGATGAAGTAAGGCCTTTTTGTAATCTGGTGCGCACGACCGTATCGCTGTTGATCGAGCAGCGCAGCCGCCTGGAGAGCCTGGCTCATGAAGCCAGCCGCAAAAAAGCTTTTCTGGATACGCTGCTGGAGTACCATGGTTCCTCCTATCCGCAAAAGCTGCGCCGGGAAGCATCGGTATACCAGCTCGATCTACTGCTGCAGACAGCTGTCCTGTATATCCACGGTCTGCAGCTGAATGAACATACCGGCAAATTGCTGCTGCTGTTTCCTTCTTTTCGGATCCATGAAAAAGAAGGCTCCTTTCTCGTCATGGTGCAGAATCAAGAAGAGCTGCTGCCTATTATGCAACGGTTTTTGCAGGATCAGCCGGAGGCTTTTATCGCAGCGGGACGGCTGGAGAATAGTATCGCCCACAGCTATGCACAAGCCCGCGATACGATGCAGATTCTGCTGGCTCTACGTCCACCGTCGCGAATCGCCTGTTATGAAGAAGTGCAATTTCTCGTGCAGTTTAGCCAGGCACCTCTCTCGCCGCTGTCCAATGCAGCTGCCCGGCTGGAAGATACCGCCGATCTGCTGGAGACGCTGCGCAGCTTTATTTACCATAACGGCAGTATCCACGATACGGCTCATGCCCTGAATATTCACCGCAATACCTTGCAGTACCGGCTAAAGCGGATCCATACCCTCACAGGCAAAGACCCGCGTCATCTGCTGGAACTGATCGAGCTGACTCACGGACTACTGTCTCTGCATTTCTGACGCGGTACACTGTGCATCTGACAGAGATGGAGAACAGCATGCAGCACTGCTACAGACAGCCAATTTGTTGTTATCCGTTACATATCTACTGTGATCAGGTATACACCGCCTATATGCAAACTGCAAAAAGACCAGCGTTCTCTTCATCGCTCTATAGATGGCGAAGAAGAGAATGCTGGTCTTTGGCTGGTCTGTCTATTGATCTGGCGGATTGCCATTTGCTGAAGCTGTCATCCTTTGTGATTCTGTGGGTATCCTGCTTTAAATGGATACATCCGACTAATCCCGCAGCCGCAGCAGTCTGGCGATGTTCTCCATCGTGCGCTCTACATTGTAAGGCCCTTGCTCCAGCAATTCCTCAAGTGCCGCTGCACGCGGTACAATACCAAAAATCGCATCGATCCCTTCATCGTACAGCGTCTCGATTCCCTCGCCCATATAGCCGGTTACGGCAATCACGGGTTTGCCTGCTGCCTTGGCGGCAGCAGCGACGCCGTGCGGAGTTTTGCCAAATTTGGTCTGGAAGTCCATGCCGCCCTCTCCGGTAAATACGATATCGGCGGCTGCCAGTTTATCTCGCAGTCCCGCATATTCGATCACAATCTCGATGCCGGGACGCAGTACCGCACGGGTAAATGTCAACAAACCTGCTCCCAGACCACCGGCTGCGCCCGCACCGGGAATATGACGTACATCCTTGGACATCTGGGATTGAATGACATCTGCATAGTGACCCAGTGCGGCATCCAGCTCCTGTACCATGTCCGGCGTAGCTCCTTTTTGCGGTCCAAATACCGCTGAAGCCCCCTGCTCACCGCACAGCGGATTGGTTACATCGCAGGCGACGATGATCTCTACCTGCTGCAGCCTTGCATCCAGCTGTGCAGTATCGATTTGTGCCAGACGACTCAGTGCACCACCGCCCCGCGGCAGCTCGTGTCCCTGTTGATCCAGCAGCCGGGCACCCAGTGCTTGTGCCATGCCTGCTCCTCCATCATTGGTGGCGCTGCCGCCGATTCCGATAATCAGTCTGCGAATCCCCTGATCCAGACAGGCCCGGATCAGCTCGCCGGTACCATAGGTCGTAGTCAGCAGCGGATTGCGTTCTTCCCTGCGTACCCGTTGGATGCCGCTTGCCGAGGCCATCTCGATCGCTGCGGTCATGCCATCACCGAGAATACCGTACTGCGCCAAGATCGGTAGCCCAAGCGGACCGGTCACTTCCAGCTGTCGCATCTGTCCGCCAGAAGCATCGACCAGCGATTGCACCGTACCTTCGCCGCCGTCTGCCATCGGTACATGAATATACCGGGCTGCCGGATAGACGCGGCGCAGTCCTTTTTCCATGGCTACGCAGACTTCCTTGGCGGTCATACTTTCCTTGAATGAATCCGGTGCCAGTACAAATGTTTGCTCTCTCATCTCTCCACCCCGTTCAGAAATAGTAGGTTACAGCAGAAATCCGTACATAATCGTCGCCACAATCGTCATCGTACCGCCAACCATCACTTCGTACGGTACAACACCCATCCGCTGCTTGATGCTCATTTTCATGCTGTCTGCTGTCACATGGAAATAATTGCCCTGCGGCAGGGAATCGATCACGGTCGCCCCGGTGTGCACCATAACGGCAGCAGCCAGTGGCGCCGTACCCATATTCAGAATCGCCTCGCCAAAGGAACCCGTCGCCAGAATAACACCGGTCGAAGTCGAAGCCGTCGCTGCTGCCATCAGAATACCGGAGATCGGAGCGAGAAACGTGCCCGAGATCCCGGATGCCTCAATCAGAGCCACTACCTGTACCGACAGATCCGACGCCGAGATCAGTCCGGCAATACCACCTGCTCCGATCAATATCAATACGGTAGCTGTCATTTTATTCAGTCCAGCTGTCGTATATTTCACGATATTTCTCGCCTGTCCCATCGCCAGCATCCCGATAATGCCGGCAATCGGCAGGATATACATCGCATCCACTTTGAAAGTCGACAAGAAGCCGATTCCCGTTATAGAGCCGATCGGATTGATCATCAGCAGAATAACAGCGACCAGTGGAGCGACAATCGCTTTGCCGAGCGGCGGATAATGCGAGGTATCCGTGTCACCGTTGTCCGCTTCCTGATCGGTGACCATCACGCCTTTATTTTTGAGCATCGAAGCGAGCAGTACAGCTACGATTAATCCGCATACTGCCGGTACGAATCCGGCCAGCATGACATGACTCAACTCCAGATTGAATCCCCGCGCTGCTGCGATTGTATTCGGATTCGGGGAAATAATGTTGCCTGCCTTGCCGCCGCCGGATAAGGCAACAAGCAGCGCGAGCTTGGATACACCCATTTTGTTGCCGACCGACAGGGCGATCGGTGCCACGATCAGCACGGCGACCGGGATAAATACGCCGACTGCTGTAATAATCATCGTCGCCAGTGCAAGCGCCAGAATCGCCTTACTGCCGCCAAATTTGCGGACAATCGACTGGGCAATCGTCTCTGCCGCACCCGATTCCATCATCACTCCGGCCAGCACACCGGCTGCCAGTACCCGTAGTACCGTTCCCATTACGCTCTGGGTACCGCTTACAAGAACATCTACCGTCTGTACCAGATTCGCTCCGCCGAGTAGCGCACCGACGATAGCGCCGAGAAACAGCGCATATACCGGGTTTAATTTACGTAAAATTAAAATAATCGCGAGCGCCAGTCCAGCCAGCGCACCGATCCAGCTAATTACTAATCCATCCATACCGTACATCCCCCTGCCAACTATTTGAACACGCTTTCATTATAGAGTTGGAAAGCGCTTAAAGATATTGATAGAAGGACGAAATTGATTGTGCAAATGAACAACGTTTATACGCTGAATTTGAATTACTTGCGGAACACGCATATATTTAAATATACAGGCTGATATCTTGTTGGCCTGCACCAAACAAGCGATACGAACGTGAAGCGACTGGAATATAAAATCAATTTGAATACGTGGAGGATGCCTTCAGGTTCGAATGTTGAATGTTTGACCCTATGCGATATGTCCGGTTTTTCGAATAGACTGATTATGCCTTGTATTTAATCCGAAACGGAGTGATACCGATGGAAGAACAACAAAAAGCACAACAGCTGGAAATGATTCGCCAGATTCGTCAGCAGCAATTTACACAGGTGGATGGAGGTACACTGACACCACCGGGCACACCGGCAGCACAGCGCAGCGAAATCACTATTCCTACTTCCTACGGAGAAGCACGTACGCATGTCTATGTTCCGCTTGATGCCAGGGAATCTGCACCGGTATTTATTAATCTGCATGGTGGCGGTTTTGTAATGGGGACTCCGGAGATGGATGATCCATGGTGCGCCTACGTTGCGGATCTCTCCGGCTGTATCGTGTTCAATGTGGACTATGTACTGGCACCGGAGCACAAATTCCCATCAACCGTCTATCAGTGTTATGAAGTGGCACAGTGGGTAAAAAACCATGCATCCGAATGGGGCGGAGATGGCTCCCGGCTCGCCATCGGCGGCCACAGCGCCGGCGGTAACCTGTCTGCTGCTGTCTGCCTGCTCAATCAGCAAAAAGGCGGTGAGCTGCCGATTGCTTATCAGATTCTCGACTATCCGCCGCTTGATCTGGATACCGACCCAGCGAACAAGCCGGATTTTGAGGAAGCCATTCCGGTAGATATCGCGCGCATGTTCAATGCGATGTATTTTGAAAATATGCAAGATGCCCGTAATCCACTGGCGTCGCCGGTGCTCGCTTCTTCCTCCGAGCTGGTCGGTCTGCCGCCAGCCCTCGTGATTACAGCAGGCCGGGATTCCCTTGCTGCCGAGGCGGTTCAGTATGCACAGATGCTCCAGAAAGCCGGCGTACCGGTTGTTCATCGCGAATATCCTGGCGAAGCCCACGGCTTCACCCATAACGGCACATCGGCCAACGCCGAAGAAGCCTGGCAGCTCATGGCAGAGCAGTTAAAACAGACATTTAGCATAGCGTAATTACATCTGTTCATTTTAAGATAAAGGATGCAGCCTCTTTCCCTACAGGAAGGACAGCTGCATCCTTTTTGCCATGCCTGTCTGCTATTCTCCGATCCCCTTTCACAGAGGGTCTGCATGATAAGTACCGTTCTGCTATCGGTACAGACATAATGCGGATGAACAAAGAAAAACCTACCCGTACTACACGGGCAGGCGCTGCTGCAAAATCTCCATAATGTGCGAAATCTCTCCCTGATCGAACTCTTCGGGCGTCATGATATAGAATCTTTCTTTGGGTATGCCGTTAAAGTTAATGAACGTACTCACATACGGTGAAATCAGAATAAAGTCGGTTCCCTGCGCCAGCAGTTCGTCCAGAAACTGAAAGTCCTGATCGATCTCCACTACATAATCTAGCTGGTTTTTGCGAATCTCTTCGCTCAGATTCTCCTCCATCGTCCGGGAAAGGGATTTCCGGAAAAAACCTGCTTTATCATATTGGTAGGACTGCGGTGTGGAACCCATAACTACGGCTTTTACAATCGTTATCTTCTTCATATGTAACATCTCCCTGTCTGTATTTTGTGCTGCTTTCAGGCAGTACGATGTGTGCTTTCTGTCTGGCTTTCCATTTCGTTCTAGTTCATTCCACTTTCTATACTTCTGTCTTCTTACCCACTATCTCTTCCAGCTGCGTACCTTTTCTACATTCATACTTTGTTATTTTTGTTATTCCTCTCCCTTCATTGTATATAAACAACCCTTTACAATCCAACTCCACCATACATTTATTCCATTAATATACATATACTAGTTGAACAAATAGACTAATTTTTCTACATTTTTATGCTAATTTATTTATTTTAATAAAACCAATTGACATACTTGGTTTTAGCTTCTATATTAAATTTTAATATTATCAAGCCGTTTAAAGCATTAAAGCATTCATGTACAGGGGGAAAAGAAAATGAGAAGACGTCTGAAATCCATAAGTGTGCTCTCCATTCTGCTTGTGTTCGCGGTAATACTGGGTGCATGCGGAAATAATTCGACAGGTAACAATGCATCCGGAAGTGCTGATGCAGCATCGGATCAGCCGCTCGCCGGTAAAAATATCGCTTTGATTATGCGTCTGAACAACGGAACTTTCTCTGCCCAGTACATCGATGGAGTCAAAAGCCAGGTCGCCAAGTACGGCGGCAATGTGACGGTCATCTCTGCTGACAATGATCTCAGCAAAATGGCTTCTTCGCTGGATGCAGCCGTGAATCAGGGACAGTTCGACGGCATCCTGATCGACCATGGTGATGCAGGTGCACTGACTGCCGGTGTGCAAAAAGCGGTACAGGCCAACATCCCGGTGATTGCTTTTGACTCGGCACTAGACGGGATTCCAGGCGTCACCAGTCTCGCACAGAACGATCAGAAAATGGCCGAACTGACACTGGATCAGCTCGCCAAAGATGCCGGCGGCAAAGGCAATATCGTCAAAATCTGGGTAGCCGGCTTCCCACCGATGGAATCCCGCCAGATCTCCTATAAGGCTTTTCAGGGCAAATATCCGGATATCAAGGAAATTGCTGCTTTTGGTACGGCGGATAACGCACAGCTGGATGCACAGACCCAGATGGAAGCCATCCTCAAACAGTATCCGAACAAAGGCGATATCGCTGCTGTCTGGGCATCCTGGGATGAATTTGCCAAAGGTGCTTCCAATGCTATCAAGCAGGCAGGCCGCGATGATATCAAAGTATACGGCATCGATCTCAGTGATGAAGACCTGAGTATGATCCAAGACCCTTCCAGCCCATGGGTAGCCTCTGCAGCCGTTGATCCGACGACAATCGGCCGCGTACAGGTACGGTATCTGTATCAGAAATTTGCCGGTAATACATCCGACCAACGCGTCGAGCTGGAGCCGGTATATGTCAAACGTGATGATCTGCCCAAAGACAAAAAAGTAACGACTGCCGACCTCGGTGAGTACGTCAAAGGCTGGGGAGACAGCGACCAGGGCAATACCGACGAACTGAAAGCTCTGGAAAAAGCTATCGCTGCCGGCAAATAACTTCTGGCTGCATGAGCTGATATGCTGAATGGTTATACCTGTCTACCGACCCCATATCCACCAGTGTGCCTATGCATGCTGGTGGATACTGTTATACCCTCTTATTCATTTTGATTATACGGCTGCCGCTTCTTCTGATGACAGCCCCCGGAAAGGAGCATCTGCATGACGACTCCCATCACTTCAGCCGAGAACCATCTGCATATGAAAGAAATCTACAAATCATTCGCCGGTGTCCCGGCACTCGAAAATGTAGACTTCAGCCTGCATAGCGGCGAGATCCATGCGCTGCTGGGCGCCAACGGTGCCGGCAAAAGTACATTGATGAAAATATTATCAGGTGCCTATACCGCAGACCGCGGCAGTATTACGATCGACGGTCAACCGATACAGCTGAATTCCCCGGCAGCCGCCAAGCAGGCGGGTATCCAGTGCGTCTATCAGGAAGTCGATACCTCGCTTATTCCCCAATTGTCGGTTGCCGAGAATATTCTGCTGCACCAGCTGACCAGCTCCCAGGGCAGTCCGATTCTGAACTGGAAATCCCTGTATCGTCAGGCTGAGGAAATCCTGAGCCGACTCGGCTTTGCCATCTCGGCGCGTCGTCAGGTCAGTGAACTGTCCCTTGCGGAAAAGCAGCTCGTATTGATCGCACGTGTGATGGCAGAAAAAGCGCGCTTTGTTATTCTCGACGAACCAACAGCTCCGCTCAGTATCGAAGAAGCAGAGCGGCTGTTCAGCATTATGCAGGGACTAAAATCCCAGGGGATCGGGGTCATTTTTATTTCCCACCGGCTGCCGGAGATTTTCCGGGTATGCGACCGTATTACCGTAATGCGTGACGGGCGGCGGGTCAGCACATTACCGGTACAGGATACGAATCCGGGCGAAGTTATACATACGATGCTGGGACGTGCCTTTGAAGAAGAATATCCCAAAGTATTCACCGAGATTGGCGAGCCGCTGCTGGTCGTGAATCAGCTGGCTGCCGGGCGCCATGTGCAGGATGTGAGCCTGGATGTATGCCGCGGCGAGATTGTCGCTATCGTCGGATTGGTCGGCGCTGGCAAAACCGAGCTATCCAAGCTGCTGTTCGGAGCCGAGAAGCCAGAGCGCGGTACGATTGAGCTGAATGGACAGCCGGTGCGCGCACGCAATCCGCATCAGGCAATCCGTTCCGGTATCGTACTCGTGCCCGAAGAACGCCGCAAGGAAGGCATTTTGGTCAAGGAATCGGTGCTGCATAATCTGAGTCTGCCGCTGCTGCAGACGATCACCTCCATGGGCATCATTTCCGGCAGGGCAGAACGCAGGCTGGGCGAAGGACTGATCTCCTCACTCGGGATCAAGACCTCTTCCGGGCAGCAGCTGACAGGCTACCTGAGCGGCGGCAACCAGCAAAAGGTCGCTATCGGCAAATGGATGGAGACCAATGCCGATATTTTCATCCTCGACGAACCGACCAAAGGCGTCGATATCGGGGCCAAACGCGATATTTTCAATGTGATCGGCAAGCTTGCCCAGCAGGGTAAAGGAATACTCTATCTGACCTGCGAGTTTGATGAAGCGCTCGGTCTGGCAGATCGCATCCTCGTGATGTGTGACGGCCGGATCACCCGCTCTTTCGCCTATGGCGAAGCTTCACAGCAGGATCTGTTATATCATGCCAGCGCAGGCCGGGAGGAACTTGTATGAAACATCAGATTGCCCAATTCTCGTACCGTTATGGAGCCCTGATCTTTATCGGTCTGGTGCTCGTCTTCTTCTCCGTCTATAATCAGCATTTTTTCACCTATAACAATATGACGGATATTTTGCGTTCCATCTCGATTGTTACCTTTGTGGCGATCGGAATTACGATCTCGCTGACGGTAGATGGATTTGACCTGTCAGCCGGCTCTACGGTCTCGCTCACGACAGTCGTCGTCGCTGCGATGATGGTCTGGCATCAGATGCCGCTCATTCTGGTATTGATCGTGCCGCTGATTATCGGGGCACTTGTCGGACTGCTCAACTCGCTGCTGATCGTCAAGATCCGTATTCCCGATCTGCTGGCGACACTGGCAGTGATGTATATTGTCAGTGGTATCCATCGTACCTATACCAAAGGCTACTCCATCTACAACAATATGCAGTTCCAGGATGGTACCAAAGCGCCCGGCGTCATGCTGGACTCCTTTCTCTGGATCGGCCAGGGTCGATTGCTTGGTATTCCGTTTCCGGTCATCCTGATGCTGGTTGCGATTGTCGCTATGCACTTATTTTTCAAATATACACGCGGCGGACGCCAGATGATCATGACCGGCAGTAACGAGGAAGCAGCGCGTCTGTCCGGACTGCGGGTCAACCGTATCCGTACGCTCGCCTATGTCGCTTCCGGTATCTTCGCTGCTATCGGCGGGATTCTGTTCGCTGCACGTGTCGGCTCCGGTCAGATTGACGCCGGTTCCTCGATGCAGATGGATGCACTTGCTGCTGTATTCGTCGGATACTCCGTATTCGGCGCAGGGCGTCCCAACATTATCGGTACTTTTTTTGGAGCGGTACTGATGGGTGTACTGGTAAACGGTATGACCATGCTGCATGTGGAATACTACACGACAGATATTATCAAAGGTGCAGTACTCGTACTCGCACTGGCGGTTACCTTTATCCATCGCAAGCGGCAAAAGGTATAAACTCTCGCACAAAGGAAAAGATACGATCCTCATAAGGATCGTCTTTGCTACATCATCTCCTGTCCTACCACGGCGATATCGTTATCGGACAGCCATCCGGCTCGATAACAAAAAGACGGTTGCACGATACCGAGACGGTTTGATCCCCGAGGTACAGCAGACTATTGATTTGAACCGGTCTGTTCTTTTTATTGCAATATTTATACGTATATTCCACTGATGTGTATATCCGTTCTATGCTGAATTCTATTCTGATCTGCAAGGAGGCCAATGATCCATGACGACGACTGCTGATTCTATCTATGAACCGTTGACCGAAGAGACCGCCATCCAGCTCGCCCGACGGCTGAACCTGTTCGATGCGGAGGCTGATCTTGTCTGCCGTGAAATCGGTGATGGCAATCTGAATCTGGTCTTCCATGTGACTGAACCGACCGCTGGCAAAGGTGTTATTATCAAGCAGGCCCTGCCGTATGTGCGTATTATCGGAGAAGGCTGGCCGCTGACACTGGAGCGCGCCCGGATGGAGAGCGAAGCGCTGCGAATCTTCGCACGTTATGCCCCGGAATATGTACCGGAAGTCTATTATACGGATAATGACTACGCGATTACGGTGATGGAAGATCTGTCCCATCTCACGATTGTCCGCACCGGTCTTGCGGAGGGTGCAATCTATCCTCTGCTGTCGACCCATATCGGTCAGTATATGGCGCGCACGCTGTATGGCACTTCGGATTATGCGCTCGGTGCAGAAGCCCGCCGGGAGCTGGCACTGCAATTTCACAATCCCGAACTGTGCAAAATTACCGAAAACTTCGTTTTCACCTATCCACTGATCGATCATGAAAGCAATGTGGTCGAAGAAGGCTTGCGGCCGCTGGCTGAACAGATCTGGCGAGACGCGCAGCTGCTACGTGAAGGTGCCCGGCTCAAGCGACACTTTATGATATCGGCCGAGGCACTGCTGCATGGCGATCTGCATACCGGCAGTATTTTTGCCAGTGAGACAGAAACACGGGTGATTGATCCGGAGTTCGCCTTTTATGGACCGATGGGCTATGATATCGGACTGTTCATCGCCAACACCCTGCTATCTGCCTTTGCCCGCAGCGAACACAGCCGGGAAGAACTGCTGGCTCATGTGACGAACGTCTGGGACGTATTCGCTGCCGAATTTACCGCTCTCTGGCAGGAAAATAATCAGGAACCGCTGGCTGACGCAGCTGGCTATCTGGATGATGAGCTGCTGCGTATTTTCCAGGATGCTATCGGTTATGCCGGCAGCGAGATGATGCGCCGGGTGATCGGGCTCGCTCATGCCCGGGATATCGAAGCGATCAGCGATAAAGATCGGCGTCTGCATATCAAATCGAGTGCTGCCCTGCTGGCGCGCGATCTGATCGTGAACCGCAGCCATTATAAGCGGGCTCCCCAGATTGTAGAGGCACTCCGTCAGGCAGACCGCAATGAGCCGATTCTTCATAGCTAATATGATTTTATGTATAAAATTAAAAACACCCGAGATCCTAACGGATTACGGGTGTTTTTTAGGCTCTGCGACAATCGCAGATTCCAAGTAATCATACAACAGAAATACATTTTGGGAAGAAAATCTCATTTGATCTATTTAGACTCCTATAACAAATTGTTGGAGTCAGACTGCATTCATTAATTTTATTTTAACTATTTGCTGCTACCTGAATCGTAACATCATCGCCAAGCAGTGCCAGGTTATTGGAGATAACCCGATCCCCTGCTGCAAGGCCTTTGGTGACCAGTGCCTGGGAGCCTGTAATCGTAGCCACCGTTACCGGCTTTCGTACGGCTTTGCCTTTGACGGCTACATAGACATAGGATTGGTTACCGTCTTTGAGGATCGCTTTGCTTGGGATAATGATTCCTTCTTTGGCATCATCACCGACAAAGCTCACATCGGCCAGCATGCCTGTTTTGAGCTGACCACCCGGATTGGTTACTGCTACTTCGACCGGATAGCCATTACCTGCAGCGTCCATCGGGTTGATATTTTTCACTTTACCGTTCGCTACAATACCGGAAGAAGCTACATTGACCTGTACCCGGTCACCAGCCTGGATACCATTGATCTCTTCGGCCGGTACATAAATGAGAATATTCACGGTATCCAGATTAGCGATAACCAGTGATGGAGCAGCCGATGATACCATCTCGCCAGGCTCTATATTTTTGGTGACGACAATGCCGTTAATTGGTGATTTGACGACCGCATTATCCAGCGCATCGCGGGCAATATCAATATTCACCTGAGCCTGTTCCACCTTTTGCTGGCTCGCTTCGACACCAGCTGTACTCTGGGATACTTCCAGCTGACGCTGGGCATTATTGTATCCTTCATTGGCATTGGCATAGCTGCTATTGGCATTTTCATAAGCAGATTGGGCTGTAGATAGCCCTTTCTGGGCGGTCGCCTGGGCATTACGTGCTGCTTCCAGCTGTTCCTCGGCATTAGCGCGTGCATTGACCGCATTATCGTACGCTGTCTGGGCGCTGACTACGGCTGCCTGTGCCTGCTCCAGCTGCGCCTGCGTCGCCAGTCCGTTATCCGCCAGCGATTGGGTACGTGTCAGTGTGGACTTGGCAGTTGCCAGCGCTTCCTGAGTTTGCTTGATCGTATTGCTGGCTGTAGAGATAGCGGTCTGGGCTTGCTTGGCAGCCGTGTTGGCCTGATTGATTGCCGCCTGCGCCTGATTGATACTGCTCTCTGCCTGGGTGATCGCACTTTTGGAAGAAATGATTCCATTTTTGGAGCTGACCAGACCCGAGGAAGCAGAGACTACGCCAGTCTCGCGGGAGCTCTCGGCTGTCTTGACACCTGCCTGGGCTGCTTTGGCATCCGACTGGGCGATCTTCAGCTTGTTGCGCAGATCGTCATCATCCAGACGGAACAGCACCTGACCGGGCTTGACCTGTGCCCCTACATCAACGGTCACATCATCCACCTTGCCAGCGATTTTTGGCATAATATTAACAGTCGCCGAAGGATTCACGGTACCTGTATAGATACTGCCCTGCCCCAGCATTCCTTTTTGGGCCTGACTCACTTTGACAGTGACATTCATCGCCTGCGCCGCTTGATTATTGCCGGTAGAGCATCCTGCCAGCAGGGTGGCACTCAGTACAAGAGCAGCTACAGTAACTTCCCATTTTCTTTGTCTCATTGCTCGCTTCCCTTTCTTTCTATAATGGCTGATTTCAATTTCAATTCGAGTTGATTACCTAATATACTGCTCCGATTATGCCTGCGCAGGCAATTCATCGGTAATTACGATCTCTTTTTTCTTCTTTTTCCGGCTGATAAACAGCAGCATCAGCGGCAGACAGCAGAAAAGAGGGATCGAAGACAGCAGGAAGGTATCGGCAATACCACGTGACGCTGCATCCAGCGAGATCAGACCCATTGTACTGGATAGCCATGAGCTGCCCAGTGCCGATTGCAAATATTGGCCACCTTCGGCCGTAACTGATTCAGCGATATGCTGGCTGTGCAGGGCAGTACGATTCTGCATAATAAAGGTGAAAATAGCAATCGCCATCGAACCGGCCAGCGTACGAATCAGATTCGATGCTGCCGAGGCACTGCTGACTTTGGCGGCGGATACTTCTTCGGCAATTGCGTTCATACCTACTGTTGACAGCGGCATCAGACAGAGACCGATTCCCATGCCTCGCACGACCATAACGGTCTCGAACCATAACCGGGAGGTCTGCGGTGTCAGGGTATGCAGATGATAGGTCATCACACTGGTCAGTGTCAGACCGAACAGACAGAGCGGCACAATACCGATCTTGTCCACCAGCTTGCCGGCAATCGGCATCATCAGCGCCATCGCTACCGCCTGCGGCAGCAGGATCAGACCAGTGCTGATCGCCGAGTACGATTGAATATTTTGTAAAAAGAGTGGTGCCAGAAAAGTTCCTCCCATCATGCCCATCATGACAAAGCTGGAAGCAACGACACTAATCGTGAACTTGTAATTTTTGAACAAGGAAATATCGATAACCGCGTTATCTTTGCCACGCTCCACAAAAATCAGGAACACCAGCGACCAGAAGGCGATAAACAGCAGTCCAACGATCTTGAACGATGTCCAGCCGGACGAAGCGCCATTGGACAGCGCGTACAGCAGTGTACCTGCGCATGTCGCCGACAGCAGGAAGCCTGCCACGTCGAACTTGATCGGCTGATTCTTCGGCGGTTCCTTGATCAGCAAAAAGATCATCAGAATCGCGAACAGGGCAATCGGTACACAGGCGATAAACAGGAAGCGCCAGTTAAACCACTCGATCAGATAACCACTGAGCGTCGGTCCGATCGCCGGTGCCGCCATCGCTGCAATTCCCCATAGACCCACGGCAAAGCCGATCTGCTCACGCAGCATAATTTTATATACAATCGTCATACTGAGCGGCATAATGAGTCCACCACCCAGACCTGCGAAAATCCGGGCAGCGATCAATGAGGTATCATTCCAGGCAAAAGCGCAGATCAGCGTACCGATCGTAAAAATAGACAGCGCCAGAATCATGAATTTCTTGTAGCCGATCCGCTGCTCCATAAAACCGGTAATCGGTACGATAATCCCTGAAGCAAGCGTATAACCGGTAATGACCCACTGAATCCGTGTCGTAGTCGAGCCCAGATCCGTAGTGAGCTGGGGAATAGCGACGTTGATCAGACTGTTATTGAGTACCGCAACAAAGGTACCCAGCACGATCGACCAGAAAGCAAACCAGCGTTCTTTGGAAGTCAGGCTATCGGTTGTTGCGGCAGGAGCGGCGTTTACAGTTTCAGCAGACACATCGACGCCCCCTTTTTATGAAGTATGAATCTTGACTTCCACGTTGGTACCCGGGATCAGCTTCATACCTTCCGGCACGTTCAGTGCGATTTCTACCGGAATGCGCTGGGTGACTTTGTTAAAGTTACCGCTGGTGTTGGTCGCCGGAATTACGGAAAAGACCGAATTGGACGCTTGTCCTACTTTGCGGACCTTGCCCTGGATCATCTGGTCACCGGCTGCATCCAGAGTAATATCGACAACCGCGCCGAGCTTGATGCGGCTGATATCGGTCTCTTCAATATTGGTCGTTACATACAGATTGTTCATATCGGCCATAATGGCTACCGCAGCACTCGGAGAAGCAATCTCATGCTCTCTGGCATTCAGTCGGATTACTGTTCCGCTGATCGGTGCGCGTACAATCGACTTGCTGATTACACTCGAATCGAGTCCGGATACATCCTGTTCAGCGATCGGCTCGTTTTGCTTCAGTACGTCGCCTTCTTCCACGTCAATATGATTGAGACGTGCTGTCAGCTGCGGCATGACTTTATATTGATCTGCCGTGATACGGGCATCATCACTTTTTACAAAATACGTTCCCTGGTACCAATAATAGTAACCGAGCGCTCCACCGCTCACGACGAGCAGTACAATAAGAACCCATAAGGTAATTTTCTTTCTCACAACTTCCACCTCGGACTTGTATATTTGCCAATCCTACTGTCGGTCAGAGCGGTCTTCCTGCATCCGGCTAATGACTCCCAGTAAATCTTTGAGATTATCCAGCTCGTGTGTACGACCAGATCGTCCATAACGTATCAGAAACTCATAACATTCCTCGTAGCCTGCTTCAATATTCACTGGCTGCCAAGAGGCTGTACGTGCAGTCATCTCCTGCAGCTCCTGCTCTTTTTGTGCAATCGCTTCGGTCAGCATAAATTGGATACGCGAAATATCAACGAGTCTGACAAAAAAAAGCGGTGCCAGCAGCGACCGGATATCTTTCGGATTTTTGAAGCTTTTGTAGATCATATCCTTGAGCGCCTCGCGGCCGCTCTCCGTGATCGCATAGTTGCTTTTATCCGGATGGCCTTCGGATTGGACGGTTTCTACCTTGTCCAGATATCCCTTTTTGTGAAGAGCATCGAAATTGTAGTACAGATTGCCGTCGGTAATGCTGACGGTGTTGCTGGTGTTCTCCAGAATCCGTTTCTTGATGTCATACGGGTGACGCTCTTCATGCCAGAGCGAGCCCAGAATATAGATTTGTAAAGACAATTCATTCCCCTTTCTACTCTTCTTGCTCTGCTTGTTTCTCGTGGAACAATAGTGTATTTTATCTTTTCACTCTGCATAGTGTACTCTGTACAGAGTATGTCTGTTGATTAATATACGCACTTTTGAATTAACTGTCAATCTATTTAGGTAACCTATTTATTTGAAAATAGGATTTTTGGTATTGTGCGTTATTTGCTATTTGGCGAGCATTCTGTTTTTATCGTTTTATATAGAGAAATCGAATTCACGAGAACATGGAACCGGGAGGAAGCGAATGATTTATTACTACTATGTATTTGTCCTGCTGTCCGCTGCTTTCAGTGGATATGGAATCATACAGTTCTGGCCTGCTTCGGAGCAGAACAATGACTTTCTTCTATTTAACGATATCTCTACAGCAGTTTTGTTTCTGCCTTCCTTCTGGGTTATAGGTTTTTCACTGTTCGCCCAGCTCTTGATGTACTATCTGACCTCCAAGAAAAATATTTATTTGGCGATACTATTGCTTTACATCCTTAATTTCACTGCTTTGTTTTTTATCGCTGGCTATAATATTCATACTTTTCTAGGTAGTATTGTTCTTGTTACTACTTCTGCTGTTGGGCTTGTGCATTTGGGTATAGCGGTGCTGCTTTATCCACTATTCCGCAGCAAGCTGCATTTCGCTCCATTTGTATAAGCGTCTATTCCTGTCATCACAAAAAGACTCCAATCCCTGTCTGCGGATTGGAGCCTTTTTTGTAGCAAATCGTCTTCTTCTACTGTTATTGCCCATTCGCCTGGATAAAGAACTGTGCCTGAATATAGTTATACGTCAATCGGGAAAAGTCGAACGGCTGTCCATTGGACAGATGGAAAATGGTCTCTACATCCATCTTGGGATCGCCTTTTTGCAGACCCAGATACTGCGCTTCTTCTTCGTTCAGCTTGTCGATATGCAAATAAGAATCCGAGAAGCCGATCTTCTGACCCAACCCATCGCGGATATAATCGAAGATGGAATCAGTGGCAATCTCGGTGTTCAGATAAGTCACGATCGACTTGTTGTAATACGATTCCTCTACGCAAAGCGTCTGCTCATAGATGTAGCGGATGCGTTTTACATGATATACATCCTGCTCCTGATCGATATTCAGGTTCTGGGCGACCTCGCGGCTCGGCTTGCGGATATCCAGTTCCAGTACTTTTGATGTAATCGGGAAGCTCTCCAGATCACGGGTGAATCCCTGATTGGACAGCAGGCTGATATAGCCTTTGCGCCGGTGTCTCCGTACGAAGATTCCGCTGCCGCGTACCTGGAAAATAACACCCTTTTCCTCCAGCAGCTCCAGCGACTTGATAATAGTACTCTTGCTGACCCCAAACTGAATCATCAGTTCGTCCAGCACCGGCAGCTTGTCTCCCTGCTGCAGCGCATGGTCTTGAATGTATTTTTCGATTTCGTTGGCGATGTGCTGATATTTTAGCATGTGCATTCCTCTTTGTCTGGTTGATCTCCTGCATTATCCAGATTGTAACACAGGGCGGCGCAAAGCTCATTCTCTGATGATTTTCTTTGATCGGAATACTTGATCGATGAAATACACGAAGAAAATAAATGAAGACTGAATCATTATACCATTATTCGGGTATTGATAAATTATACCGTTATAATTATAATGTGAATGTATAAAGTGTGAGGGAGGCGATATCCATGTCGGGAAAAGTGAGAGATTATCCGAAGCTGGCTAACGATATTCTGAAGGCGGTAGGTGGCGAAAGCAATGTGACCGGAGCTACACGCTGCGCTACCAGATTGCGTCTTGTACTGAAACAATCCAGTCCGCAGGCCAAAGAAGCTGTCGCTTCCATGCCAGGCGTTATTACCGTAGTCGAGAATGCCGGACAGTTCCAGGTCGTGATCGGCCAGCATGTCGGCGAAGTATACGATGAATTCGCCAAGCTGGTGAATCTGGATACAGCCGAAGAACAGACTGAACATAAAGGTACGATTCTTAACCGCATTATTGCTACTATGTCCGCTGTTTTTGCTCCTTTTGTATACATACTCGCAGCGGCAGGTATTATGCAGGGACTGCTGATTATTGCGAACCTGCTGTTTGCCGGGTTTGCCGAGACCGGTACTTACCAGGTGATCAGCTTTATCTCATGGGCACCATTTACGTTTCTGCCGATTTTTATCGCGATTACGGCTGCCAAGCATTTTAAGACCAATACGTATATAGCCGTAGCCTGCTGTGCTGCACTGGTCAGTCCCAGCTGGGCCGAGATGGCTGCCAAGATCGCCGATGGCGGCAGCGTCAATTTCCTCGGAATTGCTTTGACCGAGACGACGTATACATCTTCCGTACTGCCACCGCTGTTCCTGGTATGGATTCTGTCTTATCTGGAACGCTTCCTCAACAAGCGGATGAATGAGATTATTCGTCCATTATTTGTTCCTTTGTTATGTATGCTGATTATGGTTCCACTGACAATTGTACTGATCGGACCAATTACTACACTGGGTGCCAACGGTATTGCAAACGGATACAATTTCCTGGCTGAAAATGCGCCTGCTCTGGCCGGAGCGATTATCGGCGGATTCTGGCAGGTGATCGTCATCTTCGGCGTACACTGGGGCGTGACGCCGATGGTACTCGCCAACTTTGAACAGTATGGACGTGATTCCTTCCAGGCGTATCAGACGATTGCAGTTGTCGCCCAGATTGGTGCCGTACTCGGTGTTATCCTCAAGGCCCGTAATCAGGAGACTCGCAAAATCGGTATCTCTGCCGGGGTAACCGGACTGTTCGGTATTACCGAGCCAGCGATTTATGGCGTTACCCTACGCTTCAAAAAGCCGATGATCTTCGGCTGTATCTCCGGTGCTGTTGGTGCCGTGGTGGCAAGTTTCTTTAACCCGTATTATTTTGCCTATGCGGGTCTGCCGGGACCACTAACTATTGTGAACAGTATCAATGCCGACTATCCTTCATCGGTATGGGGTATCCTGATCGGATCGGCGATTGCAATTGTTCTGCCGGTTATTCTGATCCAGATCTTCGGTTATGGCGTCGATGAAGCCAAAGCTTCCGGCGACAGTAGTCTGGTGGAGCAGCAGGGACAGACAGGTCCGGCTCAGCAGAACGACAGTGATATTCCTGCTGGTGAAGAGAATATCGCTTCCCCGCTGCGCGGCAAAATTGTCCCGCTGACCAGCGTGCCGGATGAAGCATTCAGCTCCGGTGCGATGGGTTCAGGTATCGCTATCGAGCCAACCGACAACAAACTGTATGCTCCATTCGACGGCACAGTAGCCACGATCGCACCGACCCGTCATGCGATCGGCCTGCGCTCCAATACCGGTGTCGAGCTGTTTATCCATATCGGATTGGACACCGTCAAGCTCAAAGGCGCACCTTTTACCCTCAAGGTGCAAGACGGCGATACTTTCCGCAAAGGCGACCTGCTACTCGAATTCGATAAAGAGCTGATCCAGCGCGAGGGTATTCCGACGATTACCCCCGTCCTGGTTACCAATGCTTTTGATTACAAGGAAATCGTCGTCGGCACTCTGGAAAATGCCACCACCGACGCCGACATCCTGACCGTTGTTCGCTAAAGGAAGATGTATCGCTATGAGCACAACTTTATAACCGTACACCTCAGCCAACATTAAGCTTACATTTAAAAAGCTGCAAAACCAGCTCAAACATCAGTTTCACTAATCAGATAGCTATTCTCTTAATTCTTAATATATTGACCTTCATACAAAAAGGTTACTACCATGCATCAAGCTCACTCTCCGCACAGAGCGCAGGAAAGAGAATTCTGCCAGCGCTCGATATTTAAGAACAGGGATCGACCGCGACGGCGGTCATTCAAGATCCCTGTTCTTAACCGGAGGAAGCGGCAGAATCTCTTGCCGGAGCGGAGCACAGTACCCAACACCGAGACCCTATTCAGCACTCGTAATCGTTCAAGCTATCCCAGCAAAAAAAGCTCAATAAAAAGAGAACCCACTTGGATCAGGAGGAAATCATCATGACACAATTACCAGCTAACTTTCTATGGGGCGGCGCACTTGCTGCCCATCAATTCGAGGGCGGATGGAATGCCGGTGGCAAAGGACCCAGCGTCGTCGACGTAATGACTGCCGGCGCACACGGCGTACCCCGCCGCATTACCGATACTGTGGAAGAAGGCACCTTTTACCCGAACCACGAAGCCATCGACTTTTACCATCGCTATAAGGAAGATATTGCTCTGTTTGCCGAAATGGGACTGAAGTGCCTGCGCACCTCCATCGGATGGAGCCGTATTTTCCCACAAGGCATCGAGGAGACGCCAAATGAAGAAGGGCTGCAGTTCTATGACGATGTATTCGACGAGCTGCTCAAGCACGGCATCGAGCCGGTTATTACCCTGTCCCACTTTGAGATGCCGCTCTATCTGGCACGCGAATACGGCGGATTCCGCAGCCGCAAAGTGATCGATTGCTTTGTCCGCTTTGCCGAAGTCTGCTTTGACCGGTACAAAGACAAAGTAAAATACTGGATGACCTTTAACGAGATCAATAACAAAATGGACGTGAATAATCCGCTGTTCCTGTGGACCAACTCCGGGGTGATGGTACAGGAAGGCGAGAATCCCAAAGAAGTCATGTACCAGGCCAGTCACCATGAACTGGTAGCGAGTGCACTGGCTGTTGCCAAAGGTAAAGCGATCAACCCGGATTTCCAGATCGGCGCGATGGTCTCCCATGTACCGATCTACCCGTACTCTTCCAATCCCGAAGACGTGATGTTGGCAGAGGAAGAAATGAGACAGCGCTATTTCTTCCCGGATGTACATGTACGCGGCTACTATCCGAGCTACGCCCTCAAGGAATTTGAACGCGAAGGCTATAATATCGTTTTCGAAGAAGGCGACGATGAGATTCTGCGCAACGGAACCGTCGATTATCTGGGCTTCAGCTACTACATGTCGACTACCGTCAAAAGTGATGTGAATAACGACAATACCGGCGATATTGTGAACGGCGGGCTGCCGAACAGCGTAGCCAATCCGTATATCCAGTCCAGCGACTGGGGCTGGGCGATTGATCCGACCGGTCTGCGTTATACGCTCAACCGCTTCTATGACCGCTACCAGATTCCATTATTTATTGTGGAAAATGGATTCGGCGCAATCGATACAGTCGAGGAAGATGGCTCAATCCATGATCACGCCCGTATCGAATACCTCAAATCCCATATCGAAGCCCTGGAGAAAGCTGTCACTTATGATGGCGTGGATCTGCTCGGTTACACCCCTTGGGGCATTATCGATATCGTATCCTTTACTACTGGCGAGATGAAAAAGCGCTATGGCATGATCTATGTAGACCGGGATAATGAAGGCAACGGCTCCATGGAGCGGTATAAAAAAGATTCATTCGAATGGTACAAACAGGTGATTGCGAGTCGCGGAGAGCAGCTGTAACGGTCTGACACACCATATTATATGTACAGAAAAAGGAAGGAGCGCACGAGAGTGCCTCCTTCCTTTTGGCTATGGATCGATGTATATATCGGAGAGTGTACAGATGTAGCAGTGTGTACAGGCGATAGATTGCCTCAAACGAATTTATGCCATTACAGCTATGGATATAAGGTGTTTCAGCCTTTTGCCCGTCTGTATTCGGTCAGGTAATAGAGCAGCGCCACTACAGGCATAGCAATCCCGATCATCAGCGCCGTCTGCCAGCCTCCCATGTCATATGCCCAGCTGCCTGCTGCCGAACCTGCAGCACCACCGACGAAGAAGATTGCCATATACAGTCCGTTCATCCGGCTGCGCACTTCGGCACCAAGGGAGAAAATCGCCCGCTGACCAATCACCATATTCGCGGATACCCCCATATCCAGCACAATCGCAGCTACCACGAGCAGTGTAACTGTCCAGACCGAACGTGTGTGTACGAACAGCGGCAGGATCATCGACAGAATAACAATCCCCAGCGCAATGCCGGTTGCCGGACGAATCCATCCTTTGTCGGCCAGACGACCGGCGATTGGAGCAGCGAATGCTCCGGCTACACCGACGAGTGCGAACAGGGCAATCTCGGTCTGGGAGAAATGAAAAGCCGGGCTGGACAGCAGCAGCGGCACCGTTGTCCAGAACAGACTGAATGTCCCGAAGACAAAAGCATGATACAAGGCGCGGCGGCGCAGGATCGCCGTATGAGCCAGCAGTCCCCACAATGAACCGATCAGCTGTCCGTAGGAATGATTCGATGCTGGATGTCTGGATGGAAGTGCCTTGACCAGAACAAGTGACAGCGCCACTACAAGAACGGCAGACAGCCAGAAGATCGCCCGCCAGCCCAGCCAGTCTGCGACGAGACTCGATACCGGACGTGCCAGCATAATACCGAGCAGCAACCCGCTCATGACATTACCAACCACCCGGCCGCGAGAGGCTTCGGGAGCAAGATGTGACGCATAGGGTACCAGAATCTGCGCAGCTACCGAACCTACGCCTACCAGCATGGAAGCGATCAGAAATAGCACTGAATTCTGCGCCCAGGCGGTGAGCGCCAGCGCCGCTGCGGTGAAGATCAGTCCGCCGAATACCAGCTTCCGGTTCTCCAAAATATCACCCAATGGCACGATAAATAATAACCCGGCTGCATATCCGATCTGTGCCAGCGTAACGATCAGACCTGCTGCACCGGATGATAGTCCAATATCCTGACGGATCAGACCGATCAGTGGCTGGGCATAATACAGATTGGCGACGATGATACCGCAGGCAACCGCCAGAAATAGAACGAGCCAACCGGGAATGGAAGTTGAAGCCGTATGGTCTGCCGATGAGGCAGGTGAAGCCTGAACTTTGGTACTCATAACAATACACTCCTCTTTTCGGAACAATCGTTCCATAATATTGAAAAAAAGAAACCTTGCTGCTTATGTTCTTATGATCTGTGCTCCGCTGTCTGGACAGGTTATGGAACTTATGTCTGATTCCTCAATTATTTGTAAAATAGCAGGTCCTGCGAAAAATCAGATCATCGACAGGACCATTTCCATCATATCCTCTACCCGCTTGCGCTCCGGTCCTACCTTGGCAGCAATATTAATGCTGTGATTGAGATTGAGCAGCATATACGACAAATTGCGAATATCCCGGTCTGGGGCAATCTCGCCGATCTGCTGACCTTTTTGCAGCAAACGGTAGAAAATCTCACCCAGTTCATCAAAACGATGCTGGATCACCTGAGCGATCTGCTCATCCGGCGCATCGATCGCTGCGATCGCGTTGGTGATCAGACAACCTCTTGGAGAGTTCTCGTCAAACGCGAACTGGATATGCTTGTCAAAATATTCCCTCAGTCCCTGCCGCGCCGACTCCGCATGGATCAGTACATCCCTTTTCTCCTGACCGATCGTTTTGTAGTGCTCGATCGCCTGCAGATACAGATGATGCTTGTCTACAAAGGTCTCGTACATGCTGGATCGGCTAATCTTCATCGCTGCCAGCAGATCCGCCATGCTCGTTCCTTCATATCCTTTTTCCCAAAATAGCAGGGTCGCCTCGTGCAGCACCTCGGTATGGTCAAATTCCTTGGTTCTTCCGATGATAACCATCCCCTCTCTTGAACACAGTATATCCCATTCGGAACGATTGTTCCAGTATTTTTGTAAAGTTACTCTTTATTTATTTTTGCAGAGCAGAATAGTGTTATGAATAACCTGCTTCCGGCTTTTTCCCGGTCATTTTATTTACAATATTTGTTATATCGTGCATGATGGTGTATTGGCTGGATTTATTTTTATTCGTATTCTAGTTTGTTTTTATTTTTCGGTTGTTGGCTGCTGATTTTCGATTTCCGGGAATATTTTCAGATACATTTGGAAGTGAATGTCACAAATAAACCATCCCGATTGTTATACGACTGAATAAAGGAGGCGAGCGAACATGCCTGATGCTTCAAATCGAAGCGAACATGCCCGAGTACAATCGATTGTAGAGCAGGTGCAGCAGGGCAGCACCGAAGCCTACAGTGAACTTATACATATTTTTCAGAGACGCATCTATGTCTATTGCCATTATCTGCTCGGCAATAACGAAGAGGCCGAGGATGCCGTCCAGGAAGTGCTGGTCAAGGGATTTTACGAGATTCGCCGCTTCCGGCCGGGTGTCTCTTATTCGGCCTGGCTCTACCGGATTGCCTATAATCACTGCATGAATGTGCTGAAAAAAAGAAAACGACAGCGCTCTATCATACAGGATTATATCTTTAGCTACAGCAGCCGGATCGCTGGAGAAGTCGATCATTCCGACCAAATTGATCAGCTGCTGGAACAGCTGAAGCCGGAAGAAAAGCATATTCTGATCCTGAAAGTCATTGAGCAGTATACTTTTGATGAGATGGAAGCCATTACCGGTATTCGCAATGTTACACTCCGCAAAAAATACGAGCGAATACGCAAAAAGCTTAGCTCTACCAAGCAAAAAGGAGGAATACTGCATGCACGATCCTATGGAACGACCAAATGAGGAACAACTCAAATTATGGGAAGCGAGTATCCAAACCATGCATAAAAGCGATGTAGATTTAACCGACCAGATTATGAACCGCATTCGTGAGCAATCCACCAGCAATCGTAACAACGAACGACCAGAGATCAAGCTCGCCCGGACCGGCCTGATTGCCGTATCCGTAGCTGCCGTACTGTTTTTGGGGTTAGCCAGCAGCGCCTATGTATCGCCATCCATGGCCAAAGCGCTCAAAGAAATTCCCGGAGCCAGTCATATTTTCGCCATGGCCGGAGATGCCGGACTCAAAACGGCAGACGAACAGGAATTGCTCACCCGTACCTCACTGGCTGATAGCCATGATGGTATCCACCTGATGGCACCCGAATTTATGTATGATGGCACACGGTTGTCGATTGCATTGAAGCGCCAGCTGGGCGATGGACAGACACCGCAGCAGAGCCTGATCCAATCGATACACGACGTGCAGCTGCAGATTGATGGAGCACCGATAAGTACGTATGCCGGTGCCAATGGAAATAATACAGTCGATCCGATGATGATCCCCGGCTACGATCCCGATACGCTCATTATGGAATTCTCGGATCGGCGTAATCAGCAGGGACCGGCTTTTCCAGATCAATTCCAATTAACCGTACAAATGAAAATCGATGGAGCCAAGCAGCCTTTTACGATTCATCTGCCGATTCAGAAAAATACGCAGGCGATGAAAATCGTTACGCCAAATATACAACGTCAGGACAAGCATGTTCAGTTTACTGTAGCCAAAATGGAGTTTACACCGGTCACTACGAATATTACGACCAAAATCCAGTTGTCTGGCGGGCAGAAGATCGATTTGGATACTATCATGATACATTATGATGTGGTGGATGATCAGGGCCACAAGCTGTCTGAGTTAAGTGGAGGAAATGGTTATTACGAACATGACGGCAGTACACTGACTACGGATAGTCGCTTTGCTCCTTTTACCACTCTGCCCAAATCCATTACGATCAAGCCTTATCGACAGCTGCTGCAGAAAGATGATCCTAGCCAGTTCCAAATGGACGCCAATGGAAATATCAAAGTCGAATATTTACCGGAACTAGAGGTTACCATTCCACTGAGCCAATAAACCCAAAAAGCAAGGAAGCGTTCATCCGCCTCCTTGCTTCTTTATGTCCGCCTAGGGCTGCCTGCTGTTTTGGTTAGCCAGGTACTACAGTAAATGTATATACACCCAGCGGTTGACCATTTGCTTTGTACGCTTGTACCTGTGCTGTACCATAGCCAATCATGATCGCATCGCTGCCCGACAGCCTCACCACATTGCTGCCCTGCAAAATACGCCAGCTAGAACCGTTCATACCGAATCTACCACCCAGTCCCCGGAAAGTTTGCGACAGATCCTGTGTATGCATGCCTCCGGAACCGGCATGAATATCGGGCGTAAACGTAACTGTCACCGTTGCATCCTGCAGTGCAGATGCTTCTACTGCTGTGGGTTGAAGGGATGCTGCAGATACCTCTGCTGCTCCACTCACCGACCAGGCAAGCGCTGCCGCTGTTAAGACCACAATTACTTTTTTCATTCTAATTTCTCCCTTTTATGTAAATTTAAGTACATATAGAAATCTAGTCTATCCTTGTACGCAGGTCAACACTTTTAATTTTAAATACGTTAACAAGAAAAATTCACCAACCCGTGGTCCACAAATTACCTTAAAATCCAAGTCTTATATTTGTCAATTTTTACATTTAAAATAGAAGGTGCAGCTTGTATTAGGCTGCTTCTTTCTATGCCTACTTGCAGATGCTGTTCAATCATCACGTGATCTCACCAACCAAGAAGGAGTTGTATGATGTCTAACCCTATTCAACATGCAGTTGTTATCGGAGCCGGTATCGGAGGATTATCTGCTGCAATTTCCCTGCGAAAAATCGGACTACATGTGACAGTATGCGAAGCCAGCGCCGAAGATGCGCCTGCCGGAACCGGGATTACCCAGCCGCAGAACACATTCAAAGTACTCAAAGATCTGGGTATTTACGAAGAATGTCTGCGAGAGGGTATCCAGCTGGACAGCATGCAGATCCTGAGCCGGGAAGGCCGGGTGCTGCTGGAAGTGAATCAGAAGTTCCTGAATGAAGATCTGCCTGGCCGCAACTCGATCTGGCGTTCCAGCCTGAACCAGATTCTGCTGTCTACTGCGCTGTCTCTTGGCGTAAATGTCCAGTGGGATCGCAAGCTAAAAGCCTACGAAGAAAGTGATACGGGCGTAACGATCTACTTTGAGGATGATCAGATTCTTCATACCGATCTGCTCGTGGGCTTTGACGGTATCCGTTCCCGGGTACGCAATATTATGCTGGGACGTGAAGTGACATCTCGTTATCTCGGTATGGGCTCCTGGCGTGTACCGATTGAGTTCCCGGTCGGTACGCTTACCACGACCAGCTATATGCTGCTGAATGGCAGCAGTAAAGTAGGGATTTTCCCGTTAACGGCAACGACCGGCTATCTATTTATCCTGAAGCCGGTCGCCGAAGACTACTGGGACCCCAAGGAGCAGCGCTATGAGACTGTCCGCGCTATGCTGGACCCGTTCCAGTGGAAGCCGGATTTCCTGCGCAGCTGCTTCCAGCCGGATAGCCCGATCCTATTTAATATGATTCGGGAAGTGGTACTGGAGGAGAAATGGTTCAGCCAGCGCGTCGTTATCGGCGGCGATGCTGCTCATGCCAGTGCGCCGAATCTGGCTCAGGGCGCAGCAATGGCTATGGAAGATGCGATTGTACTGGCCGAGGAGATTGCCCGTGGTAATTCGCTGACAGATGCACTGGAAGCTTATTACGATAGAAGATACCTTCGGGCGAGTGAAATACAGCGACTGTCCGCCGAGCTGCTGGAAGGTGAAATGTCCGGTAAGGATAACCAGCAGACCATTATTCAGCAGTGCGACGCTTTGCTGGAAGAAGCTTATTAAGTATCAATCTTATCGGTTCTATTTCCTGCCGTGAGCCTATCCGCAATCTGTCTGGCAGGCAGATCGCTTTACTCCATTGACCTGCCGGAATAAGAAAATTCAGCAAAAAAGCACCTGCAAAGGTGCTTTTCTTATTTATTCTCGGATATTCCCGGAAATATAGACCCAAAGATGATATGTTCCTGCTGGTTGTGATAGGCTGGATATAAGCCATTTTTACTGCCACACCGGCATCTTGTATTTGTTATCCACTATACGTCGATGATCCTGGCATAATTGACTGACTATATAACCGGAGGTACATGTATGAATTTGATTATTTTCGGCGCTACCGGCCGGACTGGACGCGAGCTGGTCACCCAGGCACTGGAACAAGGGTACGCCGTAACTGCTTTCGTACGTGATTCGACCCGGATGCATATGACGCATGACAATCTGAAGATCGTTCACGGCAATATCGACAGCTACCCGGATATTCTAAGCGTCGTACAGTCTACCCGTTACGATGCTGCCCTGTTCGCCCTCGGCTCCAAAAGTCCGTTTCGGCGCAATCCCGTGCTGAATAACGCCATGAAAAATATTATCCGTGCCATGGAAGACAGCGGCACCGAGCGTTTTATTCATATTTCCTTTGTCGGTACCCGCCCGGATGCAGGTCGACTCGGTATGATGTACCGATTTGTTATTCCGGTCTTTATGCGCAATCTGCTGGCAGATCACCGGGAAAAGGAACAGCTGCTTCGGAGCAGCAGCCTGGACTGGATGATCGCCCAGCCGCCGATGCTGACGAACGGACCACGAACCGGACAGTACACCTACAGTGCCGGTATCGACAAAAGCAAAGCCGGCAAGCTCAAGCTTTCCCGTGCCAATCTGGCCGAATTCATGCTCAAGCAGCTCGAAGACCATGCCTACAGCCGCAAGGAAGTTTTTGTAACCGAATAACACAGCAGCGACCGGCTGCTCATCAAACAGACCCCTTCACCATGAAGCGGCCTGTTTTTGTATTTATAAACCTCATATAGATTACACCAGAGACACAGGAAACGACTGTCTGGTCAGGGATATAACGACTCGCCTGGGAATCGTTCAACCGCCTGATGCATAGAAGACCTTCAACCTTTGATGTCAATCCGGCGGCTATTAGCGAAGCGTCTGCACATATTCGTCCAACCGATCCCATGTCTCGGCAATGCCCTGCTCCATTCCCATATCGAGCACCGTACGCAGCGCTTCGGCAGAGTCATAGCTGGCTCGGCTGATCAGCTTCGTCGAACCATTGTGTTCCTCGAACAGCATCGTGATCCGGCTGGAAGGCATTTCTTCGCTCTCCTTGCCTTCCGCATCCGAAAAGTAATCCGTATAGACAAATTGGTCAGGTTCGGCAATCTCTACGTAGACCGCTTTTCCCCAAGATTCATAGCCATAAAAGTCCCCCTGGCTCTCATCTTCACACTTCATGCAGTAATGCCAGACTCCACCCGGACGAAAATCGATATTGCATACCGTCAGCTCCCAGCCGCGTGGCCCCCACCAATTTCTGAGATGATCGGCTTCGGCAAAAGCGCGAAATACCAATTCCCTCGGTGCATCAAATTCGCGTTCCAGCACAAGTTCCTGACCTTCTACCCTCGATACCATTTGACCTGACATATACCATCCTCCTCGAATTTCATTGGACTTGCGGAAGATACGGCTAACGCTGCATTATTCTTTCTGGCTGTTGTTTCTCCTTAGTACATTCTCTGGCAGATCGCGCCTTTCCTCTATCCTTTTGCGCCCTGGCTTCATCTATTTGAAGATTATCAGAGAATGCACTGCCTTTTTTTGTTCCGTTCGGCTATTCCGGCTGTGTTCTTCACGATAGTTACATACAGAATAGACAAAAAAGCTGCCCCATTCAGCGGAGCAGCTGGTATGATCATTTGTTGGACAGGTAAAATGTAGTACTGAACTTCCGGATCACCACGGAAGCTGATCGTCCATATAATAAAACTCACCTGTTGGACCTTCTGCCGGCAAAGTAGCCAAACGGACTGCTGTTTTGGCACCATCTGTTACAGATAGCTCGCCATGTTCGCCACCCAGTCGGGTTTTGACGAGACCGGGATGCACGGAATTCACTTTCAAACCCGCAGCTTTGTGCTGCTGTGACCAATAGGCGGTCAGCATATTAAGCGCTGCCTTGGAAGCGGCATAAGCAGGCTGGGCCAGCTTTTGCACCTGCTCATTCGTCAATTGCAGTGCAATCGAACCGATCGCACTGCTCTGATTAACGACCCGGCCAGCTGGGCTTTTTAGCAGTAGCGGCAGCAATTTTTCTGTGAGACGATAAGGGGCGTAGGTGTTGACTTCAAATGTATCTCGAAATACGTCTCCCTCATATTCGGAATTTTCCAGCAATACGCCTGCATTATTAACCAGAATATCCAATCGGCCATACTTTTCCTCAATCCATTGAGCCAGTTCATTGATGTGTTCCTCATTGGTCACTTCCAGCTGTACACCCTGGACATCGATATTTTCCTGGCGCAATTCGCTGGCGGCTTCCTCGGCAGCTGCCAGGGTTCGTGCAGACAGCAGTACAGTGATTCCCTGCTGACCGAGCTGTCTGGCTACTTCCAGACCGATACCTTTACTCGCTCCTGTTACCAGTGCGATTGAATTTGTCATATTAAACATCCTCCTTAAGTTTGGTTCGGGTTTGGGTTGGAGTTATGGATTAACGGTTATGGAATCGGGCGTATGCACATGTCTGACTGTATTCAAATGTTGTACATAGGCCAGCTGGCTGTCCGTAATCTGCTCATCGGTAATATGGTGAACGTTATGCAAAACAAACGGTGGCAAATAATGTGCGCCTACATAATGGGTCAGTGCCTCCATCGGAGCGGCGATTGTACGGATCGTGAACAGGTTGGAGCCACCGGGCTGGTAAGCCGCACTGCTGCCTGCTGTCGAGATAGCGATGCCGATTTCTTTGCCCTGCATATGATTGCCATCCGGACCGAACGCCCAGCCAAAAGCCAGCACTTCATCAAACCACTGTTTGAGCAGCGGCGGTGTACTGTACCAGTAGAGCGGATACTGGAAAATAATGCGATCATGGCTGTCCAGCAAAGCCTGCTCATAAGCAATATCGAGCTGGTGGTCCGGGTAGGCATCATACAATGTATGTACCGTCGTATCCGGATGTGTCTTCATTATCTCTGTCCAGGCGCGATTCACCCGGGACGTATGCAGATGGGGATGGGCTACAATAATAAGTGTTTTCATCGTTATCTCTCCTCGTATTCTTATTTGAGAACGATCGTTCTAATTTATTCAAAAAAAGAGGAGCACCCTTGCTGATCATTTCTCTATCATTCGGATGCTCATCTCTGCCATCTGCTTCAGTTTCTCTTTTGGCAGCGACGTTCGTACGGTTACTCGTAGTCCAAGCAGCGCATTATGCAGCTGTTCCGCCAATTCACGGGCTTCATACCGGGTAGTGAATTCGCCATTCGACTGTCCCCACGTCACAATATCTGTAAGTATATCCTCTGCTCTCTCAAAAGCGGCTCTGGAGCGGGCATCAATCTCGGGATCGCGATTTGCCAGTTCGATCGCAGAGTTTACCATCATACAGCCTGACGGTGCATCGGGCTCGCCTTCTATTATCGAGTTGAAGATGAATTGCAGGGCTTCCCTTGCTGTCTGCAGATGACGTATTCCGTTGATTATGGAGCAGACAAACTGCTCGCCAAACCGATCCATCGCTTTGAGATAGAGGGTATGCTTATCTACAAAGGTATCGTACAAACTGCGACGATGAATACCCATATGCTCGGTCAGATCATTCATTGAAGTCTTCTCATAACCTTGTTCCCAGAAAAGCTTCATCGCTTTTTCCAGCACTTCATTTTCTTCGAATTCCTTGCTTCTTCCCATCAGGTCCCTCCTCCTGGCTGTCGATTCAGGCTGCATTCTATTGAGAACGATCATTCTAGTATAGCTAGTAAATAACTCTCTTTTGTTGTCTGGATTCATCCTAGCATATTGAGAACAATCAGTAAAGAATTATTTTTACCGATCGTTCCCAATAATAAAATGGATAGATCTCTAACGCCAAAACCATTACAGCAGATGATGGCGATCTTCGATCAGTGTCTTCATGCTGACATGGGATTTGGATGGACCCAGCTGCACCAGTCTCTCCTGGAAACTGGCAAGTTCCTGCATGGAAGATGTCTGCACTTGAATCATATAATTATATTCGCCGCTGATCCGGTGCATATCGGTTACTTCTACAGCCTGCTCGCAGAAATCGACGATCTCCTGACTGCGCTCGGTTTTGACCATGATGAACGTGGTCATCGACCGATCCAATTTGGCCCAGTTAAACATGGCGCTGTAGCCGGTAATGACTCCTTTTTCCTCCAGACGGATAATCCGTTCACGGATAGACGGAGCCGACAGATTCAGCTCCTTGCTTAGTTGTGCCGCTGTAATTCGGCCGTAGCTCTGTAATTTCTGCATGATTTTCAGATCGATTTCGTCGATAGAAGATGGCATGATATCAATTCTCCTCTGTGTATAACACATGAATGGCATTAAAAAAGCAAACCCGGCGAAACCTCTTCTTTTCCAAATTCCTGTTCGCTGATTTGCTGTGTTTATTTTTTTGCTTTTTTACTTTTTTGCTTCTTTACCTCTATATCGTCATAACGGCCTTTTTTATACTAACGCTATCATACCACGAAGGAGAACAAAGAATGAGAATTAACAAATGAGATCATGTCGTTATTCGGGCATTGGCTTACTACGATTGGAATAGGCAGCCCGCTTAGCATGGATATGTCCGATTCTGCAGGAGTTCAGGAATATTTCAATTGCCGTGTTGGAACGTTCTTTTTGCATTTTCGACGAGGATGCGTAATGATATCTACAGACAGTACCATACGGAAAGGAAGCGATGATCGATGAAAAAGGAACATTCTTCTCCACTCGGGGAATTCATCAAGTCACGCCGGGAACGATTGCAGCCGGATCAGGCCGGAATTCAGCCGTTGCCCGGACGCCGCCGTACACCCGGACTGCGAAGGGAAGAAGTCGCCTATCTCGCCAATATGAGCGTAACCTACTACACCTGGCTGGAGCAGGGTCGTGAGACTCGCCCGTCTCCCGAAGTATTGAGCAGTATCAGCACCGCGCTGCAGCTAAGTACGGATGAACACCGATATCTGCTCGACCTTGCCCGAAATGGATCGGTTGATCATACCGACACTGCCGAAGAAGCTCCATCGGATACCGGATTTCTGCAAAATATCGTAGACCAGCTGCACTATCCTTCCTTTATTACGGATGAAGGAACAGATGTTATCGCTTGGAACCGCGCAGCGGAGCTATGTATTGCCGATTTTGGCAGCCTTTCGCAGCAAGATCGTCATATGAGCCATGTGATATTTTTCGATGAAGATTATCGCAGACGGCTGCTCAACTGGGAAGAGTTCGCACGTTACAGCGTAGCCATTATGCGCACACGCTTTGAAGATTATCAGAAGCACCCTCTCTATAGGGATCGGTTCGAACGTCTGCTGCAGGATAGCGATGTATTCGCTTCGTTATGGGCAAAGTACGAAATCCAGCAAAAGCGGGTAAAAACAGCCTACTATCAACTGGAAGACGGACAAATTATGGAATTCGACATCCATTATACTTCCGTTATCGATAATGATCCGGGATTGCACTGGTGCTTTTTCGTTCCGGTACCGGGTTCGGGTACAGAAGAAAGACTGCTGCAGAGATTGGAGCAGGACAGACAGCAGCAGCTTTAAAAATATTAAAAAGAAGCCTGTCCGATTGACCATTGTGGTCAGCCGAATAGGCTTCTGCTTTTACCTTCTATACATCTGTTCAATCTGCGTTATATCGTATTCATCTTCATTGCTGGGTTGCCGAAATAATGTCTCCCCATGCCCAGTGGGCTGCCGGGACATCTGACCAGCGGGAAATCGGTGTGCCGGATGCTGGCTCTGGCTGTATGTTCAGTACCCGGTTGAACAGGGTCACCGCTTCGGCGCGGCTTAGTGTTTTGTCGGGAGCAAAGCGGCCATCCGGCATTCCCTGCATATAACCGGCCTGCTGCACAGCAGCGATATCTGCCGTCGCCCAGTGTCCAGCTGTATCTGTAAACGCAGTGGAATCCGTACTATGCAGCTGCTGCCAGCGTGCCAGTACAGTCGCCATTTCAGCCCGGGTGATAGGACGTTCAGGAGCAAATGTACTGCCCTCGTATCCTTTCATCCATCCTTTTTGCGAGGCTTGTTCAATCGCTGTGGCTGCCCAGTTTCGGGAATTCACATCCGTATAGGATAGGTGGGTCGGAGATGAAACTATGGCAGCTGTATCCGCCAAAGGCGCTGCTTGCCCTGCTACACTCGGCGATTGGATCGTCAGACGTGACAGAATAGCCGCCAGCTCGGCACGTGTTACCATGCGCTCCGGCTGGAATGTTCCATTGGGATAGCCGTTCATATAATGGTTGGCAGTCGCTGTCTGATGATCGGCTGCTGGCACTGTACCTTTCTCCATCGGCTGTCCCAGCTTGAGTAGGGTAAACGTACTGAATTTATTCACATTAAACTGCAGTCCGGCAGGTTGATTACTTTGCTGTACTACAGTTGGCTTGATTAGCTCTCTTGTTCCATCGCTGTGCTCCACATAGATTGCCAGCTGTTCCAGGAAGCTCTCCTGCTGCTGCGCATCAGAAGGCAGGCTTTGCCGGGATAGTGGCAGTACGAGCTGTACCGTCTGTCCCTGCAGATCGCTGTCAATCCGGAGCGGCTGACCAATCACCTGTATATCCGCTGATCCCGCGGTCTGCTGTACCAGCGAATATTGTCTGGCTCGCGCAGCTATCGCTTCAATCCCGTCAGCTGTTTTGATCGGAGCAATAGTGAACTGGTGGCTGCCGCTCAGCATGGATAATGTATTCTCCGGCAAGCGCAGGCTGACACGACTGGTCGCCAGCTCCATACTTATTTTGCTTCCAGCCAGCGTTCGTACGGTATCCTGCGGCAGGGTAAATTGCAGTTCGCTCACGGTATCGGGAGTCTCCGGCAGCACGAGACGAATAGCGGAGCCGCCGACTGCTTTCACTTTGCCTGCAGCTTCACGTGCCTGGGAAGCTGTGTAGCTGACAAGATCCTTTTGCGTTCCATCTGCCAGTGTCGTACGTTGAATAGCGATATTCGATAATGGACTGCTGCCATATTGACCATTATCCACGCTGCCGGTTAACGTCTCGCTGCGACCTGCCGAGCTACCGCCACTAGATGAACCGCCGGAAGATCCTTTATCAGGTACATCCGGTACAGGTGCAGCATGGTCCGGGATAGGTTGTGGCGGAGTTGTAGGTGTTCCCGGATCGGGCACCGGCTGATTGCTAGGATCTGGTTCACTGCTGTCCAGCTTACGTGCAAAAGTCAGATAGAAATCATCCAGTGACCCCCATGCACCGCCATCTGCCTGAATCGATGCGCCTACAAGCAGATGTCCATCGGTTACTTTGATCTCGCGGATCAACGGCTGCTTCCACTGCGTCCATCCACTGACAGCGGTCTCCTGCTGTACATCCACCCCGTTTGTACGGGCCCACAGGTTCATATTCGCATTCCGGGCATCACCGCCCTGGATCGACATAGATAGATCGTAATAACCCGGCTTCAGATCGTATACATCCTGCTGTACCCGGAAATTCACCGGCTCTGCTGAATAATAATGGAGCGAATACTGACCGGTTCGTGCGTCAGAAGCCTTGTTCTGGTAATCGGTATGTGGCGCAGTACCCGTTCCGTAGGTGATCTGCCACATGCTGCGATCACTGTCTTCAAAGCTGCCGTTACGCAGCAGGTTGGCACGCCGAATCTCCAGCTTCGCTTGTGCCGGATGACCGCCTGCTGCTGTACCGGTAATCGTATAGCTGCCTGCTCCCTGGCGAACAGCCTGCTGCAGCGCAGTCTGATCCCACTCTACGGACAAAGTGCCTGTACTGCCATCGTTATACGTAACGGTTACCGAATGGGGCAGGGAAACCGGATCACCGGCATTGACGGTTACTGCTGCTGGCTGAATCTGATCTACCTGCAGCGGTGCTACTGCACCGGTGTTCACATAGTTGAATACTCGGAGTGAAGGCAGCGGATGACCGGTAAAGTCGAACAATGCCTGATTATCGACTGCACTGCCGCCGTACCATTTGCCTGCATCATCGGGATCATACTCGCCCGCATAGCTGGCTGCCCAGCCGGAGCCGTACTTTTCCCACAGCAGCTTGTTCTGTTCCAGATTGGATGGGGGACCTACCGGCAGCCAGGCAGGCTCCCAATAAAAGACGCCGATTCCTGCGCTGCCCACATTGGATACCGCTTCGATCACATTACGGACAGAGGTCGCCTGACCCTGCACACTGATCGGGTAGTCGAGTACTTGCCCCGAGCTGCGCGGCGCTGTATTCTCATGTCCGTCACCATCTTCTGCCGTATAGGCATATGACGTCTCGGCGACCATGACTTTTTTGTTGTACGTATCGGCAACCTGCTTCAGCACCGATGTCAGATTGTCCAGTGTTCCATGCCAGAACGGATAGTACGAACTGGCAAATACATCATAATCCACGCCGTTATCTGCGAGGGCTTTGGCATACGAAGCATACCGTCCAGCCGATTCTGGATTGGTGAAATGCAGAGCGATCAGTATATTGGGATCGATTGCACGTACCGCCTGACTGCCTTTGTTGAACAGCTGGCTGATATTCGTCCAATTTTTCTCCCCGATAAACGATTGGTTGGTCTCGTTACCAATTTGCACCATACCGATATCGATTCCCTGTGCGATCATTTGCTCCAGGCTGCGATGGGTAAATGCATACACCTGCTCGCCTTTTTGCTCCAGATTCAGGTTTTCCCATGCTTTGGGAGTATGCTGCTTGCCCGGATCTGCCCAGAAGTCGGAATAATGGAAATCGACCAGTAGCTTCATTCCATTTGCCGTCGCCCGCTTGCCAATTTCGATGGCTTTGGCCAGATCGTTGGTACCGCCACCGTACCCTCTGCCGCTCGTATCGTAAGGATCGTTCCAGATCCGAACCCGTACATAGTTCACCCCGGACTCATGCAGTGTGGTGAAAATATCCTGCTCCTTGCCCTGTTCGTTGTAGAAGCGTACACCACTCTGCTCCAGCGAGATAATACTGGAGATATCGACACCTTTGATAAAGTCAGGACGCAGTCCTTCGACTTTTTTGACGAAAATATCGGCAGCCACCGGCTGACTCGTATCGGTGCTGGTCTGCTTGAGTTCGAACTTATCCAGATAGCCCCATGCTCCTGCCTGACCACGGACACGGGCGCCAACGACCAAGTGGGATACCGGCTCGGTCAATACCAATTTTAGCGTTACGGTTCCCCACTGATTATAACCGGCAGTAGCCACCTCACTGCCATGATCAGTATCTGCGAATACCTCTACATGGCCAGCCTGTTCATCTGCTCCGCCCATCGATTGCACAGACAGCTCATAGCTGCCCGCCGGAAGCTCCGTTAGTGTCTGACTCACCTTGATCTGCTGCTCGACAGATGCTCCGTTATTGATCCAGTATTTAAAAGCATACGTGTCTTCGGATGGTGTAATAAATGGATCGCTGGCATAGGCATAATGTTGAAGATCTGCCTGCTGCCAATCTGAAGCATCGACTTGCCACGAATGATCCTGCCAGAAATCGGTCTCGAACCCTCCATTCACAATTGTAGAATTGACTGCAAATGGTGCTGCCGCCACTTCCGCTGTATGTACCGGCCATAGACCGAGCACCATTACCATAATTAGCAGCAGAAGTGCTGCCTGTCTGTTTCTTCTCATTTCTTTATCCCCTTTCAAAGCAAATACGCTGCGATCCGCTTAGCATAAAGCGCTTACATCATAACCATGATCAATATAGCAGACGCTTATCGCCCGGGACATGAGAAGATTGCAACATTTTGTGTGCTTAGGCAAGCATTTGGGGCGAGCAGGGACTTCGTGTTCCTCATTTATCCTGATATGGCAGGTATCGTACAGATACGCACGGAACGTGATTATGCCTATACAGACAGAACCCCCTCAGCTTTTTATGCTGAAGGGGTTCTGGTTGGAATCTCTGTATTGTATCATCTGCGTGTTGCATCATTTGGTCATTTGCGATCCGGATATAATGCCGATCGGTCAGACTGTCTATTTTACCTTTTCTCTGGCTACTGCACCGGTTCTCCGAATACCTCCGGCTCGGTAACTATTTTCAGAGAGTCGATACTGGGGTGCTTTTCTTCGCTCAGCTCCAGTGTCTTGGTTGTGGACGCGAAGATTTCATGGAACATATCCGGATGATCCGCCAGTGCTATGCCGTAGGAAGGAATCATCTCTTTGATCTTGGGCTCCCATTCGTTCATGCGCTGCGGGAAGCATCTTTGCAGTACTTCCAGCATAACGTGCACGGCGGTCGAAGCGCCCGGAGAAGCGCCCAGCAGTGCAGCGACCGAGCCGTCTGCCGCACTGACCACTTCCGTACCGAACTGCAGAGTTCCTTTGCCGCTAGGAGTATCCTTGATTACCTGCACACGCTGACCGGCGACCACAATCTCCCATTCGTCCAGCTTGGCATTGGGAATAAATTCGCGCAGCTCTTCCAGCCGCTTGTCGTTGGACAGCATCACCTGCTGGATCAGGTACTTGGTCAGTCCCATTTCCTTGGCACCGGCTGCCAGCATCGTGAACAGGTTATTCGGCTTCACCGATCCGATCAGATCGAGGTTGGAGCCTGTTTTGAGGAACTTCGGCGAGAAGCCGGCGAACGGACCGAACAGCAGCGCCTTTTTGTTGCCGATATAGCGGGTATCCAGATGCGGAACCGACATTGGCGGCGCGCCTACTTTGGCTTTGCCGTATACTTTGGCATGATGGCGGGCGACGATATCCGGGTTGTTGCAGACCATGAACAGGCCACTGACCGGGAATCCGCCGATATAACGCGATTCCGGAATACCTGTTTTCTGCAGCAGTGGCAGACTGCCGCCTCCGGCACCGATAAAGATAAATTTGGTCAGATGATGCTCCACTTTACCATTATCCAGATTCTGCACTTTGACTGACCACATGCCATCGCTCGTACGCTTGATATCCTTGATGCTATGTTTATAATGAATTTCTACATTTTTGCTTTTGAGATGGTCGAACAGCATGCGTGTTAGCGCCCCAAAGTTCACGTCCGTACCGGAATCGATCTTGGTTGCCGCAATCGGTTCATTGGACGAGCGGCCTTCCATAATAAGCGGAATCCATTTTTTGAGTTTGTTCGGATCGTCCGAATACTCCATGCCTTCGAACAATGGCAGTTTTGATAGCGCTTTAAATCTTTTGTTCAGAAAAGATACATTTTTCTCGCCCATGACCAGACTCATATGAGGGATAGGCTTGATAAAGTCCTGTGGATTGCGGATCAGATTGCTTTTCACCAGGAAGGACCAGAATTGCCGGGACAGCTGAAATTGCTCATTGATCTGTACCGCCTTGCTGATATCTACCGATCCGTCCGGCTTCTCGGTCGTATAGTTCAGCTCGCATAGGGCAGCATGGCCTGTACCCGCATTATTCCATTCGTTGGAGCTTTCTTCTCCAGCGCTTGCGAGTTTTTCAAACACTTTAATTTCCCACTCCGGTGCTAACTCTTTCAGCAATGATCCCAGCGTCGCACTCATGACCCCGGCACCAATTAAGATAATGTCTGTTTTTTTCTGTATGCTGCTCATAAAAACCTTCCTTATCTCTTATATTTGCAAAAAAGAGCAGGCCCTCCCGCTTAGGTGATACAAGAAGCAAGGCTCCACTCAGGAACATCCCTTTTCTGTATACATTATAACGAAAATAACTACACTGTTAAAATTTTATCGACATTTGTCTTCTAAATTATAAACCATATACAGTTGGAAAAAAAAGTGAGAAGTTTACCCATATAGCATTAATAATACAAAACCGACGGTTTAACTCAGTTATCCAGAAAAAATAGGATGATTCCCGTCCATAAGGCAGAATTGGGCGCATTTGCTGGCTTTCCTGCCTGTTGCGGTCTCCGATCTGTCGCTGCAGCGCGCCTTCGTTCACTTTTTTATCCGGAAAAGGTTGCCGGTATCTTCTATCTCATACAAAACGCAGCGGGAATCCGGCATCCGAAATGGACGATGAAGGATCAGCATCCAATCCCCTGCCAGTGTACGAAAGAGCATGCCATGCCCACTGTCTTCCCGGATCAGCGGCTCCAGCTGTTCCCAGGGACCGGTTAGCTCACCAGTCAGAGAGCGGGCTATCGTCTGTACATAGCTGTCTGCCTCATAGCTTGACCAGAGCATAATCAGCTCGCCACCGGAAGTACGGTACAGCTGACAACCGTCGCTGACATAGACTGGAATCTCCTGATCCTGCTGCACCGAAGCTGTCTCTACAGCAGTCGGCTGCGTCCAGACTGTATCATCCTGCCGAATCCATGATGCCGATGAAGCGCTGAACAAATGGATCGGTTCACCTATCGCAGCCGATAAATCCTCGGTTAGACGAACCGCCTCGATCGTGCCATCTATCGTCTGAATCCACTCATGGCAGTAGACCATCCATGGTGCGCCGCTTGGGTCACGGTAGAGCGTGCCGTCCAGCGTCATCATCGTCTCCGGCAGTACAGGCGCATGACGATGCATCAGCTCAAACGGCCCTGTCGGAGAGTCGCTGACTGCGATTACCGTGCCCCTCCAGTGTCTGCTGTATCCATGAACCGGCTCGCCAGCCAGCGCGCGCTCGTTGTTATGCAGTGTCACGAACAGATAGTAACGTCCCTCGTATTCATGCACCTCGGGCGCCCATGCCCCATGCTGCGGATGAGCCCATACATCGTCCGGAATCGCAAAGACCTCATAAGGCCCTTCCCATTCCGACAGATCATTGCTGCGGTAGACCAGCACACCATAACGATCCATCCCGTTCCACTCCGGCGACCCTCCCGTGTACAAATAATATAGCTGCTGCCGAGGATCGGTCAGTACAAATGGATCATGTGCAGGGATATCCTCCAGACGGTGACCCTTTTGCGGGTGATGCACATCCGAAGCGGCATTATAGGCAGGCATGGCGATCAGCTCCTTTTTGGATACGTTTTCATTTTAAAGAAGTATACCACTATCCTTTGCAGCAATACAGTCAGCCTGCTGGTAAAAGGCTGCTACCAGAGTTATCGTGTCACAGGGAACCTTTCAGAAAGCCGCTGCGTAACAGAGAGCAAAATAACATTTACGGAGGTTCAGGATGAAGCCAATGAACAAGCAAATCATCAATACCGATTATGGAACATTCAAATATGTGCTGTCTGTCCAAGGATCACCGGCTATTCTTCTGATCAATAGAGGCAGCGGACCGGTGGAAGGCTGGCATAGGCTGTTCCCGGAGCTCGATCATGAATATACTGTGCTGGCTTATAATCGTCTCGGCATAGGGAAAAGCAGCAAACTGACCGGGCTACAGCACGGTGCTGTCATTACGGCTACCCTAAAGCTGCTGCTGGACGATCTTCACGCGCCGCCTCCATATGTGCTGGTCGGTCATTTCCTCGGCGGATTGTACGCCAATCTGCTCGCCCGCCCATTCCCCGGCCAGATCGCCGGGTATACTGCTCGAAGCCAGTCACCTGCAGGATCTGCAGATTAACGATACCCAGCCGGCTGTGATCCGCGCCCTGAACCGACTGCTGAGCAGACTGGATACATTCGTGTCTTCCCGCCAGTGGAATGAAGTTCATTATGTAGAAGAGACCGCCCGTCAAATTCAGCAGGCCGTGCCGTTTCCGAACAAGCCGCTGTTTGTCATTACGGGAATGAAAAAGTCTCCATTCGTGTCACAGCATGCGCTGGATATCCGGCTAAACCATCAGCAGGAACTCGTGCAGCTCAGCCGATACGGCAAGCAGATACTGGCAAAGCGCAGCGGACACTTTCTCCAGTTTACCGAGCCGGAGTTTGTGCTGCAGATGATCCGAAACTGTATCTCTTGCTGTGCCAACAGCATATGAAATCCCTCCGCAATTGCGGTTGGCTGCTTTACCCGAGGATACGACTATATTAGGGTTTTACCAGTGTCCATCCAGCAGCCAAGGAAACCAAAACAAGGAGAACCTGCCATGCAAAATCTGTATACCAAACCTGTCATTTTCCTACTCATCATTGTCTTCTTGCAGTAGATTATTTTACAGGTGGCGCTCGACGTTAATCCGATAATCAATCCGTTTAATTATTTTCTTGTTATCATCATTTTCTTTTTTATTATTCGCTATGTCAAATCGTCCAGATCTTAACGTTGCTTTGAATATTATACACCCTTCTGCCCTACTATCCGAGTAACCTCAGCAAATAAGACATATTAAAAATAAAAAATTTAACCAAGATCATATTTTATAAAAATGCTATAGTTAAAAGCCACCCTAACTAATTGATTGGTAAAATACCATTATTAGTTAAAGTGGCTGTTTATTTTTATAAAATCATCATAAATTAAATTTTTCTATGACTTCTTTTTTTAATTCTTTAAATTTGTTCAATTTATTTTCAGAAGTAGTTAATATTTCATATTCTTTTACTTTTTTATAATCCATCCCATTATCTACGTCAGTTTGATCTAACAGCTTAGTTTTTGAATTTCCTAATTCAAATTTACTATAGTAAGAAGAGACAGGGATAAAACTTATATCTTCATCAGCTTTATAAACATAATTTTTAGGTACCTTTAATTTCTTCAAAAAAACTATATAGGTTTTTCGTGGTTTTAAAATTTGGTAACCACCAAACGAAAAATAATTGTCTCCAAAAAAATAACTTGGTTCGTATATATATGCTTGATTATTAGCTAGGAGATCTTTTCCTTTAAATATTTTTATCGCCTTTATACCTGTTTTGATAGTCTGTGCATAATTTAATCTTTCGCTTGTTGTTTCAACTTCTGCTACTAAATCTGCTTCATTATAAATTTGAGAAAACTGTTCTATATTATTATTAAAATAAATACCTAGATGGTTTTTTTCTTCTTCTAAATTAAGTTTCACATTGTTTTTATCTAAGTGATTACCTAAGCTTATGTTAAAATTATAAGAAAAAGCTGTACGTATTCCAAATAAAATCGAAGCAAGCAATAAGATGAATAAACTGGTTATATAAAGTTTATTTTTCATGTGAACTCTCCAATTTACCTTTACTAATTTTAAAAACTTCGTCAGCTAAAATATTAATATCTTCCTTATTATGGCTTGCAAGTAGTATAGTGGCTCCCCGATCTTTTTCTTCTAATATAATATTTCTAATTAATTCAACTCCGTTTTCATCTAATGCGTTAGTTGGTTCATCTAGTATTATTATCTCTGGTTTTTCCATAATGGCTTGAGCAATAGCCAGTCGCTGTTTCATCCCTAAAGAATACTTCTTATAATTTCTAGTATCATTGTATTCTAGTCCCACTCTTTGAAGAGAATTTCTAATGTCTTCTTCATTAATTTTATTTTTTATAGAAGCCAAAATTTTAAGGTTCTCTGCACCCGTATAGTTAGGCCAAAATCCAGGAGACTCAATTAATACTCCGATGCTTTCTGGAAAAGAATAATTGCCATCTAATTTTCTCCCCTTCACCCATACATGTCCTACAGTAGGTTTTACCAAACCAGACATCACTCTAAAAAGCATAGATTTCCCTGAACCATTTGCCCCATAAAATCCATACACTTTTTGATTGTACAGTTCTAAATTAATATCTTCCAAAACTGTATTCCCCGATATTTTTTTTGTTACATTTTCTATTTTCAATAAATAGTTCATTTTAATTTCTCCTTAAAATTAATATAAATCTTTTCTAGAAAATATATATACATATATTAAAGATAAAAAGATCCCCATTATAGTAAGATACAAAAGACTAAAAATAAAATTATTTATACTTAGGGAAAAATCTGAAGAAATATTAAACATAGATACCTGCCAGTTATAAATTCCTTGAGTAAAGGGAAGCCATTTTATTCTCTCTACTTGACCAGGATTAGTTTTATAAAGGTAACTGGCTAAGATTACAAAAAATAAGTTAATAAGTATAACTATTAAAGACGAAGTAGTAGATTGAAAAAATAAAGATAATGTATTTACCAATAATACAGACAAAAAATAATATATGGATAATATGGTTATTTGCTGAATAAATATAGTTGCAAAGTTCTCTGTTTCGTGAATTTCAACTTTAAATATAAAACACCATATAGTAGTAATAAATTCAGACATAATAACAAAAATAATAATATAAATCATGATGTCAGCTATTAATCTAAACATCCATTTTTTAACATTTGAAGTTCTAGTGAATATATAAATTCCTTGATTATTAACAAAATCTTGCGTTATATTACCTAAAAAAGTTATTAAGAAAAGAAGAGGTAACATACTAGAGATAATAAATGTAAGATCATTAAATATATTTACATCTATAAAGTTTGAAGAATAAATTAGTATCTTTTCTGCACTGGTATAAGATTCTACAAATCTAAAAAATTGTATTAAAGACCACATTATAGCTACCAAATTCATTTTAGAGATTAACTTAATATCTAACCTATTGCAAATAGAGGTCATTATAATCTTCCTTAGTAAAAGTCTTTTGTTTTTAAGATATTAATTATTAAAAAATATAACAAAACTGATATTATTACAAAGTTTAATAATACATACATACTGTTAGGGTGAATCTCAAGACCCCCATCAATAACTTCTAATTTTAAAGACATATAATTAGATAGTGAAAAATAGTTTACATTAAATAAAAAATCAAAAATATGTCCCACAAACATTAAACTTATAGGAACAAAAATCGATATTATGCTTTTATTGGTCAGAAATAAAAAAAGATAATAAAGTTGTCCTAAAATAAAAAAAATCATGAATTGTGATAATAAAGAGTTAACTACAAGATGTTTGATTAGGTAGAGAAAAGAAATCATATCAATTTTTTTACTAATCAAGACAATTAAAAATAATAAATTTAAAAATAATGATAGAAACATAGAAAAAAACAAAAGCGAATATATATTTTTTTTCCACCACTTTGTTATCTCTTTATATTTAATTAAAATTGATTTATTAGTACTAAATACTGAAAAATTTCTAATCATAATAAGATAAAAAGGAATATATATTAAGATAAATTGATTTATTCCCATGATTATATTGTAATAACTCGATAACTCATTTGCAGCATAGCCTTGGCTAGTTAGCAATAATCCTAAAAATATACAACTTATAAATATAAAAACCATCAAACTGGGGATTGAAAGCAAACTATTTAGAATTGTTTTTTTATAAAAATACATATTTCTCCTCATTTATTCTATAGTCATTTTTTTTATTTTTGCAGTGATGCAAAGAAAGATCATAGAAACAGAAAAAATAAGCCAGACAAGCAAACTATAGAATGACCCGGTATTCCCCGGAGTTAGCAATGTAGTAAAACTACTTCTATAAGAAAAAACCATTGAAATTAGTAAATTAAACAATACTACTGCAAGAAAAAAGGTTAAAAAAACCACAAATTTGTTCTTTTTCAGAAACAAAAACACACTAAATGCTAATAGCGAAAATAAGCCAGCAAAAATACTAATAAACAAGCTAAACAATACATTATATAGAAAAGGATGGGTTAAACGTAATAAATCAAACATTGCATTTGCATCATAATTTTGAATCCCAATATCGTATGTAGGCAAAGCAAAACGATTATCATATCCATATAAGGGAAATGGAATAAAACTTAGTAATTGATTCAATAATAAAGGAAAAAAAACAGTGAAAAACGATACTATAAAAATCACAATTGCTTTGCTCCAAATATAATATTTATATTTTGTACGAGTCAAAATTAGTAAATTCACTTTATTCGAAACATCACTGTAATAAGTATCCGAATAGATTAATGGAATCATAAATGGTAATAAGATCAATTCAGTAGATAATATTATTTTCGAAGAAGTAGCTTGTAATATAGTCATTTCATATACAGATCGAATACTGCTAAGATCCGTATTGAAAACGCGATAACAGTTTAAAATGAATGCTCCTAATGCCATAACCCATAACAAAAGGAATATTAATTTGAATTCTGATCGATTCAAACATAACTTAAATTCCATCTTAAGTAAATTAAGCAAATACATTACCACCTTTTAACTAAAGAGGGAGAACTATGTAGAGTTCTCCCTCTTTAAACTTTTATTTAAACTTTTATTTAAACTCTTATTTAAACTCTTATTTAAACTCTATATAATATATGTAAATCATTTGAAATTAACCCAACCAGATACGAAACCATTTTGGTATATTTGATAATCTGCATTTCTCATTCCCATAATAACATCAGCCTTTGATTTAATCTGCTTACGGAATTGAATTGTAGATTGATTACCTAATTTTTGCTCATACTCGTTAGAAATAACAGTTTTCACTCCATCCGTCGCCCAGAATACTGCAGTATCTGCATGAGTAATATCCGTAACTTTATTAACTATATACTGTTCATCTGTAACTTTTTGATGAGTACCAGTGTAATTATTTCCTTGTCTTGCCGGAAGGGCATAAGAGTCATAATTTTCATTTACCGAAGCTGCAAAAGCTGTAATAGATGGAACAGCGGTAATAGCCATTCCCAAAGTTAAAGCAAGAATCAGACCTTTTTTGGATTTTTTTTGCATGTTAAATTCCTCCTGATATTCATTTTATTTGCTCCTAAGAGCCAATTTTATTTTATTATATACATATTAAGTTGTCAACTATATACATTTTTAATTTGTTTTTGTAAAAAGCGCTACTTGTATAGAAAGGTGCATTTCAAAAAATAGATGCAAGCAAAAAGCAACTGAATTAGATCATTCAGTCGCCTTCTGCTTGCATCGTTACTTCAGGAATGAGGAAGCAAATGTGCATTTATATGGAAGTTGGTTATCCTCTTCTAAAATCATTTTTTTTATCGCTAGCATAAGAATATATTATAGTTTTCAATATTATTCACTTCAAAATCAGCAGCCGATCATCATTCGATCCCGGATCACCGTCTCCGCCGGATGTATTGTTGGTCAGTACATAAATCTTGCCGTTATGTACGGCAACATCGCGTACGCGTCCGACACCGGTCAATACATCCGTCATCTTTTTGGTTTTTGGATCGAATTCTTTGAGGCTTTCTCCTGCCAATGTCGCTACCAGAATCGTATCATTCGGCGTCACCGCAATACCGGATGGAGCAATCGCTTTGGAGCTCGCTACATACAGCGGCGGCGTCATTCCTTTGGCGGTTTCTTTGCCCATCACTTCCGGCCAGCCATAGTTGGCGCCAGGCTTGATCAGGTTGATCTCGTCGAGACCGGTACGGTCGGTACCGCCGCCCGGAATCGGTGCGCCGCTTGGGCCATGATCGGAAGCGTACAGCTTGCCGTCAGATGTCCAGGCGATGCCCTGGGAATTGCGCAGTCCGTAAGCGTAGACATAGGAATTTTTGATCGGATTGTCTTTTGGGATTTTGCCGGCTGTCGTCATGCGCAGGATCTTGCCGCCGTAGCTTTTCAGATCCTGGGACAGCTCACGACGGTTGGTCTCGCCAGCAGTGCTATACAGCATACCATCCGGGCCGATTGCCAGACGTCCGCCTTCGTGAATACGTCCACCCGGAATGCCTTTCAGCAGCTCGCTTTGCTCTTTCCACGTATTGCCGGTTAGTTTGACTTTGACGATCCGGTTGAAACCCTCGCCTTTTTCTTCGTAAGCATGATAAATGTAGGCCATTTTGTTTTTGGCAAAATTCGGATCAAGCACAAAACCGGTCAGACCCGCTTCGCCGACTACCCGCAGCGGCTTTTTGGTCTGTACTTTTTGCAGCGTCTGCTTGCCGTTTTTGACCTGCACAATGCCGCCTACACGCTGCGTAATATATACGGTATCTCCGGCAAATTGCATCGACCACGGTACCATGAGTTTAGTGGCTGCTGTTGTGTAGCCACCTTTTAGTGAATCCGTGAGGCTGGCTTTGGACTTGGCAGCAGATGAAGTAGATTCTTTATCCGTAGATGTTGAAGTAGAAGAGTCACCTGATGCAGCCGGCGCCGTTTGTTCTGCTGCTGGCGCTGTCGCCTGTGGTTCCGCTGCGTAGGCAGAAGCCGGCAGGGCCAGCAGCAGAGCAAGTGTGACTATTTTTCCTTTTTCATGCATTTTGAACATTATATCCCTCCTTGTCCTTTTCCCATTTTTACCCATTACAGGCGCTGCTAATCGAAATCGGACAAAGAAGTCTTTTTTATTTATAAAGAACTACAATAAAAGAAAGCAGCCTTGATTGGATACACGTATCATGATTCTGCTAGGCTGTGGGAAGCTATCTACTTCTGTTCTTTAGGGTCAGGCTGATCCGATTGTGTCAGCACTTGTTTGGCTGCTGTCAGGGCAGCTGCTGCACGAGGCCAACCTGTATAAAAGGCCAGATGGGTGATTGCTTCTACCAACTCGTAGGACTGCACTCCATTCTGCATAGCCAGACGCATATGATATGGCATCTGCTCCACCATTCCTCCAGCTGTAAGCGCCGCTACCGTAATCATGCTGCGGTCACGCAAGGACAGCTCTTCACGTCTCCATACTTCTCCAAATAATAGATCTTCCGAATAACGGACAAATTCCGGCGCAATCTCTCCGTAAGATTCTCTGGCACTGGATAGAATTGTTGGATGAGTCATTCGGATACCTCCTCTGAGACAGAGATCATCTGGGCAATTCCATTACCGAATGACCAATCGGCGAACTCGTTCTCGTTAATAACGATAAATACGTCTTCCTGACGCATGGGCACTTCAATACTCAGCTGCTGTGCCAGCTGTTGATACAGACCTGTTTTTTGCCGAATCGATCGGCCAGATTTACAGGTAATATGAATAAAGATCAGTCCATCACTTCGCTGTACATTCAGATAATGGGGATGATAATAAAATTCTTCTTTCTTATGGGCATGAAAAGCTTGAAAACAATCATCTTCCGGTACATTGAAATGATCAACCAACGCTTTCATAATGACCTGACTGATATGCTTTAACTGAACCTCTCCATAGTGCTGCTCCATATAACTGACCCGGATAAAAGGCATTTCTCATCACTCCTTGCTCAGAATGATTCCAGTGTACGCCATATTCGTTGATCTATATAATGGAATAAGTATATAAAGTTAATTGATTTCTTCGATAGAGGTGATTGGAATGGACCTAAAGGAACTTGTCGCTTTTCAAACGATTGTGCAGGAGAAGACCTTCTCCCGGGCCGCAGAAAAATTGAATTATGCCCAGTCCACTATAACCAACCAGATTCAGCGGCTGGAAAAAGAACTGGGCATTCAACTATTTAAACGGGGATGGGATGTTCAGCTTACACCAGCCGGACAGATTTTTGCAGCAGAGGTAGATCATTTGATCCGTCATTGGAATGACACGGCTGAGCTCGCCAGATCACTGCAGCAGGAGCAGATTGGCACGCTGCGAATTGGTGGAATTGAATCGGCCATTCATAGGATCATGCCGAATGCCATGCGCCAGCTGCAGCAGGACAGACCACGAATGACCTGCGAGATTACAACCAGCAGTACCGATAGGCTGGTTGAGGAATTGTGGAGTGACCGGCTGGATTTCGCTATTTGCGGGTGTCCCGCTGATGCATCCGCTTTTTATTTTGATCCTCTGTATGAGGAGAAAACCATCCTCGTTGCGGATCATAATCATCCACTGTGCCAGTCTGGCTCTGCTTCATTTAACGATGTTCTAGGCTATCCGCTTATTGCTGGAGGACCTACCTGTTTATATCATCTTCAATTTTCCAGGTATCTGTCCCGCTATCAGACATCCCCGTCCCTAATGCATTCGGTGACCCCAATCTCACTGATTCCTCCTATGGTCAAGCACACTTCTGCTATAGGTGTTGTTCTGGAATCGACACCCTTACTTTCAGGAATCCAACAGATTGACGTGGAATTGGAACTTTCTTTTATTCCCGTAGGAATATTACAGCTGCGCCAGGCACATTATTCCAAGCAATCTCCTGCCAACTTGCTGCAGGAAATAATCAAGGAACATATTAAGGGCTAAATATATCTGTTCCATGAATGTGTTCCTTGAATGTATATGATGTATCTGCCCTATTACATCAAAATAGCAAAAAAGACCGGAGAATCTCTCCGGTCTAGAAGTGCATATGCTATAGGGCGTCCTGTCTGCATGCAGACAAGTCTCTACATCATCTTACTTGATAACCACGTAGTCCAGGTTCACCAGCTTCGCATAAGTGATGATCTGATCGGTAGTCAGGTTCAAAGAAACAACCGTGTGGTGACCGCCACCATTCTCGATCCATGCACGTACGCCGTCCTGGAAGTTCGGTTTCACTTCCCATAGTACGCGTGCTACAGGCAGGTTCGGTGCCGGAACAGTCGGCTCGAATGCGGATACTTCGTTGATCAGCAGTTTGTAGTGTGTACCAAAGTCAGCCATCGATACGACTACGCCTTCGCCTGCTTTGCCGTCGAATACAAGACGTGCAGGGTCTTCACGATCGCCAATACCCAGTGGGGATACGACTACTTTTGGCTTGCTACTTGCCAGGGTAGGATCTACTTCCAGCATGTGAGATTGCAGAATCGCTTCTTGCCCCGCTGCCATTTCATACGTGTAGTCTTCCATGAAGCCTGTGTTCAGGTTGTGGCTCATGATTTTCAGCTGGCGATCCAGGGCTGCTGTTTTCCAGTCTCCTTCACCGGCAAAGCCGTAGCCTTGTGCCATCAGGCGCTGAACAGCCAGACCTGGCAGCTGCTTCATGCCATGCAGATCTTCAAAATTCGTTGTGAATGCAGTGTAGCCGCCGTTATCGAGGAAGCGCTTGATGGCGATCTCGTAGCTCGCTTGTACACGTACGCTGGCTTCCCATGCTTCCTTGCTGTTGGAACCATATTCAAAGTCATACAGCTCGGCATATTCAGCCATTAGCGCATCGATTTCCTGCTCGGTTACGGCATTAACGTATTCCACGAGGTCGCCGATACCATAGTAGTCCACGGTCCAGCCAAACTGGATCTGTGCTTCTACTTTGTCACCTTCGGTTACGCCTACGTTACGCATGTTATCGCCGAAACGGGCTACTTTCAGGTTGAATCCTTCGTTGTAGGCAACAGCTACATCCATCCAGTCAGCGATTTGCTGCTGTACGGATTCACGCTCCCAGTATCCAACGACGATTTTGTTTTGTTTTTTGAGGCGGGCATTGATGAATCCGTATTCGCGGTCACCGTGTGCAGCCTGGTTGAGGTTCATAAAGTCCATATCGATGGTTGCCCAAGGAATGCTTTCGTTGTACTGCGTTGCCAGGTGAAGCAACGGCTTTTGCAGCAATTTGGTACCACGAATCCACATTTTCGCAGGAGAGAATGTGTGCATCCATGTGATCACGCCAGCTACTTCATCACGGTAGTTGACTTCTTTCATGATATTAGTGATTTTGTCTGCTGTTACCGCCAGATCCTGCAGAACGAGCGGATAAGGCAGTACGCCGCTTGCATTGAGGGAGTCGGCGATTTTCTGTGCATTGGCTTTAACTTCACCGAGTGCTTCTTCTCCGTACAGATGCTGGGAACCTACGACGAACCAAAATTGTTTTTCTGCTGCTGCTGACATGTAATCATCCTCTTTTCCATAATATATAATTGTTGAAAATACGCTGTTCCGGGACGGTATATTACAATTGCGCTATGACTGATAAATGATTATGGAACGATCCGACGGGAGCGCTGCTACTTATTTCTGACCGTAGTACGCGTCTTTGCCGTGCTTGCGCAGATAGTGCTTGTCCAGAATATTCTGCGGCAGTTCTTTGGCAAAATGATTCAGTTCACGTGCGTACAGGTTCATTTTGCAGACTTCTTCGAGTACGACGCTGTTTACGACAGCGGACTTGGCATCTTTGCCCCATGTGAATGGTGCATGGCCATGCAGCAATACTGCCGGAATCGCCATAACATCTAGACCGCGCTGTTCAAAAGTTTCGATGATCACGCGTCCAGTCTCGGCTTCATAGCCGCGGTCGATCTCTTCCTGATTCAGGAAACGGGCACAGGGTACAGCACCGTAGAAAGTATCGGCATGTGTCGTTCCCATCACAGGTACATCCAGACCAGCCTGCGCCCAGATCGTTGCCCAGGTGGAGTGGGTATGCACGATACCGCCGATTTGCGCATAGTGCTTATATAGAACAGCGTGTGTCGCTGTATCGGAGGAAGGTCTCATATCGCCTTCTACTACATTGCCGTCCAGATCGACAACCACCATATCGCTTGGCTTCATCGTCTCGTAGCTGACACCGCTTGGTTTGATAACGAACAGATTGCTTTCACGATCGACGGCACTCGCGTTGCCCCATGTGAATTTCACCAATCCATGCTTGGGCAGCTCCAGATTCGCCTGATATACTTCTTCTTTCAGTTGCTCCAACATATTAGTTTCCTCCGTTCTCTAACAGATGATCAATCGCTGCCTGCTCAATCGCGAGGCCCTGACGGTAGCGCTCCAGGAAGATCTCGAATCCGTGTACATCCGTATCGTCCGGCGTCACTTCTTCGCCTTCTACATCGTGGAATACTTTTTGCTCCAGGAATATGTCCAGGCTCTCTTCGGCATCCTTGTTGATCATGTAGGATGCCAGCAGCGCCATACCCCAAGCTCCGCCTTCACCCGCTGTGGACATTACTGCTACAGGCACGTTCAGTGCTGCCGATACGATACGCTGTCCGACCAGCGGCGTCTTGAACAGCCCACCGTGTGCCAGAACGCTGTCGATCTGTACCTGCTCATTGGTCAGAATATCCATACCGATTCGCAGTGCGCCGAATGCCGTGAACAGATGGGTACGCATGAAGTTCGCCAGGTTGAACTTGCTTTCCGGGGAGCGAACAAACAGCGGACGTCCTTTTTCCATACCGGTAATATTCTCGCCGGAATAGTAACCGTAGCTCAGCAGTCCGCCGCCATCCGGGTCGGCTTCCAGTGCTTTGTTGAACAGTACGCCGAACAATTTTTCTTTGTCCGATCCATAACCCATTGCTTCCGAGAATTCGAGGAACAGTCCGAGCCACGCATTGATATCGCTGGAACAATTGTTGGCATGTACCATACCGACTGGACTGCCGTCCGGTGTAGTGACCATATCGATCTCCGGATACACCGTGGACAATTCCTTTTCCAGGACGATCATGGCAAATACGGATGTACCGACCGAGATATTACCTGTGCGCTTGCGTACACTGTTCGTTGCGACCATACCCGTACCGGCATCGCCTTCCGGCGGACACAGTGGAATGCCTGTCTGCAGATCACCGTCCGGATCGAGCAGCTTGGCGCCTTCGGCAGTCAATGTACCGGCCTCTTCACCTGCGCGATACACCTTGGGCAGCAGATCTTCTACTTTCCATGGGTAGCTTTTGCCGGACACATGCTCATTGAACTGTTTGATCATGGACGGGTGATAATTGTGCGAAGTCTCTTCGATCGGGAACATACCGGATGCATCGCCGATTCCGATCGCATGATTGCCAGTCATCCGCCAGTGGATATATCCAGCCAGCGTTGTGATAGAAGACAGTTGTGGTACATGCGTCTCTTCGTTCAGAATCGCCTGATACAGATGGGCAATACTCCAGCGCTCCGGAATATTGAACTGGAACAGTTCGGTCAGCTCTCTCGCTGCCGCTCCCGTAGTAGCGTTACGCCATGTACGGAAAGGAACGAGCAATTCGCCGCTGTTATCCAGTGCGATATAGCCATGCATCATCGCGGAGAATCCGATCGATCCTACCGTCTGCAGCGTGATACCGTACTGCTCCTGGATACTTTGCTTCATTTTGCGATAAGCTGTCTGCATACCGTCAATGATCGTCTCCAGATCATAGGTCCAGAATCCGTCTTTGAGCTGGTTCTCCCATTCATAGCTGCCGGATGCGATCGTCTCAAAGCGCTTGTTGATCAGTACCGCCTTGATCCGTGTCGATCCAAATTCGATACCAAGCGACGTTGCTCCCGCCGTGATCGCTTCTTTCATATCTACCTGACTCATGATCCTGTATCCCCTCTCTGATTGCCGTTTTACATCCAGTGGATGGCTTGTCAGCATGTCCTGTCGATTTCAAAAAAGCGCTTTCTAAACTGATCATGTACGTTAGAATCACTTTCCTGAACTCCGACAGGTTCACGCCAATGTATCAATAGCTTGTTCGGAATCCATCAGCCTATGCTGATATAAATTCATGTATGTGTTCGTGTATGTGATATAGCAACCTGGAGTTGTCACATTCATCTGACTAAATAGATATTTTCTATCTTCACAAAAAGAATGCGCTCTCTTTTTTCGACAGTTCAAGTATATTTTTTGTACGTACATTTGTCAACATTATATACAATTTATACTTACATAATAGCTGAATCGAACGAGTAAGGCAGAATTTTAGGATTGATTTAGATAAAAATATAAGGTACATTTCTTTACAGAAAGCCATATTTGTACGGTTAATTTGGAGAAAAAGGTCATTTCATTTCCATCTATACCTAATCATGATAAAATGTGTACGTACAACTATTTGAAAATGAACGGTGTATGGATGAACAACGATGAAAGAAGTGGTTACGTGAAGCCCAAATATCAGGTCATCATTGATGATATAAAAAGTCATATTCTCTCGGGAACCTACAGTGTGGGTACACAGATTCCGACAGAATTGGCGCTGCAGGAAAGTTATAATGTGAGCCGCCAAACGGTACGCAAGGCGATTCTGGAACTGTCGAACGAAGGATTCTTGCGTAGTGAAAAAGGGTCTGGCACATATGTCAGCAACCAGTACCGTATCCGCTCAGGTGGTCATACAGCGACCCGAACAATCGGTGTGATTACGACCTACATCTCGGATTATATTTTCCCGTCCATTATTCGTGGTATCGAGAGTCGGCTGAATGAGGACAATTATTCGCTGCTGCTGGCCAGTACCAATAATGACGTAGCTCAGGAGAAAAAGGCGCTGGAGATGATGCTCTCCTACGGCGTAGAAGGTCTGATCGTCGAGCCGACCAAGAGCAATCTGTACAATCCGAATATTGCGTACTACCTGTCGTTCAAGGAGCAGGATGTACCCTTTACGATGATCAATGCCTTTTACGAGGAACTGGAAGTGCCATTCTTCCGTCTGGATGATGTGCAGTCCAGCTATCTGGCTACCCGGGAGCTGATCTCCAAAGGTCACACCCAGATCGGTATTATTGCCAAAATGGACGACCTGCAGGGCAAGTACCGTATGAAAGGCTATATCAAAGCACTCGGTGAAGCCAAACTGCGTTTCCATCCGGAGCAGGTGCTGTCTTTTGATACAGATTCCAAGCCGGATCTCGCTCAGCATCTGGATACTTTTCTCAAGGATAACCGGGATATGATGACGGCGATTGTATGTTACAACGATGAAGTAGGGCTGGAAGTGGTACATGCTTGCCGAAGGCTAGAGATTTCTATTCCAGATGATATGTCGATTATCGGCCAGGACAACTCCTATATCGCCAAAAACGCCAGCATCAAGCTGACGACACTCACTCATCCGCAGGAACAGATGGGACGCGATGCTGCTGAGTGGATCATCAAAAAGCTACAGGGCAAAAAGGATCTGCCGGACAATACCTGTTATGAGCCGGTACTGATCGAGGGCGAGACGGTGAAAGAAATAGAGATTGAATAGCCTCTGATGATTAACAAAAAGACGCCCATTACAGGCGTCTTTTGTGCTTTTGTATATTACTGGAGAAATAGAATCTCCATATTCTACATATGCTATTTAGCCAAAGGATCGTTATTCCACATAACTAGTCTTTAATGACCTCGATATGAACCCGAACCTTTGATCTGGTAACACTTTGCTCAATAGGTCTATTCCATGGACTCAAAGTGGCTGATCAGCGCCAGTGCTTCTTCGTGATCCGGCTCGACTTCCAGCAGTTTGCGCAGGTACTGTGCGCCCTCTTCGATCTGATCCAGCTCAAAGCAGCTGATCGCGAGGCAGTAATAGACGGTCGACACGACTTCTTCTTTTTCCCCAGCAACCGAAATCTCTAGGAAACGCTTGGACTGTTCGTACATATCCATCTCGAACAACACCAGACCGATATCCAGCGCCAGATCATAATGCTGATGCTCCATTACATAATACGAAGACCACATGGTCTCGATACCGCTCAGAATATCTTCTTTCTCATCATCGGTTGCTTCTGGCATCAGACTGGAGATCTGCTTGGTTGTCTGGATAAAGAACTCTGCGTCATAGCCGCCCAGCCGCCAGAAGCTCAGAATCTGCTGCAATCCGATGCTGTCCAGATGCTGATCCACCCACAATTTCAGACTGAAAAATTCATCCGGGCCAAACCGTTCCACAGAGCGGCGATAGGCCAGTCGCATATTCGGATACTTGGCTGGCTTTTCCAGGCTCAGAATGCAGCCGATATTGATGCTGCTGTAGTGCTGGGTCGGGAATAATACTTCTGCGCCGCGCTGCTCATATACTTGCTGCATCGCATGGTAGTTGGCGGTAAAGGAAAAGCTGCCGTGCAGGATCAGCTCAGGCGGTTCGGCGAATTGCCATTTCTCCATGAGGTGATCGCCTTTGTCCGCCGTAATCAGCAGGAATCCGGCTTCGGACAGTGCATTCAGCCGATCCAGACAGGTAAATGCGGCTGCCGGGAACAGAATATGCGAGTCCTCCATATGCTCCTGATACATAGCGATTACGCTGCGATACGGATAATCATCCTGTTCATATTCCGGGGCGTGACGATACGTATAGTCCAGCTGAATCTGGCTGATACGCTCGGAAGCTTTGAGGACGCCATCGGATTCGGGGTACTGCACCGCTACATCTACTTCATGGACTTTGCCGTCTCCGATATAGATCAGATCCTGCGGAATCCCATCGAAAAAGTAATTGGCGACAACCAGCACAGGCTGTTTGAGATCGCCCTGCTTAATGACTTTTCCGGATACAGCCAGATGAAGTTCTGTGTCCTCAACTGCATTAAACCGTGCAAAATCCACAATTCCTTCGGCAATAAAGGACTGCAGCGCAGGATGCTGCTGCCAGGCCGTTACATTGTTCATCGCCAAATCCGTCATCACATAGCAGAAATTCGGTACATCAATGCCTGCATAATCGATCAGCTCGCGCAGCTCATGAATCACATGATAAGCGAGACGGCCGGCTCCGGCGCCCAATTCCACAATGTATACCGGCTCCGAACCAAACCCCTGATTCGCCCGGTCCTGCAGAAATCCGAAGATCATCTCCGCATAGGCATCGCCGATCATTGGATTGCTCGTTACATATTGAGGTACCTGATCGTTACTCCAAGCTCTCAGTCCTTCTTCTTCATAGTATTCCCACAATAGATTCCATATTGGTGCTTCACTAAAGCGATAAACCGGGGTGTTGTTATCTGTCATTAATATAATCCTGCTCTCTCAAAGTTAATAAGGGTAGTGCTTTATTGGAATGATTCCAGGGTTGAATGTCTGTCAGTTACAGCAGTGCATGAAATGTCCGTTACTTGCGCTACAGCAATCAGTATACCATTACGGTTGCAGCCCAGACAGTCTTTTCCCGGTAAAAATAAAGAAGTTCTGCGCAGATACATCCTCTATCCATTTCTCTAGGATAAATCGATTTTTTTATTTTATTCAAAAACCTATTGTAAATGGAACCATGTTCCGTATATAATCGGAACATGGTTCCGCTTGTTACTTATACATACTACATCCAGACAGCGATAGCCAACATTTGATCCGAAAAGGAGATTAATTTAAACATGGAAATCACAATGAGTGTCCCGACTCCCATTCTTTCGTATAGTCCGTTAGTGCTTCCTGTTCCTGGCCGTCCTGTCGATCTGCATATCAAAGTCACTGCACCTGCTGAGGGAAGTAACCTGCCTATTATTCTGCTTTCGCATGGACAAGGGCCTTCCAATCATCTGTCTTCGCTGCATGGATACGCGCCACTCGTCGATTTTTGGGCAGCGCACGGATTTGTCGTGATCCAGCCTACTCATCTAAGCTCCCGTACACTGGATCTTGGTTCGGATCATCCCGAAGCGCCGATGTACTGGCGTTCCCGTGCTCAGGATATGATGTATATTCTGGATCATCTGGATGCGATTGAATCTGCTGTACCGCTGCTTGCCGGACGGCTGGATCACAGCCGCGTCGCTGCAGCAGGTCATTCCATGGGTGGTAATACGATCAGTCTACTTCTCGGCGCCAGCCTCACCGACCCCGTAGATGGAACCGACGTGAATCTGAAAGAGTCCCGGATCAAAGCAGGGATACTGCTCGCTGCACCTGGCCGGGGCGGCGATGCACTCAGCGAATTTACTGCACAGAATTATCCTTTCTTCTCGACCATGCATTTTACAGGTATGGATACACCTGCGCTTGTGATCGCCGGTGACCAGGATGATTCCCGTCATTTGACGGTAGTGGGTCCCGACTGGCATACCGACCCGTACTTCCTTGCACCGGGTCCCAAAGATCTGCTCACCCTGTTCGATGCGGGTCACGGACTGGGTGGTGTATCCGGCTATGATGTGGCTGAGACAACCGACGAGAATCCAAAGCGGGTCGCATTGGTGCAGCAGCTTACCTGGGCTTATCTCCGCAGCCAGCTGTATCCAGGTGATACTTCCTGGGAAGCTGCCAAGGCAGTGCTGGCAGCAGGCGACAATCCGATGGGTCGCATTGAATCCAAGTAAGATCGTAATTCATTTTAAGCGTGCGGATCAGACAGAATCGGCTATGCAGTCAGCAACTATGATGTCCCATGACCGTTTTCTGCCTACAGCCGCATCTCATACCTGATTAAATAAAAAAGGAAGCCATCCGCATGGCTTCCTTTTTTATTTAATAATTTTTAATTCTATCTTGAATCATGACTATACATATTTGCTATCTTCCTGCGATTGCTGAATAGACATAATGACATTCCTTCTATATAAATGAAATCAACATCATAAATGAAATCAACATCAATCGCCCAGTGTTCTGCATCCCGATGATTTTGCCAGCTTAACGATTCGCCCGGTAACGTAGCCCATCTACGAGCAAGGCTACCATGTGGCGTGCCTGCTGTGGATCTCCTTTTGCCCCAGCTGCGCAGAGACTTGCACCTGCACGCAGCAGATCATCCGGCTCGGCATCTGCACCGATTTCACCAGCTGCCGCCGCTGTCTCCAGCAGATCGGCCAGAGCCGGTTTGAGTCGCTTATCAAAGTAGGCCGGCAGCATCTCATACGCCGGATCGCCCGAATGAAGTGCTGCGGCAAGTCCGCGCTTGGCTGTAATAAAGTCCACATACCGCTGCATCCATCGTGCCAACGCTTCTCCCGGTCCGTACTGTGCAGACAATTCTGTCGCTGCATCGGCGCAGGCATCGACCTCCTGCCGAAAGACCGCTTCGATCAGATCCGAACGCTGCGGGAAATGGCGATAGACTGTCCCGACGCCCACTCCTGCCTGCTCCGCAATTTCCCGTACCGGCGCATCCACTCCCGAAGAAGCAAATACATTCATCGCTGCCTGCAGCAGAGAATCCATATTGCGCTGTGCATCTGCCCGTATACGGCGGGGCTGGGATTCAGGATTCTCCAAACGCTGTGTCGTATCGACTGTGTTGTCATTCATCGCGTATTTCCCTCCGCTCACCAAGCCTTTATTTTTTTTATCCATACAAAAGGAATAAGTATCCTTATAAACGTCAGTGTATATCTGATTCATTATACTATTCCTGCTTCACCTGCTCAATGCTGATTCCCGTATCTCTTTGACAATCAGGAGTGAGTTACGCTACTCGTATCTGTAGTTTCCTTGATCTTTCTGGTGCGCAGAGAATACAGCACCAGCAGCAAAATAAACCATAGCGGCGTACACAGCAGCGCCGGGCGTGTCTCCTCGGCGATTAGCATAATGATCAGGATCGCAGCGAACAGTGCCAGTACCGCATAATTGATAAATGGAGTCAGAGGCGCTTTGAACGTGGACGCATTATGCAGATCGCGGCGTTTTCTTTTGTACCGGATATGACAGACCAGAATAACGCCCCACACCCAGATAAAGCAAATCGCACTGATCGTCGTTACGATCTCAAAAGCCTGCCCTGGAATCAGCTTGCTCAGCAGCGCGCCACCGGAGATCACCAGCGTCGAGACGAACAAGGAGCTGCCTGGTACATGATTGCGATTGAGCTCACCCAGCTTTTGGGGAGCTTGTCCTTTGCGGCTCAGGTTATATAAAATCCGGCTGGTCGAGAACATGCCGCTGTTGCACGCAGATGCCGCCGAGGTGAGTACGACAAAGTTGATAATTCCCGCTGCGACTGGAATACCGACGAGGGTAAAAGTACGTACAAAAGGACTTTCCGCCGGACTCAGCTGTGTCCATGGATTGATGCAGAGCAGAACAATCAATGCGCCCACATAGAAAAACAGAATGCGCAGCGGAATCTTGTTGATCGCCGACGGAATATTTTTCTGCGGATCAGCCGTTTCCGCGGCCGATACACCGACCAGCTCTACACCTACATAGGCGAAGACGACCATCTGGAACGAAAACAGGAAACCGGTGACTCCGTTCGGGAAGATCCCGCCGTGCTCCCACAGATTGCGGACCGTTACCGAGCCTGCATCGGTCTTGAATCCCATGATCAGCAGCACTATTCCGAGACCGATCAGTGCCAGAATGGTAATTACCTTGATCAGCGCGAACCAGAATTCTAGTTCCCCAAAATTCTTGACCGTCATCAGATTGAGCCCCAGCAGAATAATCAGGCACAGGACTGCCGGCATCCACTGCGGAATATCGAGCCAATACTGCACATATACGCCTACCGCGATTACATCCGCCATTGCGGTCATAATCCAGCAGAACCAGTAGGTCCAGCCGGTGATAAAAGCGGCTTTGGGCCCCAGATAATCTTCGGCGATATCCGTGAATGACTGATAGCCTGCTTTGGAGAGCAGCAGCTCGCCCAGTGCCCTCATTACGAAAAAGATAGCCATGCCGACGATCAGATACGTGATAATAATCGAAGGTCCTGCCTTCTCGATCGCTTTGCCCGATCCGAGGAATAACCCCGTACCAATCGTACCTCCGATCGCAATCAGCTGTACGTGCCGATTGGCAAGTTCTCTTTTTAATTCTTTCTGTGCCATACTGATTTCCCCCTCAATCCTTGCGTAATTTACGTAAAAATCCATAAAAAAAGAGACTGGATATCATCCAATCTCGAGTGCACAAGAATATCAAAATATACACCTGCCCTATGGATCGCAACGATCCGCATGACAAATATATATTCGGTACTCTTCTGTCCTTTTGCCTGAGATTGTGAACCCTTCGGCGCCGCGGTTAATCCGCAGTCTCTCCAGAAGCTGCTCCTGCTATAGTGTGATCCATAGCAATCATAGCCCTTGAATAATTATGAAGTTATAAAACGGTATTGCTATGCTACCATATTACCGGCAATGTAAGCAATCCATCAGTGAAAAAAATTACACATGCACGATAAGCCTGCCTGTTTTCTGCTTAATCCAGTGCCTGCTTCTCCTCACCTGGCTGGGGAATGCCATACAATCGTATAAACATCGCCAGTCCTACCAGTGCCACGATAATACCGGACCAGAAAAACCATACCTGAACGCCATACCGGTCCACTACCGGACCAGCCAGAGCCAATCCGATCGGCGAGCATAGCAGCCCGATACTCGTAATCAGCGAAAGAACCCGTCCCAGCATCTCCGGTTCATAGGCTTTCTGGATCATCGCCATATACGGTCCATTGAACAGTGGAGCCGCCGCGCCCATCAGAAAAGACAGAGCCGCGAATCCCCAGAAGGCGCTGCTGCTGATCATGCCGCTCACCATGCAGGTTATTCCGATGATGCCCAGACTCAGACTGATATACGTGGAATCCTTCCATTTGGACGCCAGCACGGACAACAGCATGCTGCCCAGGATCATGCCTATGCCGAATACGGCTTCAATCAGACTGGCGCTGTATCCGCCACGGCCAAAGTGCGACAGCGTCATTAGCGGAAACAGCATCGCCAGCGGCATAAAGACGACACTGAATACAGCCATCGCGATCGTAATCGTCACTATCGATTGATCCGAGATCAATGTCTTCCAGCCCAGAACGAATTCGCGCCGAAAGGAAGGAGTCTCCTGAATCTCCTGCTTCGGCTGATCGATCCGAACCATGATCAGCATCACATTGGCGATCAATGCTCCTGCGACATCGAGCAGCAGCAGTGTTCCGAGTGAAGTAGCCGAGTATACGGCAATACCCAGTGCCGGACCCAGTACACTCGAGGCGGAGAATACCAGCTGATGCCATCCGGCTACCCGGGTCAGTTGATCTTCCGGCGCAATCAGCGGAATCGCTGCCTGAAAGGAAGGTCCATGAAAAGCCGAAGCCGCCGAGCGGATAAACAGCACCACATAGACCACCCACAGACTCGGCTCTCCAGCCAAATAATATACCCCGAGTGCAAGACTGGATACCGCTATTACACTGTCCGCTACAATCATGGTGAACTTGCGGTTCCAGCGGTCCAGCCATACCCCTATAAATGGCCCGAGCAGTGCCTGCGGCATAAATCCAACCAGCGCTGCAATCATTAATACCGAAGCCGAGCCTGTCGTTTCGGTCAGATGCCAGATAATCGCGAATTGTACCATCGAAGATGTCAGGATCGAGAAGATCTGCCCGCTAAAAATGAATGCGAATTTTCGTTTCCAATCTGCATACATAATGATACCCTCTCCTTTTCTGTACAGATAAAGCAGCAAAAAAGCAGATCAACGCCTACAGGGGCCGGATCTGCTTCATGACGTACAGGAACATAGCGGGACAACACAACAGACAGCCGTCCGGATCGCAGTCAATGTCCATATACGTAACGACAAGCATCACAAAAAAAGCCCACCTCAATAGGGATTCGTCTTTTTCGGCTGCTTAGCGTAAACGCATGGAATGAATCATTGAGTGCCACCCTCCTTTGTACCAGATGGGTTCATACTATCATTAAAGTAATTATCTGTAAATTAAAGAAAGCAGCAATGGGGCAGGATAATGCGAATATTAAAAAAAGAAGGAAGAGATGTATAATCTCTTCCTTCTTCAGAAGGTTCGTGCCAGGTTCAGGCTTATACGGCCTATACCTACCATGTTAGTTCAATGTCTGATCTCGTCTTGCATAGGTTTCTTTGATCGTGCCTACCGTAAAGGCACCAATTACCAGCAGCACACCGGAAATCAGGATCATGACCGGCATCGAGGAACCGAGTGCCGGGAACAGAGCGAAGCTCAGGCAGGAAGCGATAATCTGCGGCAGGCAGATACTGCCGTTGAACAGACCCAGATACGTACCCATATTTTCCCCGGACAGTGCATTGGTCAGCATGGTGAACGGGAACGTCATCATCGCTGCCCAGGCAATACCGATCAGCAGGAAGGATACGACCAAAGCGCCCTGGCTGTGAATGAAGAAGACCGAGCCAAATCCGATACCGCCCAGCACCAAGCTGAGTGCATACCAGGTTTTGCGCTTGTTGTTCGACATATTGGCGAGTACGAGTGACCACAGTACAGCTGCCACCGATTGTACCGCCGACAGAATGCCGAACCAGTTACCTGCTGCCTGATATGCAGCACTGGAAGGATCAGCTGTGTTCCATACATTTGCTGCGACTGCTCCCGTACCATACGTCCACAGATACTGGAATCCCATCCAGCAGAACAGCTGTACCAGAGACACCGTCCAGAACACCCGTGGCGCTGTGCGCAGCAGGCTCATCATGCCCGCCTTTGGCTTGTTCTCGTCTGTAATTCCGTGGTAGGCTGCATATTCGGCTGGCGTATATTCTTTGACTTTGAATACCGTGAACAGACTGCAGACGATCAGTACAATCGCCCCCACATAGAAGGAAATGACTACAGATTGCGGAACGACACCCGGTGCCGCATTATTCGATACACCCAGCATCGTTAGCAGAAACGGGAAAATACAAGCGATTACCGCGCCGCTGTTGGACAGAAAGCTTTGGATCGAGTAGGCAAATCCCTTTTGCTCCTCGTTGACCATATCGCCAACCATCATTTTAAAAGGCTGCATGGCTACGTTCGAGGATACATCCATAAACAAAATCGTAATCGCGCCAAAGGTAAGCGCAGCCATCGGACCAAAGCCGAAGCTGCCCGAGTTGGGCAGCAGACACATCACGATAACGGCGACAATCGCGCCCATCAACAGGTACGGAATACGCCGTCCTAGCTTCGGCATCCATGTACGATCCGAGAAATAGCCAACCAGCGGCTGTACAATCAGACCTGCCAGCGGCGGCAGGATAAAGAAGAATCCGAGGCTATGAGGGTCGGCACCAATCGTCTGAAAAATACGTCCCATATTGGAGCTTTGCAGTGAGAACGCCATCTGTACTCCCAAAAATCCAAAGCTGATCATCCAGATCATATGAAGGGGAAGCTTAGGCAGGTGCTGCCGGGTAACTTTGTTGCCTTTTTTATTAAGCTGTTCTGCTAACATAATATCCTCCTAATCCGATTCCATAGATTGTTACTGTTCTTCATCGGTAATGGCCAAGAAGCTGTTTTTGCGCAATCGTTTGCTCAAAAGCCGAAGTAAGGGTTTTCAGTAAACTATGTAGGCCAAAGTGTAACTAATTGCGTTGTGCCAGGTTTCCTGGGATAACTGTGGAGAAACAGACGATTGAATACGTATTGCATTTGGTATGAAATTATAAGTTATTATAGTCTTATCTTTTGATTTATGCAACCGTTTGCATCAAAGAGTGCGCAAAAATATTTATCCATTTTGTGAATTTAACAGAAAAAGGGATAGGAACGATTCCATCCCTATCCCTTTTGCCTGAAATTATTGTTGTTCAGCCTATTGGTATGCCATTAGGAAGAGGAACATCCGGTTGGAGCAGAACGACATCCCCCTCATCTGGAATACCTCCCAATACCAGCACTTCCGAATCAAATCCAGCGATACGCCGTGGCGGAAAATTTACAATCCCTATAATCTGTCGACCCACCAACTCTTCAGCTGTATATCTTTTGGTAATCTGGGCACTGGACGTTTTATATCCAATCTCCTGTCCAAAATCAATCTCCAGCTTGATCGCAGGCACTCTGGCCTTGGCAAAAAACTCAGCTTTCATAATGGTTCCGGTGCGAATATCCAATTTGGCAAAGTCATCAAATACAGCCATGTTATTCATCTCCTGTTTATTATTCTGAAATGATATTTGTGTGTCACTTATTCAGAAATCTGCCTTGCTGCCGTGTGCTTCAGGGTATGCAGCCAGAAATACATGCCCATTCCTATTAGTGTGATACAGCCTCCAATCAACTGGAAAATAGAAATCTGCTCACCCAAAAAAAGATAAGCCAGTATAATTGCCAGTACTGGTTCACCGATAATACCTACCGACACTGTAGTAGCACCTATCGATTGGAGCAGCAGATTAAAAATATACTGTCCACATATAGTCGGTATTATGGCCAGCAGGACGAAATATAGCCAGTCCGAAGCATGATATTCGGTTAGCGAACTATGATTTAGCAGATTATAAAGCAGCATAACCGTACCGCCAATAAAAAACACAATTACACTATAGGCATTGGCATCTATTTTGTGGCTGACTTTCTGTCCAACCAGCATATAAGCCGAGACCAGCAGGGTACCCAGCAGTGACAATCCGTCACCAATCAGTGCTTCTCTGGATATACCTAAATCTCCCCATGCTATGATTACAGATCCGATCAGAGATGCCAGCAGACATAATATAGCGGCTCGTCCCATCCGTTCACCAAACATAAAGTATGAACCAACCATCACAAACAAAGGCTGCAATGCTAGAATGACCATCGAACTCGCTACTGAAGTATATACCAGCGATTCCATCCAGCAGAGAAAGTATAATCCCAGAAAAAGACCGGCAATCCCAATCGTACTCCAATCTTTTCTATTCAATTGGGAAGTATACAGTGCTCTCCACGAGATTAAAGGGAGCATAATAATCACTGATATATACAAACGATACATGCCGGCTACAGCTGTAGGCGTATCCGAAGATTTGATCATAATGGATGAGACCGAAACAGACAGTATACTAATAAAAAGCAAAACATAGGGATGAATCCCCAATCGAGAATTATTTATTTTCATTACTGCGCCTCCAAGAGGCTTTCTCTTGCAGTCTGTGCACAGGCTTTAAGAACAAGCCCAAGATCTGATATGATAATATCATCACTCTGGAATGAATTGTGCAGTAATATCACTTATTTATATCAGAATATCGTCATACGAAAGGAAGGAATCATTCGTGGAGAAGCCATTATACGAAGCGATTGCTTATCCGGATCATTCATTCCCTTATATTATGTATACTCATACTGTTCATAATAGCATTCCGGAAGGCAGAGGATTTAACGATCTGCATTGGCATGACGAGCTGCAAATCACGCTGGTTACGAGAGGAAAGCTGGTCATTCAGGTGAATGGTATTGATTATACACTGGAGACTGGACAGGCGATTATGATCAATAAGGGAATACTTCATATTGTTACTCAACTGACACCAAACGGTCAGTATGTCAGTTTTAATTTTCCCGAAAAGCTGTTAGCTTTTTATACGGAGAGCTCGATGGAGCAGAATTATGTGCTGCCGTATACCAATTCGTCCCTGATCTCGCTGGTAATTGGCGGCGAAGAAGACTGGGAGAAGCAGGTACTGAATATGCTATGGGAGATGAAAAGTAAATTCGACATGCCTAAAGGCTGGGGCTGGCAGTACGAGGTATCTATTAAAACCGTACAATTGTGGTTTATCCTGATTTCCAACCTTTCGCTTCCCATCGAGGAGTCACCGCGTCACTTGAGACTGCAGCAGGAGCGGCTGCAGCTTATGCTCAGCTTTATCCACCAACATTATGATACGAATATTACCTTGCAGGAAATTGCAGATGCTGCTCATTTGAGCATTTCCGAATGCACCCGCAGCTTCAGAAAAACCATTCATATGACTCCTTACGATTACCTCATCAAATATAGACTCAAAAAAAGCAGTGATTTACTGCTCTCTACAAATCAGACTATTACAGCAATCGCGCATAAAGTCGGTTTTAATCATGTCACCCATTTTATACAATCGTTCAAAAAGTATTATGAGCGTACTCCTAAGGAATTCCGTAACTACAGAAACGGCATGAATCCTTAGATAGCAACAGCTAATACAGAAACCGCCACAAGTAAAACGTTGCATACGACTCCCATAATGACCAGCCGGCAGATAACTCCAGAATATGCGCTTTGGTCGGCTTGGCCTCCAGTCCAAGCACATGCTTGATTGAGTTATGCAGTCCCACATCATCAATCGGAAAAGCTGACGGCATCCGCAGGCAGCGCATCAGCACATAATGAGCTGTCCAGGGCCCGATGCCCCGGATCTGCACGAGCATTTTCTCGGCCTGCTTTACATCGCCTGCTTGAAGCAGCTGTTCCTTGGACAATGTGCCTTCGGCAATACGTCTGGCCGTATCAATCAGATACTCGCACTTTTTGACCGTAGTAATTCCAGCGGCAGACAGCTGCTCTACTGTCAGACCGGCAATCTGCTCTGCTGTAGGAAACAGCCAGTAACTCCGGCCTTCCCGTAACAGCGCCTGTCCAAACTGCTCGACAAATCGCCTTTTCAGCGTATAGGCGAATCCCAGATTGATCTGCTGCCCCAGAATCCCCCAGCAAATCGCTTCATACAGATCCGGAATGCCCATATTGCGCAGGCCATAAAAAGACACGATCGCTTCCTTGAGCAGAGGGTCATTTTTGGCCATTTCATAAAAAGGAGCCAGATCGGTCCCCAGATCAAACCAGTCATACACATACTGCGCTACGCCAGCACGCAATTCAGGCGAATCCCAATGTGGCTCATCGATAAAGCGAATCCGGATATACGTGCTATCTTCAGCAGTAATCTCTACTACCGTAGCCTGCTGATTGACGGCAATTGCTTTATAGATCGCGCCATCCACCAGCGTATACAGCGATTCATTGGTCGCGGTCGCCAGATGGCTGTAATTTTCGGCAAAGCTGAATTCACGCGGAACCGGGATACGAATATCGGTCCCATCATTATGCCAGAATGCAGGTGTAGCGGACGGGTTGGCATTGGTACCGGAATGCTGCTGTGACGACTGGGAGTGTTCGGGATGAGAGTTGGACATGGGATGCAAAAGCCTCCGTTCGTATTTTCCATAAAGAGGTGAGTTATTCACCTATTAACCGTCTGACCCTATTCGTTAACTGTGTCTGCCTCAAAAAATAGAATGAGGCGGATAAGCGTATGACTTTTACCGACAAATAAGCTGATTTTGTACCGTAATCCTTGCTATACTGGTTTCAACTGGAAATCTACTTTTTCCGAAAGGATGTGTCATTTCATTTCACACAAAAAAGTCACCTGGCTGGAGCTGTTCTATGATCTGGTCTATGTCGCAGCCGTCTCGATCACCGCGCATGTGCTGGCTCACTCGCATCACGGCACGATTCCGGTCGATGTCATTCTGAAATACATACTGATTTTTGTTCCACTCTGGTGGGCCTGGACAGGCTTCACTGTATACGTTAACCGCTTTGGACAGGACGATAGCGTCCAGCGGATCGCCTACTTTGTACAGATGGTGTTCGTCATTATGATGGCGGCGAGTATCAATCTGGATTTTGGAGCATATTATCTGTTCTTTATGCTGGGTTATGTCGGGATTCGGCTGTCTACCGTATTCATGTACATGCGCGGCTGGATGCAGCGGGATGGCGAACCCCGCCGTATCTCCCGCTATCTGGCGATTAGCTTCCTCATCGGGGCACTGATCAGCTTCTCCTCCGTACTGGTGCCGGGCGATGGCAAATTCATCGTGCTGTACACCGGTATTGTGGTCGATATCCTGCTGCCGCTGCTGGGGCGCCGCCGCGTACTGAGCAAGCTGCCGGTCCATCATCCGCATCTGCTCGAACGATACGGACTGGCGACAATCATCCTGCTGGGCGAGCTGATCCTGGTCATAGTTAATGGACTGCGTGAAGATCATATTACCGGCGCTACGGTCGTATCTGCGGTGCTGGGATTCATCATTGCGGTATCGGTCTGGTGGCATTACTTTGAATCGTCGGAGCATATCGCCGGTGAAGACCGCAAAAGCTCCGGGCAGTCTGTCATTTACGGCCATCTGCTGACGTTTATGTCATTGGGGATTGTTGCAAATGTGGTACATTACGGATTCCATCATGAGCTGACTCCGCGCAGCTTTGCATGGCTGTCAGTGGCTGGATTTGTAGTGTATGCGATATCATCAGCAATTATTTTCCTGCCGGGCAAGCATCAGGCGCAGATCGTACGCAGTCTGATCCGCACCGCTGTATTCGTGCTGGTGGCGGTGATCGTTTTACCACTGCTGCCTTCGGTAGAGATGATCTATGCTGTACTGGCAATTTGCTTTGCCGGGTATGGTTTGGCAGAAGGGATTGTGCGTAAGCGCGGCAAACAAGCGGGGAATTGAGATACTCATCTGAACCGCTATTTATAATGCAGAATTAAATTAAAACAAAAATGAATACAAAGATACCACACTTAATTTCCTAAACAAAGCATGTCTAACAGAAACAGCATGGATAGGTATCGTCTATCCTGCTGTTTCTTGAATTTCTATTGGATTTGCTTTAATCTTTCTGTTTCTTTCTTCATCCAGGTTCTCTTGGTTAGTTCATCCGTTTGCCTGGATTGGCCGTATGAGCTTAACCAATTACTTACTGCAATCCTTAGTGTTTGGTTCTATTTTTATAGGAGGAAGCATGGCTGCTTTAGGTAAAATTGCTTTCGTTCCTCCGATCCCGTTTGCAGCGTTACTTCCGATTGGAATTGTATTCTTTATACTTCAAATTGGGGTTAGCAAGCTGTGGCTTAAACACTTCAATTATGGTCCTGTTGAATGGCTATGGCGTACCGGGACTTACTGGAAAGTCTCACCGATGCGACGCAAAGAAAGAAAAACAGCTGCTGTACGTCATGCAGATGAATAGATGAATTTCCAAGATGTCACTTAGATTGCTTTCTTTTAAAAAATAACCAAAGTTGCCTATGATCATCCCCTCTAAACATTACTTCATTTTGCACGTTAAAAGGTCACTTCTTAAAATAAGAAGTGACCTTTTGAATATTACTATATAAATTCAACCTGTTAATTGTTCTCAATCGCTGAGTTGATAGTATTCATGATCTTCGTATAATTGGTAGTAAAAAGTATGTAGTTATTGGTTTTGGTCTGGATAGCGACTCGATCGGTTGTGCCATACGGTGCACCGATCCGAATAGCATTTGTCTCTTTGCCGCCATACGTATCATCCAGAGAGACACTGATAATATCAGCAACAGGAATGACCAGCTTTGTAAGCTGATATCTAATAATAATATCCTCATCTACCTTCTTGACGTCGATTCCCAACATTGTTCTATTCCTCCTTTAATTTAATTCATAACTTACTTGTGATACCTTATTTAATATACCATTATTACATTCCTGAGTTCAGATAAAGAGGTACCCATGAAAAGTCCACTTCGAAATATAACTGTCAATCATCGTGCATTTATGTACTGGTATTCCAGCGGTGCCTGCTTTACCTTAAACCTGTCGCCCAAAGAGAATAAAAACATCAAAATCACGCTCCTGTTCAAAGCGAATCCACCTGACGAAGATCCACATACCTTTTGGGCATTTTACGATATTCCAACGCAGCGGGATGGGGTGGATACTACGATCCATCTGGGCAAACCACGACATATTGCAGAGATCCTCTCTTATCTGCTGACCAGTCATCAGGAACTCTGGACGCAGACCACACCGCAGATTCTGGATAACGCTTGGGAGATATTAACCGAAATGGGCTACAAGAATCCAACACCTCTTTGGATTGGAGAATGGTAAATGAGCAGCTACTTCAGAAGCCGAAGCTTATTTATTGTTCCACCAATAATAAATAATGGTGGCTACCTCACTGCAGTTGTCTTGATTGAAGGATTCTTTACTAAAGGACTGAGCAAATACGTTGGTAACCAGATGAATAACTTCAGACAATTCTCTAGTATCCATCAAACCGTACAAAATATCCCATGCTTCTCCATCAAACTCATCAGCTATTCTTCCTCCATCCGAAAGACCATACGGATCGAATCGACACAATATTTGATTCAATTCCTCATACATCTGCCGAAAAGAATACAGAACTTCTACTTTATCCATTTGTTATCACCTCCGTGCAAACTTATCATCCCAACTAAATAACCTATGTATATCTTCTCCCGTCACATACGATATCAATCTTGAACTTCCTTCCATTCGAGAAACTGTACATATTCATCCTTGGTCATTCCGAACAGGATGCAGTCCTGGTATCGTCCATCGGTATAGAACATCTGCCGACGTATTCCTTCCTGGATGCAGCCTACCTTGCGCAGCATCGTAGCCGAGGCTATATTGCCTTCCAGTACATAATTATTGAATTTGTTCAGTCTTCTCTCGAAAAAGGCATACTTCAACAGCAGGTGAATGGCTCTGGTGCCGTATCCTTTACCCCGATGATCCCGATCGACCTGAATGCCAATACTGAATGTTCCATTACGTTCGTCGATACTGTTGAGATTCAGGGCTCCTACGTTCTCTCCATCGAGTGATTCCATCGTGAACATCAACCGATTATTTGCAAATCCGGCATATGTCTCGGTAAATTGCTGCGCTTCTACCATCGTCGGCGGCAGCTCTACCGCGCATTCCAGCAGTCGTCTTGCCGGCGTATCAAAGCGGTTAATATAGTGGTCTTCCCAATCTTCCGGTGCCAGCGCCCGCAGGCGTATGCGGTCATCCTGCCAATAGTAATTACTGTAATCAATCGTTCTCAAGAAAATCCCTCCCTGACAAGCAAGTATGTAACCAGATATTTCCTGCCCCCAGTATACAAGAAAGCAGCCCATTTCACTACGGGCTGCCTGTTAGGTGTTATGCCGTGAATATAAACACCCTATCTACAGTTACTTGGTTGCCGCTTTGACAGGGGTGGGAAAATAGTTCATTTGTACGGAGGAGATGAATTTTTCCGATGATTCTGCCGCTTCACGATCTGCGCATTCTTTGCGCTGCTCTGGCGTGAAGCTCTTTAGATATTTGCCTTCTTCCAGCTTCTGGTCTACAAAATCGGCAACTTTTTGCAATGAAGCAATTTGTTCCCGGATATGATCCCGATGATTTCTCAAGCGCTCTACTAGCTCCGGATATTCGGCAGGGTCCCTATTGGCAGAGACATGCAGAAAAGGACGCATTTCTTCCAGCGACATTCCCGTTCTTTTCAGACAGGAGATAAACTGGATCGTCTGTACGTCTTGTTCCCGGTAAATACGGTGTCCATTCTCCTTGCGCTCTGCACGAGGCAGCAGCGATATTTTTTCGTAATAACGAATATTGTCCTCGCTGATACCTGTATACTGTGCTGCCTGTCTGATCGTAAATGTAGTCTCGGTCTTCATGGTATTCCCCTCCCGTATACGCTTTTACTGTGCATTATATATCTTGGAGTCAACTCCAAGTCAAGCAAGCTCAGTCAAGATCATTCAGATAATTAACCAACTCTTGACCTGGAGTCGGCTCCAACTTCTACAATAGGCACAATCAGGAATATATCCTATCGCCTAAAGGAGAGAAATCTAATGCCTACACCTTCATACACCGCACTGGTCACCGGTGCCAATGCCGGAATCGGACTGGAACTTACCCGCAAATTGCTTGCAGAGGACTGGCAGGTCATTGCTGTGCATCGATCCGGATTCTCAGCAGATGATCTGACGATCCACCAAGCGATTCAGAGCAGACAGCTGCGCACCTATACGGTCAACAATCTGGCGGATTACGATCAATTGAGACAGGTCCTGCAGATGATCAAGCATCATGAACAGCAGATCGATGTGCTGTTCAACAATGCGGGTGGGAGCTTTGCAGAACTGGCTTATTCCAAACAGGGTCGTGAAATGCATTATGAGCTCATGACTGTAGTTCCGTATATTATACTGATGGAATTAAAAAATCTGCTGCAGAATAGCCGTCTTCATACCGTCATCAATACCTCATCGGCGGCTGTTAAGTACACCAAAGCGATCAATAACGAGATTTTGGAGCGTCCCAAAACCTTTCGCAAACTGGTTGGTCCTTATGCCACATCCAAGCTGGCTCTATCGCTATGGACTCAAGCAGCCGCACCCCAGCTAGCCAAGGAAGGCATCCTCATACGCAGCGTTGATCCCGGCAGCAACAATACATTGCGCAAAGAAAAAAAATCGGGTCTTCCGTGGTTTGTCAGACCATTGATGAAGTTCTTTTTTGCTCCTCCTACTCATGGCGCAGATCAGTTGTATCAAGGGGCTGTAGGAGAACATCGCGAAAAATCGGGGATATTCGTATCCAAAGGACAGATGATGGAATTGAAATTTCAGGAGCAGGCACCGGAGATTCTGGAGCGGCTCAACCGGATTTATAAACAGGAATTTCTGCAATACTCGCAGTGACATAGGAATCATGCATATGCTCCTGCATGCCTGCTGATAAGCGCAATTTCCCAGCGTTCTTGGACTGCTGCCATGTATGGCATTCGCGCCACTTATTTATTGGTCATTATTTGCAGCCAGTGGATCAGGTTGGCGATTCTGCGCACCCCATTCGCACAGCTGCTCCATCACCGGTAGCAGCGTTTGTCCTTTGGGAGTGAGCGAGTATTCCACCTTGGGCGGAATCTGTGGATATTCTTTGCGTTCGACCAGTCCGTCTGCTTCCAGTTCTTTGAGTTGTGCGCTCAAAATTTTGTAGGTGATTGCTCCGATCTGTCTGTGCATTTCATTAAAACGTACCGGCTGTCTGGCAGCTAACAGGTACAAAATCACCATTTTCCATTTGCCGCCGATGATGGACATCGTGTAGCCAAATGGTGTGTCCTGAATATTCATTTCTGTATCTTTCAAGTCGGATATGCCCATGTTTACACTACCCTTTCGGATAGTACCTATCGTACTTGTGCGTACTATCCCTTTCGTTTCGTCCAGTTTATACTAGCCTTAATTCAACGTAAAGGGGCTAACACAATGACTACGACTCAAGTGTACAATCACGATCTGTGGGATCATGGAATCTCCCAAGGCTATCGCGTCGATAATACCATTCATATCTCCGGCCAATTCTCGCACAACGCCCAGGGCGAATTTATCGGCGCAGGTGATATTGAAGCACAGGTACATCAGACACTGGAGAATCTGGATCATGTACTCGCCGAATTCGGCGTTACCCGGTCCAACCTTGCATATGTGGAGCTGTATCTGACCAACCCCCAGGAGCATGGCGAGATTGCGATCGAATTATTCAAAAAATATGTCGGAGAACATCGTCCAGCCGGCAGTATGATCGGAGTAACCTATCTGGCTTTCCCGGAGCAGTGGGTCGAGGCCCGGGCAGTGGCGTATGTAGAATAATTAAAAAAGAAGGGACTTCGTGGAAGCGAAGCTCCTTCTTTTTTTGAAATCATATCCGATATTTTGAAGCCACTACTCCATCACAATCGTCTCGCAGCTATGGAATAATGCGAATTTCTGGAGGCACTGGTTCAAGGCTGTACGCAGCTCTACCGTTTGCTTCACCTCTTGCTCGTACCAGATATTTTTGACAAGCAGTGTACTCGTTTTACGCTCTGCGATGATTTCGGCTCGTCCAATGAAATGATCTCCGTATAACAGAGGCAGCACATAATAACCGAATTTCCGTTTGACTGCCGGCATATAAATTTCCCAGGTGTAATCAAAGCCAAATAATTGGTTAATCAGCTTACGATCCCACATGAGATTATCCAAAGGAGCAATCAGCTCGCAGCGCCATACCGGCTCCGGGTTAGTCAGAACGGTTTCTATAAGCGGCAGATCCTCTACAAGGCAGTACAATAGATCCTTCATCTGTTCCACAGCGACAGCAGCGATACGCTTTTCCAGTAATAACTCGCGAAAAACTTCATTACGCTGTGGCGCTTTTAGCCCCCATATGTTCAGCCAGGCATCCGATGCACGATTCCATAACAGACCTACAGCACCAATACGGCGCAGCACTCGCCACTTGTGATGCTCAAGCTCATCTACCAATGGCTCCGGTGCATTCAGCAAATCGGGCTGTATGTACTGGGTAGCGATATCGTAGTATTTACGTGTTCCTTTTTTGCGATGGATAATCAGCTCGCCTGTCGAATACATCTGTTCCAGTACCGAGCGAGAGGAGTTATTACCGCTGCTCCAGTGAATCGCCGATCGCCAAGCAAAATTACCTTCCAATTTCAAATCATCCGAGCTGATTGCGCCGTGATGCTGAATATGTGTCCGCACTTGTTCTGCTAATGCTACCATCTCTGGATAACGTTCAGCATGCTGCCGGGCGGCCTGTCTGTATCGTTCAAAGTATGGCCAGTCCTCAACAGGGATAATCGCCAGATTTTTGTCTGGATAATCAATCAGGCTTCGATCTTCATACAATACCTCTGCGAGCATATCCTTGGTAAATCTCTTGATTCGCGACTGCAGCACCAATTCGGCATTTTTGCCACAGACGTCGATAGGGTCATACTGAATACAGCCGACCTGTCTGGCAAAGTCCAATATACCCTGCTTTTCCTCAAATCTATAGTCGCCCAATAGCCCATGCTTCAATAACAGAAATTGCCGGGCCTGACGATTGGTTAACTGGATCATGTTCACACCTGCCTCTGCTTGGAGTATAAAGCGTAGCCTTCAACGAGCCATGATTCGCGTATATACTGGAGGTATTTCATATGCTGCCTGATGGTATTAGATAAAGCTATTCATTATACTTGGTATTCTGGTTAACTTTTCCATTCCTATTTCTTTTATCATACAAAGGATAGGTTCAAAAGAAAAGAAATATATGCAAACAAATGTTCCTGTATTTATTATATTATATATTTTCCATCGCTTGTTCATGTTCTTCCAAATGGACGAAGATATGTACTCCCAGCTATCCCGAAATCCATATAGCAAAAAGACACTGCGCTATTACTCATCAGTGTCTTTTTGCTGTTTATTCTTTGATACTATCGGGTCTTATAGTTCAATCCCGATTTGATTATTTGCATATAGTAGCTATACGTTACAGCGCTTTGATCAACGCTTCCAGCTCATCCACCAGCACTTTGGCAAGCTCGAAATTCGTATCTTTCAAAGCCAATTCAATTTTCATTTCAACCTCTTTTTTGTTTTGTTCCTTTTCCAGATAATCTTTGTCAAAATGACGCTTATAAATCATCTGTCTGAATTTGCGCATACTCATTTTGCGGATCGTTTTGTTGTCGATGATCAGCACATAATCCATACCGTTAACGACGGAATAGAAATCATGGGAGATCATGAGGATTGCGCCTTTGTATTCCTTAATCGCTTTCTCCAAAGCAATTTGTGTATAGATATCCAGATGGCTTGTCGGTTCGTCGAGCAGCAGCAGATTGGCGTTGCTGGAAGCAATCTTCGCCAATTGCAGCATATTCTTCTCACCACCGGACAGCGATTGAATCTTCTGATTCAAGATTTCCCCTTCAAAGCCATAACTGGACAGGTATGCTCTAATATCATCATACGTGCTGAATCCGGCCTCGATAAACTCATCCAGAATGCTATTGGAATCGGTCAATGTCTCGCCTTGAAGCTGGGATAGGTAACCGATCTTCACGTCGTCATGGATCGTAATCGACTCCTGTTGGTTTCGGAAAATGTCTCGCAGTAACGTTGTTTTCCCTGTTCCATTGGCGCCGATAATCGCCACTTTATCTGTCGATTTCATTTCAAAATCTACATGCTCCAGCAGCAGTTCGTCAAACGAAACCCCATAATCGTTTACCTGCACGATAACCGTATCTTCCAGTTCATGATCCAGACCAAACTCCATACGCGGCTGCTTAATATCCACGAATGGTGCCTTGATCCGGCTCGCTTCGAATCGTTCCTGTACCTTCATTCTGGCTTTTAGCGCTCTGCCTCTGGATTCATCGGAATTGTACGTTGCAATGGTACGCAGATTATCGATCAGGGCTTCATTGCGCGCCACTTCTTCCGCTTCGGCAACGGCAATTTCCTGCATCTCCATCTTCATTTGCAGCAAGGAGAAGTTGTAATCGATATAGCGTCCATCAAACTCCTGAATTTCGGCATTTTCGAGATGAATGATCTTATTAAAACAATGATTCAGCAAATAGCGGTTGTGCGTTACTACGAGCAGCATGCCTTTGTGCGAATTAATAAGGTTTTTGAGCGCATTGAGATTTTCAAAATCCAAAAACACATCCGGCTCGTCCATAATCATCAGATCAGGGCGATTCAGCATTTCCTTCATCACTTGAACCAGCTTGAATTCACCGCCGCTCAAGGAGGAGACGTCTGTATCTTTTAGCTTCATGAGGTTGGCGAGATTGAGCTGCTTATTGATTTTGCTCTCAAAATCATCGCCCCCGAGAGCTTCAAGCGCATCCAAAGCCAGCTGGTACTTTTCCATAAGCGCATCCATATCCGATGTGGTCGCCATTTCGGCATAGATGTCAGTAATCTCATCCTGGATCTTCATGAATGGTTCTGCAATATATTCAAAAACGGTGATTTCTTTGGTCGTATCGACTTGGGAGAACTGACTGACATATCCAATCGTATACTCCGGATCGATCTCCAATTTGCCATCGTACAAATAACGCTGCGGGTCCATCAGGATATCGATCAGCGTACTTTTCCCGCTGCCGCTTGTGCCGATAAACGCGCAATGCTGCCCTTCCTCAAGCGTAAACGTGATGTTGGTATAGAGTTCTTTCTGGGGAAACGAGAAAGACAGATTTTCAACTTTGATCATAGTGTTACCTTTCTGTATAGCCAAAATGGTGATTATTTTTAGTAGGGGTAGTACAAAACGTGGATGTTGTGTTTGCCATTCCTCAGAGTAACACTGTTTGGAGGGAAGTACAATTGATTTGTGGGTTTTATTCGCAGTTTGAGACAGTAATATTTAATCGAGCCATTGCCGTACATTACCTTTGCTATATTACTGTTCATCAGGACAATATTTTTGCTTTGATCCAGCTCATGATCTCTATCTGACTACATATCCCGAAGCCGCGAAGTATCCAGATATTCTTTTCCCAAATAACCGCTGCAGAGAACCGGACGATTCACGATTTCGTAAAATTTCTTCATATCCATCACTCCGTCTACCTCTTTAGACCATGTTTTGAAGAAGTCGAACTCTGCTTTGGAAATTTGGTGGTACTCTGGGGAATCGGTTATCCCGGTTAGAACCTCATAGGCATAAATACCCTCGCCAAACTTGCCTACCGATTGATATCTACCTTTCTTCAGGCGTACATATTCGGTGTATCTGATTGGCATAATCTCACTCATCCTTTCCTATGTTACTTAATCATCTTTAGCTTTTTAATGCTGCAAATGATGCTAGATGAAGCACTGGCAGATTCGCAGCTGAAATTGCCAATAGTACTCAGGAGAATTGCCAAAAACCTGCTACAGGATGCTCAATCTCCAGCACTTTTATTTTGGCATAAATATATAATGCCCCAAAACCAAAAGGATAGCTGCCCTCTTCGTGAAGCAGCGTGTCCGGGTAACCCTCTTCATCGATCTGAAATAGAAAAGAAAAAGAGTTCTTTTTGAGCTTCGCCGCATAATAGTCTTCCTGCTGAATCAGTCTTGGATGGCCGCCCACTTTGATCAAAAAAGGCTGGTCGTTCGATTCTTCATCCTTGCTTTGTTTCCCGCGGGAGATGGTGTGTTTGATCAGATGCGGATGAGCAAACGTAGTGTGGATACTTTCTATTGCAGCAGGATGCTCTATCACTTGGATCGAACAATCCGGATACATGTTATTTTCCAAGTAGTCTTCATAACTGTCCGGAATAAAAATAGAGATCATATTTCCCGGTCGGAACGGATGAATAAAACTGAGGTAAAATCGATATCGGGAGTTTCCCTGATGGATCAGATCGGATCGATCATCAAAGAAAGCAGGTGCATTCCCACCGATCCAGCCAGCTCCATATTCATCTGTTCCAGCTAGATGAGCATGATACAGGATACAGTCTGTTCGTTGATGCAATATGTTGTCTTGATTCTCCATAGCCATTTTTCAGCTCGCCTCCAACGAATTTCAAATAATGAAAGCTCAAGCCACTTATCTGCTTGAGCTTTATCGTTTTCCTACGCGACTAATATATATTATTTATAGTCATTTAAAGGTCCTTCATCCATGATTACTTCTACCATATTCGAAGATCCCATTCGCAGCATAGGTCGGTACTCCGAATCCGGTCTGCTGTACAGCTCCAATGGGCTAATAATAACCCCATCTGGTGTATTATGCAGAATTCCCGGTACACAGGTATAGATCTGGTCATTATTATTAGCATTCTTGGCGGAGATCGTCACGGACGTTCCTTTATGATTATCAATACTCATGGATACCTTGTACCGGTAAAATGAACCGGTGCCATTGGACTGCGCGGAATACACCACAGGAACGACAGCCAGCACATCGTCTCTTAATCTTAATTTGATAATCTCTGTTTTCTCTGAATTCTTGCTTCTCCCTACATCGCCCATATGCTCTACGGTCCCGTTACCAAAACTCCGTAGAGGCGGCACTCCCTCCGCACCAAACATCGCTACATCGATCTGCTCTCCATTCCTGGTGTAGACCAGAGCATAGATGTCGTAATCCGTTCCCGTCTTCCAGGATACCGTAGCTGTAATCTCGGGTGTCTTCTCAATAATGACTGACTTTTGTCCTTTATCGAGATTGACCTTGCCGGTTACTTTTACGAGATTGATCGATGAAGGCAGCTGCTGGTTATTAGGTGCAGGAACAGATAAAGGCGTAGCCGACTGTTGGGAGGTAGGATTGGGCATAGTCTCGGTTACAGAAGACAGATCGGGTTCGTTCGCTTCAACCTCAACCCCGTAGTTTTGGCATAATCCATCCAATCCGGAATTAAATCCACGCCAGATTGATTTTGCTTTGGTCTGTCCATTTCGTAAGTATAACTCCAGCACGATGATTCCATTTTCGCTCGTGAACGTGGATGGAGTTAACTGAATATTCGTATTGTCGGTATGGATCTCGGCTTGCAGATTCTTCACATTCGCAAATCCCGTACTGTTATCCTCTGTCAGCGTTACAGCTATTTTGGTGATACCGGCAGGGACTTTGTCCATGTCAAAGTTAAGCTTATGAACTTTGGTATCGCCTGTTGTCTCGGACGGAAGAAGCGTAGCTACACCGGTGGCACTGGTTGGTTGATTATAAAAGATGATCCCGCTATCTCCCTGCACTTTGTCGGCATCGGTTAACAGAAAGGCTGTTAATGAAATATCGATGGATGCAGAAACTTCATGGCTAATTGTGATATGACCTTTGGAGGCATCTAAGGTTGCATTGGCTCCCATTTGCAGAAATTGATTCACCTGTAACCACTCCTGTCTATTAATAGCTCGCATTCAAGCAGGCTTTTTAAATGCTAACATTCAAAATATGTACTGACTCCCTTATATTAACACAGCAAGGAAATGCTCAGAATATATATAAATATACAAGCAGAAAGCTATTCTCGCAGCAATAGTTTTCTGAGTAATTTTCTTTGATTTTGCTTTGATAAACTGCTATTGTTCATGAAGTGGATAGGTAATCAGGCGTTCTTTTCTAAAGGCAGTGTCAAAATTTTATTGAAATCATCCTATTGTCTGCTATACCATCTTCTTTATACCATTCAAGTCCTGTTAGACACGCCTCTAATTTCTTGGTGTTCGATGATTTCAATAAGAGTCGGGTGACTTAGATCCTGATAAACAAAAATAGTTACCATTATGTACGACCTCCATATCTCTTTTAGTCTTGTATACTGACGATTACCTTGCCTTTCTACCATTACTGTAGATCGTTATCATGTCATTACACAAGACCAAAAATGTTGAGATACAGAAGTGATATCTGACGAAAATCACAAAAATATTTATTCCAAACAGCATTGCCTCAAGTAACGTTCCAATCGAACCGTAATTCGAAGTATATGCTCATCTATCATGTTCATTCTATAGAGAACTTTATAAAAATTCGCTTTACTCAAGAATTAGATATAGCCGGTATGAGCGTTTCCCACTGTTCTCCATTCACCGTTCCGCTGAAGCGATATGCCGGCTGGTAGTATCCTTTTGAATCATACGTATACGCCAGCTCATATTGCTTAACTCGCAGCAGATCGCCTTTCTTCATATCGTTATACACCGAGAAATTCCCTTCAAGGACTTGCGCATAAGCTTGTGCCGGACTCATTACCTCCACTTTACGCACATATTTATTCTGATTCATCATATAAAACAAATCACGAGGTACCTTCTGGCCAATAGCAGAAGGCATAATCATGACCATCCCGCTAGTAAAACCCTTTTCGCCCTTTGCAATACCATCCACCGGTTTTCGGATATCCCATCTCAGCGTATCTTCGTTCTGTAGGCTAAATATAGTATCCGCGGGTAGAATATCGTTGTCACGCATCCAGTTTTCATAGACCTCTCTATGCTTCACTACTTCTTCTTTGGTGAGCTTAACCGTTTCTCCGCTCTCGCCATATAACTGCCATCCACCGTCCTGCAGATTATAATTGAACGTGTAGGAGATTCCGCTACGATCTGTAAATAACCAGATTCGGTTCATTCCATCTACTCGTTTTCCCTGCTTTTGCTGAAGATCAAAAGACTGCTGAACCAGCTCAGCCATATGCTTACCATATTCCAGATTGTAAATGTGATCATTGACATACAGTGAAACCATCTCTGCTTTCTCCGGAAGCTTGGCATCAAGTTCAACCTTCACCCCCTCCATATCCTGTTTGATCGCCGGCCGGATCGATAGATTACCCAGCTCTTTTGCCTGATAGATAGCGAGTGCACTGGTGAACAATAGAACAAAAGCCATTGGAATACATAGCGCCAGCCCTGCCGATTTGAAGTGCAGCTTGCGCTGCTGCACACTGTCCAGAATCGCCTGCATGATCAAGTAGCCTGCTATACTGCCAAGCGTGTTGTGGAAAATATCGTCTAACTCAAAGATGCCTCTTCCGCTAATCATCTGGATCAGCTCGATCCCAATCGTTACGATTAGAGAAATGATAAGTACAGGCGTAAAGCGCCGTATTCGCATGCCCAGCAGCGGCAGCAAAAAACCAAGCGGCATAAACATCATCATATTAAAAAGGATGAGTTGAAATTCGCTGAGCGACCATTGATTCCATGCACTCAGATAGCCGCTAAACAGTCGGAAGTTCACCCATCCCTCAAAGTTGGCTCCTCTACTGAATGTGGTTAACATCATGACCAACCCAAACCACATGATAAGCAAGCAACTTGCTGCAAACTGTGTGGCCGAGAACTTTCTTTTTCCGCCTCTTTTGCGGTATAAAACGTATAAAAAGGAGATAACGCCTAAAAATAATAATGCGATAACTAATACCTTGGGTAGAAACGGTAATAGCGTGCTGAGTATTCCTTGAATATCTATGTTTGGACTCCCTTCATTTGCGTGGCATGAAATGATAATGAGTTTTGCTATACGTTAGACGCTGCATACTCGTATTAGGTAACAGCCTATTTGAAAATGACTGGAGGCTTCCCTATTACCGTGATAGATCTATCGGCAAATAACTATGTTAAACTACTACAAAAGAACCGGCTATCCATGAGAACGAATACTTTACCAACAGGGATAGGCACATCTAACACAAAGCACCATTAGAAAGGAGCCGTTATGCATCGTTTCCAGCAGTCAATGATGAAATCCTTATTCGTACCTATAATTCCAGGTGCAATCATCGTCATTCTTCTATTTTTTCTTGAATATTTTCAATTTGAATTGGTCGAAAAGTTTCTGTTGTTTGCGGCTTTTGTTATTGTACCTCTGGTCATTTTACTGTTGAAGTACGATGAGAAGAGTACCCATCTACAGACGATCTATACTGCTATAAAGTGGTTTCAATTTCCCGCAGCGCTGCTTGCTCTATCCTCTGTGATGAGCAGTAATGATTGGGGATTGGAAGGTACAGCTATACCGGGTATCCTATCTCTTGGTTGGCTATTGCTCACCTTGCTGCTTTGCCTGTATGGGATAGCCAATATATCGATACATAAGGGGAAAATAGCGGAAATTGCGATTGGTGCAGGACTGGTTTACTTTTTTATCGGGGGTATTTGGTTCACGTTGTATCAGTATCAATGGACGCTCTTCCAGGCGAATCCGGCTACGCATGCATTAAGTTCGGTTCACTTTCATTTTTCCTCTGCAATCGTTCCGATTTTTATTGGTATGCTGGGACGGATCATGACGAAGAAAAGCTGGTATCCATGGGTCGTTGCTATCGATATTATCGGGCCTGTTCTGATCGCGATCGGTATGATCTTCTCCAAGCCCATTGAGTACATTGGTGTTACGTTGTTTGCTTGTAATATTGCGATCTACACTACGTATCTCCTTACGTACTTGAAGCGAAATCCATTATATAGAAAGGCAGCCGTCTTTTTAGTTGTTTCATGCCTGGCTTTCTACACCATTGTGGTCGTCTCCATGTTCTATCCATTGCTAAAAAGGAAGTTTGACTTAACGATCCTTGATTTCATCCCTATTTACGGAGCGCTGCATGCATTTGGGTTTGTTTTATGTGGATTGATCGGGTGGATCTACCTGTTAGATTCTCTTAAGCGAAAAAATCATTACCATATTCTTGATGAGCGGAATGATAATCTGACGATAGGACGGTTCATATGAGAGGATTCATCACTGCATTAACAGATCCAAAGCGATTAATCATTATGCTGGTCGGCAACATTTTTTTGGGTATGGGAATTAGTATTTTCAAATTGTCTGGTTTGGGGAACGACCCTTTCAGCGGTATGGTGATGGCACTTGCGGATACGAGCGGGATCGCGTATGCTCTCTTTCTGATCTTGTTGAACCTGTCCTTGTTTATGGTACAGCTTATCGCGGGACGCCGATTTATCGGAATCGGGACTATCGTAAATGCCGTATTTCTAGGTTACTTCGTTACCTTCTTTTATGATATTGGGTTAAATGTACTGGGCGAACCCCAACTGCTGTGGCAGCGCGTGATTACGGTCGCGATCGGCGTCGTCGTATGTAGCTTCGGCGTGTCTCTGTATCAGACTTCCAATGTCGGTATCGCCCCTTACGACTGTCTCTCCTTGCTGATGAGGGATCGCTTTCCGCAAGTCAGCTATTTCTGGCACCGAATGTTTACGGACGCGTTCTGTGCGTTGATTTGCTTTATTTTCGGAGGCATTATTGGACTGGGGACGCTGGTGTCCATGTTCGGACTAGGACCGATCATTCATTTCTTTAATGTGCATGTTGCGGAAAAGCTCTTGGGGGAAAGACGGTTGGAGGAAAAGGCGGAGTTGGAGATTTAACGATTCGCCTTTTCGCATACTGCGAAAAAGCAAAAAGGAAATCCCGGGCATCGCGGATCTTAGCACCGGGATTATATTCAGCAGCAGCTGCATCAGCGTTTGCTGCAGAGTGTTGGACCATTCTATTGAATGGATTATAATTGCAGACGATTCGTCTACCGATCTCTGAACCGTTCGATCGCGGCCTCGCTCATCGGTTCGAACAGATTAACCAAATTGCCGTCGGGGTCACGGAACAGCATCGAACGATTCCCCCACGGCATCAGGGTCGGCTCTTGTACCCATTGATCGACCCACAGCTTCAGACGCTCATGCTCCGCTTCGAGGTTCTTTACGCGAAGCTCGATGATCATTGTGCGATTCGATGCGGCTACCACGGAATCGACCCCGAATAGCTGCGCAGTCTGAGAGTGGCCGATAGCAAGCGTGCCCGACCCCATGACGATTTCAGCAAATACAGGCGCCGGCCGCTCTGCCACGATCCCCGTAACCTTTTCGTAAAACTCGACCAGACGATCTACATCGTCCGTGATGATGCGTACTGACGCGAAATTCATAAATAATCATCCTTTCTGCGATTCGACGATAAATTCGGCTGTTTAGCGTCACCGCTTTATAACCTGTTTGTATCGATGGGTTATCCGTTCGCAGGTTTAATCATAACGAATCGCTACTGACAGCGTGATGTCAGTAGTCTTTTGAAGTTTTTATGATTTTTGCGCAAAAGATTCCCTCGTTCCGGCAATCCTTCATTCGGACATCCGGCCTGTCTTGAAGTTCGAGCCCGGTGTCTAGTACGTCAACCGCTTAAACCTGAATTCGGCTTTATTATAGCAAAAAGCCCTATCCGCCGATCCTTGAGATTCGGTAGATAGGGCTTTTAATTAGAGTCTAAACCCGCAGCAAACTGCAGGATTCTGGAACAACATCTACTCTTTATTCGGGAATATAAGGAAGATCCAGCATCTTCGGCACATTGATCACATGCTGCTCCGTATATGTGCGGATGCCTTCTGTACCATATTCGCGGCCAATTCCGGATTGCTTCACACCGCCGAACGGGAACTGAACGTCCAGCCCCTGTACGGCAGCGGTATTAATCATAGTCGTTCCGGCTTCGAGCTGACGCGCCAGGAGAATCGCATCTTCTTCCTTCCCCCATACCGAACTCGTCAATCCGTAGATACTTTCATTGTGGAGCTGAATGACCTGCTCTTCATCATCAAAAGGCAGAATCGGAACGGTAGGACCGAACTGTTCTTCCACCACGATCGGATCATGCACGTCACAATCCAGAACGAGCGTAGGCTGCAGGTAGTATCCTTGGTCGAACAGCTTCTGATCCAAAATTGTGCCGAGTGGAATGACCTTCGCGCCGCGCTGCTTCGCATCTTCAACCAGACTCAGCACGTAATCCCGCTGCTTCACGTTGTTGACCGGGCCTACTGTCGTATCCGGATCAAACGGATCGCCGATACGAATCCAGCGATTGGCTGCCTCGATATATTTCTCCACAAACTGATCATAGATCGAACGGTGTACATACACGCGCTTGGCGATCATACAGATCTGACCCGTCGTAAGGAAGTTGGAAACGACGATCCGGCGCATGGCGCGCTCGTCATTTACGTCAAAGCTCTCCAGAAAAATAGCTGCATCGTTACCGCCAAGCTCAAGCGTCATATCTTTAATCGTGTCGGAAGCCGCTTTGATAATATGCTTGGCCGTCTCGGTTCCGCCGGTAAAAGCGATTTTTGCCACATGCGGATTCGTAGTCAGTTCAACGCCTACATCCGCAGCTCCATGAACGACATTAATGACGCCCGCTGGGAATTCGCTTGCGATAATCTCTGCCACTTTCGCTGCCGCCAGCGGCGCATACGGACTTGGCTTCAGCACAATCGTGTTGCCCGCCAGCAAGGCAGGAGCAATCTTGATCGTAGACAACGCAATCGGATAGTTCCATGGACTAATCGCAGCCACCACACCAATCGGGTCATACGACAGAATCGTCTTGCCGTGATCATGCTCCTGAATTTCTTCCTTGAGAGCCGCTGCTGCTTCATTACAAGCAAACTCCATCCACATCAACGCAACATAAATTTCGCCGTGCGCATCATACAATGGCTTGCCATGCTCTCTGGACAGCAAATGTACGATTTCGTTCTCGGCTGCTCTAATCTTCTCGATCGCTCTGCGCATGCTCGCAACGCGCTGCTCGATATCGGTTTTCTTCCATGTTTTAAAAGCAGCGGCTGCAGCTTCGATCGCTTCGACAGCTTGTTCTTTCGTCGTGACAGGGAAATAGCCAACGATCTCGGTCGGGTTCGCCGGATTCTCTTTGGTCGATTGGGAAAGGGACTTTACATTCTGGCCATTGATCAACGCTTCAACAGTAACGATGTTCACAGCTTCTTGGTCTGCTTGAATTGTCATTGTATAACCCCTTTTTTTATCTGAATAAATGGATTACGCCCATACCTCGTCTGCAATTTCCTTCACGTAACGAAGCTTACGCCACTGCTCGTCTTCGGTTAAAATATTGCCCTCTTCTGTAGACGAAAATCCGCATTGCGGGCTCAAACAAAGCTGCTCCAGAGGCACATACGTAGCCGCTTCAGCAATCCGGGCTTTGATGTATTCTTTATCTTCTAACTCGCCAGTTTTGGAGGTGAGCAGACCGAGCACGATTTTCAGATCTTTGCGATTCACATGTTTTAAGGAATCAAAACTGCCTGAGCGCTCATCGTCAAACTCCAAAAACAATCCATCTACGTCCAAGCCGCCGAAGATCACCTCAGAAGCGTAATCATAGCCACCCGTCGAGAAATAATTCGATTTGTAGTTACCGCGGCAGATGTGCATCGTCACTACCAAATCCGCCGGTTTATGAGCCAACGATTCGTTAATCATACGCTGCATCGTTTTCAACTCTTCCGCAGGATCCAACCCTTTGGCACGTAGCTTATCGTGACCCGCTTCCGAGAAGAGGTCTGCCCAGGCGGTATCATCCAGCTGCAGATAGCGACACCCTGCGTCATAGAAAGCCTGAATCGCTTTTTGATACGCCGCGATCGTGTCCTGCAGGAATGCCTCGCGATCCGTATAGACATTTGCACCATTCTCCAAGCGATACAGCAGCATATTCGGACTCGGAATTGTCTGCTTTGCCACAGCGTCACCTGCATGCTGCTTAACGAACTTGAAGTCCTCCAGGAAAGGGTGAGTCGAGAAATCCACTTTGCCTATAACGCGAATTCCGCCTTTACGCGTTTGCATATTGTGGAATTGTGGTCCGTCGATTTGCTCATACAGTTCTACGCCGTCCAGACCGCCGAGGAAATCAAAATGCCACCAGCTTCTGCGCAGCTCGCCATCCGTAACAGCTAGCACGCCATTTTCTTTTTGCTTTTCAATAATGCGGATAATCTCTTGGTCTTCTACAGCTCGTAATTGTTCATGGGTGATGCTGCCTGCTTTATATTGTTCGCGTGCCTGACTCAAGTTGCCAGGACGTAAAAAACTACCTACATGGTCATGTCGAAAGGGTATCATATCACTTGCTCCTTCTGCCTTTTTTGTTCTCATGAGTATAACATGAGGGAAGAGGAGTTCTGTCATATGAAAAAAGCATGTCTGGTCATATGTTGAGGCTATAGCTGACGTAACCTCATTCTGAAAATTACGGCTTCTATAACGAGCAGATTAGGAATCCAACACAGCCAAGCGACAACCCGAAACGCCGCCTCGAAATCGCCAAGCAGAATAGCCAACGGCGCTAAAAAGATTCGAAGCGTGACCGCTGAAAAAGTAAGCGCGTAACTGCGAAGCATCCATTCTTTATGAGCCTGGATGTCTTTGGACATAATTTTTCTTGTTGCCGTAAGCGTAGTCCCTACCCACAATACATCGAGCGACATGAATCCAAGACTGGAAACCCAACCGCCTGTCGCAAAAAGGGATAAATACACATTCACGACCCCACTCAGTACAATCGAAAAAACATATCCATACCCGAATAGACGATGCCAGCGTCTTCTGGCAGGTGTTGGCTTTATAAATAGTTGAAAGGGTCCTATAACCAAAGCAAATATCGCGGTGAAAATATGGACGTACAGCACATAGACCCAGGGTTTGAGTTCAAAATCTGGCTTTGGCAATTTGAAAGAAACCAGTCCAGCATCACTAGCTTTCAGAATGCCATACTGAACCATTGCGTATCCGGCAATCGCAAATGCGAGAATGAACACGATTACTCGAACCATTTTACTTGTCATATTCTCAAAAACCCCTTTTCCTATCGGTAGGATATTTACTCTAAGTATAGGGGATTGAATACTGTAATCTTTGCCTTTTCTATTAGATTTTTTGCCTGATTCAACAAATTCTGTCGTTTAATAAAAAAATCCGCCAAGCTTCATGCCCGCGGAAATTGAAAATTCGTTTACGTGTGTGTTTCACTTCAACTACTGTTGGTCTTGATGCCACTTTGTGGTATCTCTAGTTGGAGGAGGTGCTTGTTGTCAGAATCATAGTTCTAGCATGTTTTGTAGTCTCTATCTGTACGATAATTCTCACCAGTTCACCCTATTTATGATACGGCTCACCCCTGTTAATCTTCACCGCCCGGTAAATCTGCTCTACCAGTACCAATCGCATCAGCTGATGCGGCAGCGTCATCCGTCCAAAGCACAGCTTCTGCTGCGCCCGCTTCAGCACTTCATCCCCAATCCCATGACTGCCGCCAATCACAAATACCACATGGCTGCTACCATATGTACCGAGCTTATCGATCTCGGCTGCCAGATCCTCGGAGCTCCACAGCTTGCCGTCCAGCGTCAGTGTAATCACATGCGCATCCGGCTTGATCTGTGCCAGGATTCGCTCGCCTTCCTTGTCCTTCACAATCCGTACCTCGGCATCACTGAGTGTATCCGGTGCCTTCTCGTCACTAACTTCGATCACCTGGAATTTGATATATGGGGTCAGCCGCTTGGCGTACTCGGCGATTCCCTGTACGAGATATTTTTCCTTAAGCTTGCCTACTCCAATAATCTGTATGAACATCGATATCCTCCTGAATTCTACTGTCTCTGTATAGTCGTCCGTCGCTGGAACTCACATGTTATTATCATACCAGATATCCGGGTAGAGTCTGCTACTATGATCTTTCATCATTTCAAAAAAACACGTATACTTTACTTTTAAATTTTATTTTGAATGAATACATTCTTTTATGTAGACTATTTATACGACTCACCTACATAAGGAGGCTTAATATGATCATAGGAGTTATCATTTTTTTCATCATAGTTACTTCTCCGATCTTGTATCGGCAAAATCGAATAATACGTGTATTGGAAGAACAAGTACGTGCAATGGATGAAAAAAACAGACCGTATTACTGAATTAAAATGATCCGTATCAATTAAAAACTCCCTCCACGCTGACTGAATGGCAGTCGGCCCAGAGGGAGCACTTGTAATTCTTCCTTTAATATTATCGGAAGTCTGTTAAGGCAGTTGTATAGGACTTCGGTATGAATTGTAAAATATATCCTCTAAATCCAGTTAAATATACTCATGATCATCCCTACGAATGATCATGAGTATATTTATTTCTACGGACGATCTACTTACCAGCAATCGCATTGGCTACCAGTGTAGCAAATACCTTGGCACCTGATGGATTCACATGCACACCGTCAGTCGCGAAGAAGCTGTCCTGTCCCTTGCTCGCCGAATACCAGTCCACCACGGTAATACGCGGATCTTCCGCAGCTACCGCATTGATCGTATCATTTACGAGCGTCTCCCATGGACGCGGCACGCGGGTATTTACCAGGATAATCTTCTTCACATCGCCCAGTTCATCCAGTAGACCTTCCAGCTGTTCCCGGGTAAAGGAACCATTGGTACCGAGCTCGATAATCACCTTGGAGCCCAGGTGACCACTGCGGCGCAGCTGCTGGATTTCTGCCGGGGCTTCGGTCATCTGGCGGCCTACACGGCCGTCGATCGTAATGCCCGGCATCACTTCGCTGAGGTGACGAGCGACATCCAGCATAACCGAATCCCCAATCGCGGTTACGCCGTCGCCGGAGACGATTTTGTCCAGCACTTTCTTGTTTGTAGCAGCTGCAGGATCGGATGCATTCTGATCGGCAGCCGATGTCAGCTTACTCTGCTGATTGGACGCCGATTCCTTGGTACTGCCCGAGTTCAGGCTGCTTGATCCTGTCGTTCTGCCGGAGGATGGCTTGCTCGTCGGTTCATCTGTACTGTCGGCCGTTGTGCTATCCGGCGTGTCTGTCTTTTCTTTGTCTCCGGCAGGCTGTTCGGCTGTACTGTCTTTAGCATCTGTCTCGTCCTTGGGCTTCACAGTACTTGCCACTTCCTTGGGCATTTTATCTGTTTTGGAGTCGGACTTGTCTTCTGTCGAAGCTGGCTTGCCGACAATAAATACAGACTGCGGCTGCTGCGGATCGACTTTGGGTGCAGAACTGGAGACGACATGTCCCAGCACCAGCGCCGATACGACGAACAGCATGGCAGCACCCCCGCCGTATATCCAGGAGCGGGAATTACGCCATTGGCTGCGCTGTGCATAGGTGCGGTTCAGCGTCTGACGGAATCCATTTCTGCGAACCGGTTCTTCGACATATCTCCAGCTCAGCTCGGCGAGTGCCAGACTAACAGCAACCTGGATAACGGCTCGCAGAATCGAAGGCTCTTCCGTGCTGACCTGCGGCGTACTGAGCGTAATAACCGGGAAATGCCAGAGGTACAGCCCGTACGAGCGCCTGCCTAACCAGCGCAGCGGCTTGCTGCCGACGATTACCGCCAGACGGCTCGCCGGATGGGCCAGTACGGCGATCAGGATCGCGGTTATTATAGCGATGAGCAGCATACCTCCACGATACAGAAATGGCTGATACTCATTCGTATGCCACACCAGCCAGATCAGTACCAGCAGTGAGATGGTACCCGCTGCATCTAATACATGCTGGGCCGGTGCGGAGACATTGGTCTTGAGCTTCATGCTCGGCCAGACAATCGCCAGCGCTGCACCGATCAGCAGGGCGAAGATTCGCGTGTCTGTTCCGTAATACACACGGCTCGGGTCCTCGCCCGGCACATAGATGACGGCCATGAGCAGCGCCGAGATAATGGACAGGCTGAGAATCCAGCCAGCCAGATTACCCCTCTTGGGCAGGAACTTCAGTCCGAGCAGCAGCAGGAACGGCCATAGCAGATAGAACTGCTCCTCTACAGCCAGTGACCATAGATGTCCAAGCGGTGAAGCCGGTCCGAAGCTCTCAAAGTACGATACTTTATGAAAAATAAACCACCAGTTGCTAATATACAGCAGTGCTGCCGGAATATCTCCAGCCAGCGCGCTAAGTCTGGAATGGTCGCCGATCAGACACCAGATAGCTACCACGGCGATCATGGCGAACATCGCTGGCAACAGTCTACGTGCACGCCGAATCCAGAAATCCTTCATGGCAAAGCGGTGGTGGCGTTCCCACTGTCCGGCCAGAATATCCGTAATCAGATAACCGGATAATACGAAGAAAATACCGACACCCAGCAGTCCGCCCGGCGCCCAATCGGTATTCAGGTGATAGATAATAACAGCCAGTACGGCGAATGCCCGGAGGCCATCCAGCCCTGGCATATAACGGTGTTGCTGGAGCGGCTTAGGCATATACCCACCGCCCTCTATGTATATTCAAACCGGCCGATTCGCCGGTATACTTTTCTCTCTGTCGCTGCGGTTCCTTTTGTTTCGTTGTGAGCATTCCATACCTGATGTCTATCATTATTCCTTTCCTTTCCCTGGGCATTCTGATTCTGCATACTGACAGCGCATAAACCGACATGTCCCATTATATCCAAGTATTCTGCAGCAATCGTCTCAAAGCAGTTAAAATTGGTTTACAGCAAAGTCGTAAATGAAAAAAAAGCCTACGGCTCTGAGGGCAACAAGAAACAAGGACCGTGATATCCGGTCCTTTCCCCTTTGTTCCGTCATGATCAGTACGCGCTAATGGAATGTCTGGCTGTTATATAGTAGTGTAAGGCATTCGTTGTCTCTCTCTATCAGCTTGACCCGTCCCTCCTGTCTCCGGTGCGGAGCAGGCAAAAGGACGGGCTGTGTATCATCCGGAACGATCCGGTCTATCAGACGACCAGAAACTCGCCATGCTGATCGCAATAAATACATTTGGCGGGCGGGTCCCAGTCCGAGAATTCGGTTTCTTTCAGATCTACGACATCCGGAGCATCTTCGAATTCATCCACAAACGCTTCCAGCGCCTCTTCCACATGATCTTTGCATACGACATACATCAATAGTTTCAAGCTTCCTTTCCGGTGTGTACTGAGTTGGTTATTTATGATTATCCGGCTGGGATTCCAGAGTGACATTTACCGTCTTCTTGGCTCCGCTGCGGTAATACGTAACTTTGAGTGTATCTCCGGCTTTTTTGTGATTATACAGATATTTGCGCAGCTCGAGGGTGGAGCCGACTTTTTCCCGGTCCAGCTGGACGATGACATCATCGGCTGCGAGTCCTGCTGCTTTGGCAGGTCCGCTGGCTTCGACGACTACTGCGCCTTCTTTGACACTATCCGGAAGCTCCGGCTTTTTGGATTCCGGTTCTTCTTCGTCATAGGAACGGTAGGCATACTCATTATCCAGATCGACGCTGTATACACCGAGATACGGACGATTAATTTTGCCGTTTTTCATCAATTGCTCGGCATTGTCCATCACTTCGTTGATCGGAATCGCAAAGCCCAGTCCTTCGACGCCGGTATCGGCGATTTTCATCGTGTTGATCCCGATCACCTGGCCGCTGAGATTGACGAGTGCACCGCCGCTATTGCCTTCGTTAATAGCCGCATCGGTCTGAATCACATTCTGCTCCCAGTCGTAATTGCCATCCTGGTTGAGCGATACAGGGATCAATCGGTTGTCATAACTGACAATCCCTGATGTCATCGTACCATTAAACCCGAGCGGATTGCCAATAGCCAGCACGGTCTCGCCCAGCTGCAGCTGATCCGAGTCCCCGATCGGGGCGACAGTATCCACATCTTTGGCACTGACCGACAGCACAGCGATATCGCTGATAAAGTCGGCACCCACGACCGTAGCCTTGAGCATTGTGCCATCGGTTAAGACAGCATCGACTTCATCGGCATCGGAGATGACATGATTATTGGTGACAATATAGGCTTTGCCACCTTCTTTGCGGAAAATAACGCCCGAACCTAGCGCTGATTCATCCAGTGCAGGCGGCGTATCCAGTTCCTTTTCTCCATTCTGGTAATTCACAATACTGACCACTGCCGGACGTACCTGCTCGGCTACCCGGGTCAGCTGCTCATACGGATTGCCTCCGGTCTGCTCCAGCGGCAGCATACTGGCTGATGCAGCAGCAGGGTAGCTGTTGTGATACCAGATCAAGGCTCCCAGTACGGCGAATACGGTAACTGCACTCGTCAATGCACTAACCAGCACGATCTTCAGCATAGACGATCTGCGCGGCTGTACGCGAAACGAGCGGGGAACCGGATAGGAAGGGGAAAGCGGAGCCTGGCGCCGGGATTTTCGCGGCACTTTGGTGGAATAGAAATCATCATCAAACAATGCCATGCTTATCGCCCCTCTGCGTTCTTCTGCTGTGCCTTATCTATTACCTGCGGTTCCCTGCTGTTCAAACGCCGGATTATAATATTTCCTCGGGTACATAGGTTTCACTGAGCATATCCCATGGTGTAGGACGATCATAATAGGTGGCACACAGCTGAAATTCGCTGTCTTTGAAAAAGCAGCCTCTACTCTCCATCGCATCTCTGACGGTCATTTTGGCGATTTCCATCATATTATGATCACGGCTGAGATGGGCCAGATACGTACGTTTCATTTTTTTGCAAAGCAGTTCACTGAGCGCTTCGCCAGCCGCGTCATTGGACAGGTGGCCCACATCGCTCAAAATACGCCGCTTGGTGTTCCACGGGTAACGACCCATGCGCAGCATTTCGATATCGTGATTGGCTTCCAGCACAAGCACATCCGAATCGGAGATACTCTGCATCACCTTGTCGCTGACATAACCAAGATCGGTTGCTACGCTGAGCTTCTGGGCGCCATCCCGGAAAAAGTAGCCCACCGGTTCAGCCGCATCATGCGAGATGCCGAATGACTCGATTCGCAGCGAACCAAAAGTCAGAAAGTCTCCCGTCTGCATAATCTGCTTTTGCTCGGGAGTAATTTTGCCGACTGCCCGCTCGATAGCCATCCAGGTCTTCTCGTTGGCGTAGATCGGCAGCTGATACTTGCGCGCGACTGCGCCCAGTCCTTTGACATGATCGGAGTGTTCGTGGGTGACCAGAATACCGTTCAGTTCTTCCCCGGTCATCTCCCGCTCACGCATCAGCTCATCGATCCGTTTGGCACTGAGTCCGGCATCGATCAGGATGGCCGCGTCTTTGTTGCGAACGATAGTGGCATTGCCTGTGGAGCCACTCGATAATACTGTAAATTGTATACCATGTATGCCTATCATTTATGTCTACTCCTCATTTTCTGCCGCCGGGGCTCTCATAACCTCCCCGTTTATTCCCTGTACATAATAGATTTCGCCGCTTTCCAGTACAATTCTCCAGACCGGTTCGGCTTTGAACCGGCTGCTGTCCAGCGGTTGACCATAGAAACCCAGCGATATATCTTTCACTACCGCGTTATCCGGCAGTTCTTTTTCAATCAAAGTACCCAGCGCTACGGATGCCGACAAAATCTCCTGTCTTGGCTGTCCTTCATTCTCGCCATCCACCATCAACTGCGGGGCAGTGTAGGAAATAATCTTCTGATTACTATAATACAGCTCCAGATTCGCATTAAACAGGGGTAAATCGTTATTTATAAGCGGATGCATCACAAAAATTCCTTCTTCGGTAATAAACGGATCATACTGATACTTGTTTATGTTCTGAATCTCGCCATTCAGCTGACTTTTCAGCTCGTCTTCATTAAAAATAAGCTGGCTGTCCACCGGACGCGACAGCTTCACCGGCTGCTGTACAGCCGGCGCACTGCTGCGGTAGATCATTTCGGGCAAAATGGGTGTTTCTCTTGGAATCTGGGCAGTCACCTGAACATGCTTGTTCTCCAGGGCCCGCTGTGCATTTTCACTGAGGGAGGCAATATCCAGATTGGATTGGGCCTGATCACGTATATCCATCCAGAGCTGGTAACCCAATATGATATTCAGCAGTAAAAAGGCGCTGATCAATACGCTTTTGGCTCTTCCCCAATCCATCTTGGACCTCCCGCTTGATTACAATTTGTGATTTAACTCTATGAGCAGATGTCTGCCGTCCTGCAGCTCCGCCATCCATACCGGCGTCAGAACGACTACGCCATTACCGAGCGTCGGACGATAAGCCGGAGACAGATTGCTCACGGTCTGACCGGCAGGAACCTGCTTTTGCAGCAGGTTGATCAGCTGTGGACCACCCGGCAGCACCTGAATCTGCGAATTGGACGACAGCGGCTGATCGGCCAGCTGTTGATCGGCTGTCAGATACAGCAGGGAACGCTCATAGGAAGAAACGGTATTGTATTCCACCATCAGCCGCATATAGCCGAACCGGAGCTTGTCCGTATCCATAATCGGATACGAATGATAATACTGGCGGAACGTAAAGCCTTTCTTGTTATCCGTACTGCTCATATTCAGCATATACGTACCCGGCCAGCCACCATGCTGGTTTACAAATTCCACTGCCGATAGTACATTATCGACTACGCTGTTGGTGCCGGTTGTCGGTGCGGTAGGATCGGTGTAGGTCATCCATCTCTGTCGGGTATCTACCTGCAGACTGCGCTTGCTGTCCGTATAGATTTCCGTACCGTTCTCTTCGTTAATATTCCGCGTCGCTCCCGGATCAAAAAACAGATTGCGCTGCATCTGCTCGGTCGTCAGACTATCCAGCTTGAGCGTGATGGTCGGAATGCTCAGACCGGTCTGCGGTACATAATATCCACCTGCAGCATACTGATAATTGATACCATTTTCACCAAGCAGTACATGCTTCAGCACATCCTGGCTGGTCCATTTTATATCGGTCGCTTCATAGACCACATCGCCACCGGCACTGAAAAAGAACGCCCGCGGCACATTGTTCTCGGCAGCGTTATAGATCAGGATACGATTCACCGCATCTCCTTCAAACAGCGAATCCGGATTCAGATTCATGCTGCGCTCCAGAAGACTGACCGGAATACCGCTGTTAAAAGTCAGTTCGATGCCAGCTTCACTACGGATCGCATTCCAGTTCATGCTCTGCAGTGGCAGACGGCGGAATTGTCCGAAGCTGCTATTTTTGAGATCGGTGTAGATCGAATTGTAATTGGATGAAGAAGGATAGAAAATCGTATGCCGATTTCCCGACTTGTGAATAATCATCTGATCCGGAAACACCAGGTTCTCGATATCGGAACGTGGTCCAATATCTTCTGCCTGCACATAGCCTGCTTCCGAATTGGCAACCGAATCGGCACCGGGCATCCGGTAGATCAGGAAATAACTCTGGATCAGACTGAGTACAATCAGAAGCATGAGTGCACATGATTTGATATTTTCTCTCAACTCATACCCTCTCCTTCCTCATGCAGAGGCAGCATAACGGTCACGGTTGTACCCTGCCCCAGCTCGGAATCCAGCTCAATCGTACCGTCATGGGCACGCACCATTTCCCGGGCAATAGACAGTCCAAGTCCGGTACCGCCCATATTGCGGGAACGGGCTTTATCCACCCGGTAAAAGCGTTCAAAGATTCGTCCCAGATCCTGCTTGGGAATACCGATACCGGTATCCTCCACAGACAATGCCAGCATTCCGTCATTCGTACAGCGTGCAGCCAGCTTGATACTGCCGCCGTCGGGCGTGTATTTGAGTGCATTGGAGACCAGATTGTCGAGCACCTGATCCATCTGATCCCGGTCGATCCATACACTGCCCACTTCCGGCTGCATATCGATCGATGAACGAATATCTTTTTGTTTCATCTGGACAAAGAAACGATCGATTGTATCCTCCAGCAGCTCCAGTACATTCGTACGCTGCTTACGCATCATGGCTTCGCTGGAATCGAGACGGGACAAATGCAGCAGATCGCTGACAAGCCGGATCATGCGCTGGGTTTCATTGCGAATCACGCCTATAAAGCGTTCGGCAAGTGCCCGTTCATCGAGTGCGCCGTCTTCCAGCGCTTCGGTATAGCTCTTGATCGTCGTGAGCGGCGTACGGAGCTCATGCGAGACATTGGCGACAAACTCGCGCCGTGCACCTTCCAGCTTCTCCTGGTCGGTGACATCCTGCAATACGGCAATCACACCTGCGATATTGTCTTTGCGCCGGTGAATCGGACTGAAGGTGACGCGGATGATCGAAGTATTGCCTTCTTCTTCCTGTCCCATTTTCAAAATGACATGACGCAGCGTACCTGCCTGCAGCTTGCTGCGATCCTGTTCGGATAAAGGCAGCAGCTCCAGCAGCGTTTTGCCGGTGATATCCTGCTCGCTCGTATCCAGCATGGCTCCTGCTACCCGGTTGACCAGAATCACGCAGCCATGCTCATCGGTCGCGATCACGCCATCACTCATATTTTTCAGTATGGAGGCCAGCTTGTCTTTTTCCTCTTCGTTCTGGGCCAGCGCATCCCGCAGGCGGCTCGTCATATAGTTAAAAGCTTCGCTCAGCTGTCCGATCTCGTCATTACTGTACACGGTCATATGATGGTCAAAGTCCCCTTCGGCCACCTGTTTGGCCCGCCGGGTCATTTCCTTGATCGGCTGGGTAATGGTATGAGCCAGAATAACGCCGAGTACGGCTGTCAGTGCCAGTGCGATCAGCAGTCCCGACAGGAAGATCCCGTTAATCCGCTTCATCGTGTCATATAGCTCGGCCATCGACGCGACAATATAGACGGCACCTACTGTACGATTGCCGCTCATGATCGGCTCGGCTACCACCCGTTTGCGTTCGCCGGTCTCATCGATAATATATTCTTCATTATCACTGATTCCCTGTAGAGCACGACTGACTACCGTCTGCGTATTGCGGCGTGCTTCCGTATTGGAGTCGGAATCCAGCGACGAGATAACGATACGTCCGCTCACATCGAGCAGTTGGATTTCCTGGATCTCGGTACCGCTCATATTATAGAGATTATCCACCATCAGCTTCAGATCGCTAACCGAGTTGGCACCGGTCTCTCCGCTGCCCGACCATTTATCGGCAGCAAGTACCGACAATAGCTCAGCCCGCTCCTGCAGATCCTGGGTAAAGTTGCTGGTGAGGGAGTTTTTCATTGAACTTACAAAATAAACACCGATCAGCTGCATCGCAATCAAAATGAGCAGCACATAAATAATGATCAGCCGCGCCTGAATCGTGCGGCTGAATCCTGGCAGCAGCCGAAGCCTGCGCTTCACCTTACCATCCTCCTGCTTTTGGACTGCGCATCATATAGCCGAGTCCACGACGGGTCAGGATATATTCCGGCTTGCTCGGATCATCCTCGATCTTCTCCCGCAGACGGCGAATCGTTACATCGACTGTACGCACATCTCCAAAGTATTCAAATCCCCATACCGCTTGCAGCAGATGCTCGCGTGTCATTACCCTGCCAGCATTTTTGGCCATATAATAGACCAGTTCATATTCGCGGTGAGTCAGATCAAGCGGCTCTCCGCTTTTATACACCAGATACATATCCGTATCGATAAATAATTCAAATAAAGCCAGTCCGTTTTTCTCCTCCGGTACTTCCGGTACAGCGGCGGCGGCTACAGGCGCTTTTTTCTGCTGGCGGCGCACATGGGCTTTGACCCGGGCCAGCAGCTCACGGGTGCTGAACGGCTTGGTCACATAATCATCGGCGCCCAGCTCCAGTCCAAGCACTTTGTCGATCTCGGCGTCCTTGGCAGTCAGCATAATGATAGGCATATCCAGACGGGTACGCACTTCGCGGCACACGTCCATCCCATCCTTGCCGGGCAGCATCAGATCCAGCAGGATAAGATCCGGTTCCTCGGCAAAAGCCTGCTCTACCGCACTGATCCCATCAAAAGCACATATGACTTCATAGCCTTCTTTTTCCAGGTTGAATTTCAAGATATCTGCTATCGGTTGTTCGTCGTCTACGACCAGAATTTTTCCCTGCATTGGGTAGTCACCTCATACCTGCTTTGATTTTTTTATTTTACCATATCATGGCTATAAAAAATGCAGCTTCTGAGGATCGATCCAGAAGCTGCACTGATATAAGACAGGTCTTATTCAGATGACCTGTCCATTTCGATAGGAATTAACGCAAATAGGAGAGCGGATTCTGTAGTGCGCCACCGCTATGAATCTCAAAGTGCAGATGTGTACCGGTCGAGTGGCCTGTATTGCCCATCACGCCGATATGCTGCCCTTGCTCGACGACTGCGCCGTTGCTGACATCAATCTGGCTCAGATGACCATACAGGGTCTCATAGCCATTGCGATGATCGATAATAATCACATTGCCATAACCAGTCATTGTACCGGCATAAGTAACAACGCCATCATCGGCAGCCATCACCGAGGCACTGCCCACAATATCGATTCCTTTGTGCATACGACCCCAGCGCTGTCCGAATGGGCTTGTTACTATTGCGCCGCTGGATGGCCAGATAAAGTTACCACTGCCTTCGCCAACGACCACTTTGGTTCCTTTGATAATGATTTTGGGTGAAGCTTCCTTGACTACTTCCTGGCCTACCCATTCTTCGCGAACCATCTGACCGTTTTCCTTGGTCACACGATAATTGATCCGCTTGAGTCCTTTGCTGCCGGCAGAGACCACTTTGGATTCACCGGCACGCATTGTTTCGCTTTTGCGGATCTCTACGGCTGGCTCTGTTACGACCTGCTCTGAATAATCCTCGACGGTAGTTACCGTGATTGGAGGCTGCGGTACAGTCAGTGTCAGCTCATCCCCGATCTGCAGGGACGTTTCCTGAATACCCGGATTATTATCGAAAATGTCCTGCTGGGATACATCATAGGCAGCTGCAATCGAACTGATCGTATCCCCTTCACGTACGGTATATTTAAGTGGCGATTCTACGCCGGTTAGCATTACTTTGGCCAGCTCCTTGCTACTCAATAGCTTTTGCGGATTGGCTTTGATTTCTTTGGTGGTCACCTTTTCGTTGAGCTTGACCGACTCCAGCTTGTTGACCTTTTTGCTGTAGGCATAGCTCTGGGTGAGCTTTTTCACAGATGCTTTGTTCATATTTTGGGCAGCTGTCTCGGCTTTGCGGGTATAGTTGGCCTGGACCCGCTTGAGCGCTTGATCAATCGTTTTCTGATCATCGACGACACCGATATTTTTGCCATTGATCACAACCTGTACACCCTTGGCATAAGCAGTCAGCATACTATCGAGCTGCTTCAGCGTAGAAGCGGAATCCACCTGGGCTTTGAATGCTTTTTCCTCGGTGGTGGTGATGCCATTCGTATTCAATACCATCGCGGCATCCGGATATTTTTTCTGATATTCGGCGCGCTTTTCATTAAATAGCTTATCCAGCTGCGATTTTTGCAGCACGCTGCCGATTGCTTTGTCTTTGACATATACGACATAGTACGAAGTGGTGTTTGCTGTAACGTAATGATTCCCCGCCAAAACAAGGCCGCCTGCTACCGCTACACTGGCAGCTGCAATAATCAGACGACGACGTACCTTATTTTTCCCCTGGCGAATCGAATCTACGGTAAGCGTGTACCATTTGGACGATGTCTCCTGTTGTTCACTGGACTGCTGATTGTTTTGCTGTTCATCCCGGACTGTCTGCTGTTCAGACGCTTGGCCGGTTCCCCGTTTACCTTTCAAACCTTTCATGACCGTCTCCTTTTGTGCTATAGCATGGCTCCATTTTATCGTTCAATAGCCTTTTCCCAATATTCGGTGCAATCAATTAACCCTGCATCCGATTCATCGAAAAAGACTTATAAGGTCAAATATCACGTAAATTATGAATAATTGTAATCAAAAAATGTCAAAAAATTAACCTTTATAACTCCCCGTTTACTTTACCATAATCCCGCCAAAACTTTCAACTTTCACACAATCATCTGAACTGGTTATCTATTCGTTCTCTGCACTTCAATCTTCACTTTTCATAGCATATATACAAAAAAGACACCCATCAGGGTGCCTTTTTATTATAGCGCTGTGTCTTTATTGTCTATCTACAGCTATTTCACAGTATCCTATATGAATACAATTATACGTAAATCGGTGCTACCAGATTCGTCTGCTCCCGGTTGCGTCCAACCGAGAAGATCGCGATCGGAATACCGGTCAGCTCGGATACACGGTTCACATAGTTGCGCGTGCTCTCCGGCAGTTCTTCCAGCGTCTTCACACCGGTAATATCTTCGCTCCAACCCGGCATTTCTTCGTATACCGCTTCACATTCCGCCAGCATTTTCAGGCTTGCCGGATAGTGGGTAATGAACTCGCCGCGGTATTTGTAGCCTGTGCAGATTTTCACGGTATCCAGACCAGTCAGTACGTCCAGAGAGTTCAGGGACAGTCCGGTAATACCACTGACACGACGTGCATGACGCACTACTACCGTATCGAACCAGCCTACACGGCGCGGACGGCCGGTAACAGTGCCATACTCATGACCCGTTTCACGGATCTGATCGCCTACTGCATCATGCAGCTCGGTAGGGAAAGGACCATCACCTACACGGGTAGTGTAGGCTTTGGCTACGCCAATAACCTGCTGAATCTTGGCAGGACCTACGCCGGAACCGATGCAGACACCGCCTGCGGACGGATTGGAAGATGTTACGAACGGGTATGTTCCCTGGTCGATATCCAGCATTACGCCTTGAGCGCCTTCAAACAGTACACGTTTGCCTTCATCAATGGCATCATTCAGTACAACAGAAGAATCACGTACATAAGGACGCAGTGTCTCAGCATAACCGAGATAGTCCTGCAGGATCGCTTCCACATCTACCGGCTCACCGCCGTACACCTGTGTGATCATCTGATTTTTCTCTTTGACCAGATGACGCAGCTTCAGTTCGAATTCTTCGGCGTCCATCAGGTCTGCGATACGGATACCGGCACGGGCTGCTTTATCCATGTAACAAGGGCCGATCCCTTTACCGGTCGTACCGATTTTGTTCGGGCCTTTGCGTTCTTCTTCGAGCTTGTCGAGTACCATGTGATATGGCAAAATGACATGCGCACGATCGCTGATCGTCAGGTTTTTGGTGGAGAATCCGTTTTCGTGCACATAGTTGATCTCTTCGATCAGTGCAGCCGGGTTAATAACCATACCGTTACCGATTACACATGCTTTTTCTTCATAGAAGATACCGGATGGTACCATCGTTAATTTATATTTTTTCTCATTAATCAGAATGGTATGTCCTGCATTGTTACCACCCTGGTAACGTGCAACCACATCCGCTTTTTCTGAAAGATAGTCGGTAATTTTACCTTTTCCTTCGTCTCCCCATTGCGTTCCCACAACGACTACAGTTGACATAGAATCATTCCTCCGTGGGTGTATGTACACCGTTATATTTGGGCTGCCCGTTCCAACACACATGCCAAATGGACAGCATGAAAACCTCCATGCGAGGAACGGTCGGGCGGACAAACACATAATAACCGTTTCGCGGGCGGAAGTTCATCCCTTATTGGTGAGCCGGGTATCACATCTGACAGCATACTCCCATAAACAGAGTCTGTCACGCTTTACCGCAGCATTTACAGTGTAACAGGAGCTTTTTACAAAGTCAAACAAAAAGCGAACAATACTCTGTTACAAAAATAACATTGTTCGGAATTAATTCATTCCTTACGCCATACGCCTCCATTACCTGTCACAAAGCCGCATTTTCGATAAAAGGAGGCATGTTCCTCGGCAAAAGTAGCAGTTACGATTTCTACGCCTTTTTGTACGGAATAGGCCAGCAGACGCTGGACTAGCTGCTGCCCTATTCCTTTGCCCTGCATAGATGGATGCACCATAACATCTTCCAGATATCCATGCTGCAAGCCCATACCGCATATATAAGCAAAAGCAATCAGCAGTCCCTGATCATCCCGGCTGCCTGCATAGAATAGACAGCGTTCCAGCAGTACTGGATAATCCGAATCTCTGCGATCCCAGCCTATATGCTGTCTTAGATCAGGAACTTCATGAGGCTCCAGTGGCAAATTTATAATTATTTTTGGAGTATTTATTAGCTCCCACTTCCTTTGCGAATAATGATCTACCGGCTTGCTCCGGTCGTTGTTTACCGAATTATGGGCTGTCTGGGTTCTGCATATATGCAGGCTTCTCTCTTACTTTATCACAAAAAATGAATACGAATAAAAGTGGTAAATCAAGAAGTATATGTTTAACCTCACGATACAGGTTTATTTATACTTAACTACAATTCACAAGACACAAGGAGGCACATAACATGGACAAAATTCTTACCAAGCTTGTTGTAAACGGTGTGGTCGTGATCGCTTCCCTGATGCTGCTGAGTAATGCAGGCTTCTGGGGTTCCCTGGTAACTGTAGTGTTATTGGGAGCACTGGCGTATGTCATTGGAGATATGATGGTTCTTCCTGCTACCAATAATATTGTAGCTACTGTATGCGATGCCGTACTGGCCTATCTGGTACTGTGGGCAGCTTCGGCGATGGCCGGTTGGACGATGTCTTTCGTAGATTTGCTTGTTCCTGTCGTCATTGTTGGAGTATTCGAATACGTATTCCACATGTGGCTGCTGCGTGACGGTATTCCGGGACGCACTCGAAGCATCAACTCGAACTCCAGCTTGTAATTTATATGAGCCAGGATGAGAGTAAGATCGAAGATCACTTGTTGAAACAGCGGATACAACAGGCTGTAACGAAATATAGCCATGCGGCTATTGATCTGTGGCCTGTTGTTATCCTTATCCAAAAAAAGACCCCGAACTTTGCAAACAGTGTAGCTGTCTGCTGGAGTTCAGGGTCTTTGTTTTTGCTGCTGATTCTATCCGGCGAACATATCCGATTGGACACGTTCGTAATTGACGAATTTATTGAAGTTCTTGAGGAAGACGAGTTCGACGGTACCTACGGGACCATTACGCTGTTTGGCGATAATGATCTCGATGATATTCTTCTTCTCGGTCTCCTGGTTGTAGTAATCGTCACGATACAGGAACGAGACGATATCCGCATCCTGCTCAATCGATCCGGATTCCCGAAGGTCAGACATCATCGGACGTTTGTCCTGACGCTGCTCGACACCACGACTGAGCTGGGACAGTGCGATAACCGGTACATGCAGCTCACGGGCAATCTGCTTCAATGTACGGGAAATCTCGGAGACTTCCTGCTGACGGTTCTCGCCCGCTTTGCCGCGTCCGGAAATCAGCTGCAGGTAATCGATTACGATCATGCCGAGTCCTTTTTCCTTTTGAAGGCGGCGGCACTTGGCACGAATCTCGGAAACGGTAATCCCCGGTGTATCATCGATATAGATTTCCGCTTCCGACAAGGAGGCAATCCCCATCGTCAGCTTCATCCAGTCTTCTTCCTTGAAATCACCGGTACGCATCGCACTCGCGTCCAGATTGGCTTCCGCACAGATCATACGCTGTACAAGCTGTGCCGCTGACATCTCCAGACTGAAAATGGCAACAGTCTCTTTGGCACGAACCGCGACATTTTGCGCAATATTCAGTGCAAATGCCGTTTTACCTACCGATGGACGGGCTGCCACGATGATCAGATCACTCCGCTGGAAACCAGCCGTCATTTTATCCAGATCGATAAAGCCGGTTGGGATACCGGTCGTATTACCGCTGCTCTCGCTGAGCGTCTCCATCTTCTCGAAGACTTCCATCAGTACATCACGGATCGCGATAAATCCGCTGCCTGTACGTCGGTTGGAGATTTCCAGAATCTTGCGCTCTGCATCGCCGAGCATATTGCCTACATCTTCGCCGCCGGTATACCCTTCGCTGACGATCTGTGTTGCGGTACGGATCAGACGGCGAAGCATGGATTTTTCTTCAATAATCTGTGCGTAATAGTCTACGTTGGCTGCCGTCGGTACCGCATTGGCCAGTTTGGCCAGATAGCTGACACCGCCGATATCTTCCAGCTGCGAACGATCCTGCAGCAGGGAAGTCAGTGTGATCAGGTCAATCGGCTGATTCTCTTCCCCCAGATGAACCATGGCTTCATAGATCAACTGGTGGGTTTTGTCGTAAAAGTCTTCGGTGTCTACTCGCTCCATGACGCTGATCAGTGCTTCGGCCTGCAGTAAAATAGCCCCCAGAACCGCCTGTTCAGCCTCCAGATTCTGTGGAGGAACCCGGTCGTAAAACATCTCGCCGCCCATAATTACTCCTCAGTCACTTGGACTTTAAGCGTTGCTTTTACTTCAGGATGCAGTTTCACCGTGATCTGGGTAACTCCCAGTGTACGGATCGGCTCATCCAGTTCAATTTTGCGCTTATCGATCTTGTGTCCCTGTTTGCCCAGTGCTTCGGCAATCTGCTTGCTGGTGATTGCACCGAACAGACGGCCACCTTCACCGGATTTGGCTTTGAGCTGAACAGTGACTTCTTCCAGCGTTTTGCCAAGGGCCTCAGCCGCTTCTTTTTCTTCCTGCTTTTGTCTTTCGACAGCTGCTGTCTGGTTCTCCAGAATTTTCACGTTACCGCCTGTAGCCGGTTTGGCGTGGCCGTTTTTAATCAGGAAATTCTGAGCGTAACCATCGGATACTTCTTTGATATCCCCTTTTTTACCTGTACCTTTAACATCTTTTAGCAAAATGACTTTCATTCGAATAACCCCTCTTCCTCATTCATTTGATGTAATACTTCGAGCAGCCGGGCTTCGGCCTCGTCGATTCCGCCTTCCAGCTGAACCGCTGCATTGGTCAGATGACCGCCACCGCCCAGACGCTCCATAACGACCTGTACATTCATCTTGCCAAATGAACGGGCACTGATCCCGATCAGCCCGTCCATACGCTCGCTGATTACAAAAGACGCATAAATATCATTCATATTCAGCAGCGAATCCGCCACCTGGGCAATCAGCAGCTGTGGCACCTGCTTGCCCGGACTGGTGACAGCAAGCGCTACATGATCATGAATAACACGGGCTTTTTTGATAATCTCGGCTTTGGCAATATACTCGGCCAGATCTTCTTTCAACATCTGCTGTACCATGACGGTATCTGCACCATTGCGCCTCAGGAAACCGGCAGCTTCAAATGTCCGCGAACCGGTATGAAGCGCAAAATGCTTGGTATCCACTGTGATCCCGGCCAGCAGTGAAGTAGCTTCGAGCGTAGTGAACTGTACTTTGTCATGGATATACTGCAGCAGTTCGGTTACCAGTTCACAGGTCGATGACGCATAGGGCTCCAGATAGACCAGTACAGCGTCATTGATAAATTCCTCACCCCGGCGATGATGATCGACCACGACGACCCGGCGTGAACGCTCGACCAGCTTCGGCTCGATCGTCATCGAAGCTTTGTGGGTATCGACGACGACCATAAGCGTACGCTCGGTCATCATGCTAAGCGCATCTTCCGGTGTAACGAAACGAATAGACAACCGCTCATCTCGGGAAATACGATCCATCATTTTCTCGATAGACGGATTTACTTCATCAAGCACAATATAGGCTTCCACTTCATACATATCGGCAGCCTTGAGCATACCGATCGAAGCTCCAATCACGTCTGTATCGGGAATTTTGTGCCCCATAATCAGCACCTGATCACTATCGAGCATCAGATCACGCAGCGCATGGGCGATAACCCGTGCCCGCACACGCGTACGCTTCTCGATCGCATTGGACTTGCCTCCATAAAAGGAAAGCCGCTGCTCTGCCTTGACGGCAGCCTGATCCCCGCCGCGACCAAGCGCCATATCCAGACTGGACTGTGCCAGCTCACCCAGTTCACTGATTGTTTTCGTACCGAAGCCGATACCGATACTGAGCGTGAGCGGTACCTTGAGATCGGCTGTCATTTCGCGAATCTCATCCAGAATAACAAACCGGCTCTGCTCCAGCTCGCGCAGCGATTTCTGGTTAAGCAGCAGCAAATAGCGTTCGGAGGACAGTCGGCGTACGTAGATCCGGTAACCTTTAGCCCAATCCGTAATCCGCGTCGCTACACGAGCGATCAGACTGGCACGCTGCTGATCGTCCATTCCCTGGGAGGCTTCATCAAAGTTATCCAGGAATACGATACCGACGGCTAGGCGCTCTTCATCATAACGAGAGCGCATATCCGCATATTCGGTAATATCCTGGATATAAATAAGCCGTTCATCCGGCAGTACAATACATTCCAGCGTTTTGTCCTGATGATTCAGCTCAAAGCGTACTTCCTTGGCGCCATCCTTGCGCGCTTCCCGTGCTGCTTTGTACTGGTCCTGAAATTGTGTAAAGCATTCTTCGAGCGGCGTACCGACTAATGTCTTGCGACCGAATAAGCCGGCAATATAGCGGTTATGCCATTCAATCGAATACTTGTTATCGTATAAAATAAGACCAAAAGGAAGCGTACTGACCGCTTCCTCCTCAACGCGCCTGATCCGAAAGGATAATCCGGCAATATACTCCTCCAGCTCCCTACGAAAGGCAAGCTCTGAACGAAGCAGGACCGCAGCGAAAAGGATGACGCAGCACAGCGCAGCCAGTCCGATAATCCAGTTGAACCAGGACAGCACAATCACCAGTCCCAGCATGAGCAACGATGCCCATACGGACCGGTAACCATGCCAGCGGTTTAACAAAAAATTAGGCATCATTCATCACCTTACCGTTTCGGTCTTGTAATATACTCGCGGAGCGGAAATGCCAGATCCAGAATACCAATAATACGCAGTGGTGGAATCAGCACCACGACGATAGATAGCAGGAACGGCAGGAACGAATTCCACTTTCGGTAATTGGCCCAGAAAAAGACAAAGCCAATCGTCTGGATCGTAAACGCGATATGGATCAGCGGCATAAAATTCAATACAACCGCAGCCAGCACACCGGTCATGTTCGCACTTGCGATAAACTCCAGGAATACTGCAATCAGATAGTACCAGATCATCGAGCTCGGCAGACGCCAGTCGCGTGCCGGCTTGAGACGCGGTACGGAATAGCCCATACTCTCCAGCAGCGGACGCGATACCGCATGCGTAATCACCGCCATCGTAAAGGAAGCGATAATGAGTGCACACGGAATGAGCATTAACGTATAATTGCTCAGCCCGATAATATATTCCGGTGTCAGAATATCATTCAATTCCGGATTCACATCCGCCATGGCTTGCATCGGTGCGACCGAGATCTCAATCACATCCCGGATATAAGCACCCAGACTAAAATCCAAAATAGCACGGGCTGCCACCAGCAGTACGAGCAATTCGATCAGCGTGGTGACGCCGCCCGCAATAATAATACGCAGTGCAGGCGTGAACTTTTTGTACATTCTTCCCATGACGATGCCGGGAATCATAAAGAACACGCCCAGTATGGGCAGAAATAAGCCAGCCTGTCCGGCAATAATAAGCGCAACCAGCCAGACGGGAACCATATGCATAATAAACTGGCGCAGGGTCAATGTCGAATACAGCACAACGACAGGCACGATCAGAAATAGCATACCGATGATTCTTACAGAAGTTATTAGAGATAGCAGCAGAAGCAGGTAAGCCATGCTCCATGCTATGGATGTCCAGCGCAGTTTCAAACGATTCACCTCTTACGCACAAGTTGTTCGGCGCCTCTAAAAAAGATTTACTAACCATTATAGCATAGACGCCGATAATCACGCACGGGTTTATACAGAACAACTACGACATATTCATGTCTTTGGACATTCTGCTTTTCTCGGGCGTGTACTCTCCACCGCGGACAAATTGTTCGCAGTATTCGATAATCTGACTGCGTCGCACGATACCGATAAACCGGTTCATATCATCTACAACCGGTACAAAGTTCTGTACTTTGGCCAGATTGATCAGGTCTTCCATATTCGCATCGATCGATACCGGCTTGTCGTCCCGCTGCAACGGAACTTCGGACAACAGGAATTTCGAAGCGTTCTCAAAAGTCACTTTGCCGTCCGAGTTTTTCATAAACCACAGCAGGTCGCCTTCCGTGATGGTTCCTACGTATTTACCGTCCTTGTCCAGCATAGGGACAGACGTATAACGATGGTATTCCATTTTCTCCAGCGTCTGACGCAGCGTCGAATTAAGGGTGACGCAAACGACCTCCTGCTTGGGAAGCAGAAAAAACGCGATATTCATGCAAAAACCTTCCTCCTCGCAATCTTGAACATTGCAATTGTATATTCCGCTCTTGATGCTCCACATCTATGTTACTATCAGGTTCCCTATCCAGGGTACTCTTCTATTTTAAGCGATAAATAAGACACAATAAAGCCAGTTATACGTTTACTGCACCTTGGACTGAGCCTCGGTGTTTACCGGATTGGCTGTTTCCTTGGCATCGGTAGATGGCTCGGGTCCCTGCGGACTCATCCACTGATCGATCAGATGCTTCGCTTTTTCCAGATCCTCTTCATTTGGTACATCATAATATACCCCGTCGATATACTCGCCCTCTCCTGCAATGGTAAAGGAAGTAATCTTGGGATCGCCGCCGCGCATAATCTGGCTGGCCAGTCCGGTCAGCATCTGCGGACGCATATCTGTTTTGAAATTGCTGCCCATAATATTCAACAGCTCCGGAATTTGATCGATCTGGTTCAGCTGTATCGCCTGATCGGTAATCGACTGCAGGAAAATCTGCTGACGCTTGGTCCGGTTAAAGTCGCTGTCTTCACGATAGCGTACATAATACAATGCTTCCTGTCCGGAGTAGATCGGTTTACCCGCCTTAATCGTAAACTTCTCATGATTCGGATCGCGGTTCACAATATCTTTCTCAATCGGCAGTTTAACGCCGCCCAATGCATCGACTGCATTCACCAGTCCCTGAAAATTGACACTGGCATAGTAATCGAGATCTTCATCCAGAAAATGCTCTACCGTATCCATCGTCATTTTAATCCCGCCAAAAGCATAGGCATGATTAATCTTGTCCATACGGTCTCTGCCGATAATTTCGGTATACGTATCTCTGGGAATGGAGATCAGCAGGACTTCTGGTTCCATGGGACGTACGACAGCATAGATAAGCGTATCTGAACGTGCTTTTTCGTTTTTGCGCTGATCACTGCCGACCAGCAAAATAGAAAAGGGTTCGGTCATGACTACACTTGGTTCTTGTGATTCCTGTTCGCCACCGGTCTGACGCACAGGCTGATAAGTCTGCTCCAGCTGATTCTCCAGGGTATCCGCTACAAACCAGTCAAACATCTGAGCAGATATAGGCTTCCACCACAAGAGCAAGCTGCACGCGATAATAACCACAACAGCAGCGATCGCGGACAGAATCTTTTGCTTTTTCGTCATTCTTCCATTCCTCATTTCGAGCAGACGTATATTCTTACTTCATTAAACGCCTCGTACCAGCCGTGACACAGATAAGAATATTTTGTTCCATTTCTTCAGTTTCGCTTAAAGCTGGATGAATTGCAAGCCTATTACAGGCGCAGGGGCTGGAAATAAACGTACAGTTCATGCCCTTATCATGGGAATCTTCTATTTGGAATTCATTTGTTGAATTCGCATGATTTGTACTTTATATGCTTTTCGCTTCCCTGCTCCATATTAATAGTAGAAACAGGTTCGCTTTCTTTGCTGTACCGAACGATATTTATCTTGTCTTTCATTGTAGCCACTGTATAATCATTCCGCATAGTCCCTATATAATACTTGTACAAAAAAAGCCTGCTGACCGTATTGCATCAGCAGGCTTTTCCTTTATCTTAATGGATCATGGGATAGCATTCCAATAAGATCAGTATAGTTTATAGATTACATGGATTTAGTCAGAGTGATCGCACCTGTAGACTTGTTCCATTTTACATCCCAACCTAGCAGTTCAGTGATAGAGCGCAGAGGAACCAGCGTTCTGCCATCATTGTTCACCATAGCAGTTGCTTCCAGCTGCTGTGTTTTACCATTAACATCGACTGCCGTTTTGTTGATCCAGAATTTCATTGTATCTTTACCTGCCATAACAGTCACTTCACCAGCAGATTTATTCCATTTTACTTTAGCGCCAATACCTTCCGCCAGGTAACGCAGCGGGATATAAGTCGTTCCGTTTTTCACGACAGGCATTGTATCCATCATCGTAGTTTTGTCGCCTACTTTGAGTTGTTTGCTGTTCAGCTTCATCCATACAGTCATCATCGAAGCATTGGATGGTTTGGCTGGAGCCGGAGCTGGTGCTGGTGCTGCTGCTTTTTTGAATTTATCAGGGTACTGCTTCACGATTGCGCCACCCAGTGCTTCACCGATACCAAACATCGTTTTGAATCCTTCACGGTCTGCTTTGTAAGCAGCTGCATATTGTTTGGACGCATATTGGTCAATAACAGATTGTACTTGCTTCTCATGAGTCATCAGTGCTTTTTCTGCCGCACTTGCTGGCAGATTGTTAGCTGTAGCGGTTCCAAGGAATGTAGAGAATTCTTTGGTGAAATCGGTAATACGGTCTTTCACTGCCTGCAGAGAAGTTTTATCTCCTTTTTTCAGAGCAGTTACATAATCGCTTTGTGCTTTGATATGGTTGGTGACCCAGATTTTCTCGAACTGGTTACCACCCTCTGCACCATAGATCGAAGTGATTGCTTTTTTAAATGCTGCTGTATTCGCTGCTTCTGCTTTGATCAGCGCATCGGAATCTTTCGTTTTGCCGTTGTATTGTTTTTGCATTTGCAGGACGGACAGGGCAAAGTGTTCTGCTGCCAGATGATTCAGAGCCGAACGCAGATCTGCTGCCGGTGTATCTACCGATCCATTGTTGAACTTCGCCGGGTTCTGGGCTACGATCGCACCGGACAATGCTTTACTTACTGTAAACATCGTCTCAAAACCTTCACGATACTCCATATATGCGCCGTTGTAGTCACCTGCTACATATTTCTCAAATACATCCTGTACTTGATCTTCGTGCATGCGTAGTGCCTGAGCAGCTGCTTTTTGTGGCAGTTTGCCTTCTGTAGCTGTAGCGAGGAATTTGGAGAATTCATCTACGAATCCCTGTACTTGTGCTTCAGCTTTTTTGATAGCTGCTTTGTTGTTCATTTTGGTAGCTTTAACGAGGTTATCTGTGTATTTGTTGTGGGCACGGAAGATTCTTTCGAATTCAGCTGCGCCTGCTTTTCCGTAGATCGCTTCGATGGCCGGCTGCATGTCCAGTGCATTCTGATCCAGTGCTTGGTAAGCTTCTTTAGCATCAGGTGCGCCTTCATAGGCTTTGGTCATGGCTACAACAGCCAGTGCGAAATGTTCGGATAGTAAGTAATCCAGGCCTGCACGAAGATCGGCTGCCTTGGTGCTAACCGTTGGTGTGGCAGTTACCGGAGTGGCTGCAAATGCTCCAGCTGCCGGAAGAAGTAGAGAAAGACTCAATGCAGGTACAATCAGTTTTTGAATTTTCATAGTGTACGCTCCCTATTGTAAGTGAATTTGTTTTTCTATTTCTGTTTTGCCGTCCATGATTGGATAAACGGGCGCAATTTCGTTTTGGATCACTTTGTTTGTTTTTTTATAATCATGATCCCGGAAATCCACCCTGCATGATAAGCGCATTTCACTAAAATACCTGATATTATTCGCCTTCTCTACCCACACTCGTTCCTATACAAATGAAGTATAAAACTCCGGATTTTTCATACGTCCTTTATGTATAATGAATTAGAGGTATTAAGTAAGTAAGTGATTTTTCGGTACGATAAAATATAACCACTAACTTGCTCTTTAAACCTGATTTGAAGCTGATTCTACAAAAAATTATTTTTTAGTAAGGTGAATAATAGGTAAAGTAAGCTAAATTGGACGCTTGTTAACGCCATAATAAAAGAAAAAGCGCACCGAATGAACATCTTCAACGAAGAAGATTTCATTCGGTGCGCTTCTATTCAGAGCACGGTCAAGCCGCGACTTCGAATAGATCTCTGCTACTATTCAGTAGTGTATGGCAGCAGTGCGATTTGACGGGAACGTTTAATCGCGATAGTCAGCATACGCTGATATTTTGCACTTGTACCAGTCACACGACGTGGCAAGATTTTACCACGCTCACTAATAAATTTACGAAGCAGGTCCGTATCTTTATAGTCGATGTGAGTGATTTTGTTTACAGTGAAGTAACATACTTTACGGCGCTTGTTACGGCCACGACGTCCGCCTGGACGTCTGCCTTCTCCATCTCCGCTTTCACGTCTATTAAAGCTCATCTGATTCATTCCTTTCCGTTTTTAAAATGGCAAATCATCATCGGATATATCTATCGGTTTACCGTCATCGGAAAATGGATCCTGATTGTCACGCGAGTAGCTGTTTCCATTGCTGCTGCGGTTCGTATTGCTACTGTTACCGCCGCCGTAAGGTGCTTCCTCACGATTGCCTCCACTGCTGTTGCCTCCACCATCACGGTTGGACTCCAGGAAGCGTACATTATCAGCAATAACTTCAGTCACGTAGACACGTTTACCTTCGTTATTCTCATAGTTACGTACCTGAATACGTCCTTCAACCGCTGTTAAGCGGCCTTTCCGCAAATAGTTGGCGCAAGTCTCTGCTAGCTGTCTCCAAGTTACGACCGGAATAAAGTCCGCTTCGCGCTCTCCACCCTGGCTCGTAAAAGGACGATCCACCGCCAGCGTAAACTGCGTAACAGCCACACCTGCAGGTGTGTAGCGAAGTTCCGGGTCTTTGGTCAACCGTCCGATCAAAATGACACGGTTCAACAATCCAATCCCCTCCTCAAACGAGTTTACAATTCAATTTCTTATTTTGTTACATCAACAGTAATGAGATAACGAATAACATCGTCAGAAATTTTCATGATACGCTCAAGTTCTGCAACAACAGCTGGTGTAGCTGTGAAGTTAACAAGAACATAGATACCATCACGAATTTTCTTGATCTCATACGCAAGGCGACGCTTACCCATTACATCGTGCTTTGTAATTTCGCCGTCAGTTGTAATGATGCCTTTGAAACGCTCGTTGAGTGCTTCAACTGCTTCTTGCTCCATTTCTGGACGCAGGATGTACATTACTTCATAATTGCGCATATTTTTCACCTCCTCTTGGACTAAGGCCCCTGATCAATGCCAGGAGCAAGGAACGAGCACAAACTCGAACCCTATTAGTCTATCAGAAATAAAGTAGAAGTACAAGACATTTTTAATAAGAAATCCGGCTTTTTCACTCTGGGCCGGTTTGTCCGAGAAGATGGAAAATCACTGTTCGTGTCACCCTACTAATCCGTATATAAAATAAAGAAGCTCCACCGCAGAAAACTGCAGCAGAGCTTAGTCACGATGTTTGCCGCGCTCCAGTGCCGAGCGCTATATATATGTAGCAAAATCAATATGGGATGGCGGAGAGAGAGGGATTCGAACCCTCGCACGCCCTAAGACGCCTAACTGATTTCGAGTCAGTCCCCTTATAACCGCTTGGGTACCTCTCCGTAATATAGACCGTTTTACGATGTCCAATTTACGACAAAATTGATTATACTTGATTATTTCTGCATTGGCAATAGACGTGTTCAACATTTTCGAATGAAGATTATGCTGCTGCGATCGGTCCCTTCTATGCCACCCTTTGTTTTCATAATCCATCTGGTTTTATGCTGTTTTTTTGTATTTTTATTCCTTTTGCAGATAACTGTTTTTGGTATGTATTCGTAATTAAGTCGTTGCCAATTGGTTTTATTACCTTTTGGCAACGACTTGCATTGAGCGGATTTCGTTATATGATAGAAAAGATTATCTACAGCCAGATTCTTCTCAGAAGCTTTGCAAATAGATCAGAATAGAATAGCTCTTTTCTCTGTCTTTTATCAGTATATATTCTTCTTTGTTTGGACTTCCCGTTTACTATTGGAATCAAGCAAAAAGTTATCCACAGTGGATAACTTTCTAATAATACTTTCATTTCATTCATTAGGTAACGTCTCGTTCTTTTACAGACGTTCCCTTTTCTTCTGTAAAGCGCATACATCATTTCGCCCACTTCCTGAATTCACCTTATTCTCTCGAAAGGAAATCCAATGAGAAAATCACCTTTGCGATTCCTTAACCGTCCTTTTCGTGCCCCTTGGATCAGCAAAATTATACTAGCTGCTATATATGTGATTCTGTTGGTTATCATACTGGTCTATCGGATTCCTCTTCAGGATATACTACAGTCTATGCAGCAACATCCTTCTCTTCTCCTGCTATTTGCTATCGGTCTGCTTGTCGGATTTTTTCCGATTGTCCCTTATGGTATCGTAAGTGGTTTGTTCGGATTTTTGTATGGATGGTTTGCCGGAGGATTGCTTTCCCTGTTATGCTCTACTCTCGCTTCTTTGCTGATGTACGGACTGGTCAAATTAACGATATCACCCCATACTCCAGAATCGCAGCAGTCCGTACATCCTTTTATGCAGCAGCTTCAGCGGCATGCTTTTATGGCTATTGTTTTCGCGCGGATGCTGCCGATCGTGCCGTCCCAGCTGATCAATATCACCTGCTCGATCGCCCGCATTCCTTGGAGAATATTCCTGCTGGCTACGCTGATCGGCAAGCTGCCTGTTATGTTTTTGTTTTCTTCTGTAGGCAGCCAGTTCATAAGTCATCCCGGCAGAACATTGCTTATTACCGGTTTATATCTTTTGCTGATGATTATCCTGTATCGCGTCTATGTAAAATACCAATCCAGACGGAACCTGGATTAAGTATTTCAATAATCAGCAGGTTTCTATTCGAGTTCCATTCCAAAGAAAAACCGGTTATCCACAGTGGATAACCGGTTTTGGTGCGCTATTATGTGTTTTGCGGTTGTTGATAACTTTTTGTTATCTTTTTATTATATCATAGCTTTTTTCCTGCTTTTACTCTCCAGTCGGCATCGTTTGTTCTGAATCTGCAGCCGATCGCAGCACTTTTTTCATATTTTTCTCAAACTTGGCTCTCGGTACAAGCACACTATGCTTGCAGCCTACACATTTAATCCGGATATCCATCCCCATTCGGATCACTTCCATTTCATTGCTGCCGCACGGATGCGGTTTTTTCATCTGCACGATATCTCCCAGTTGAAACTGCTTGCGCTCCATTCGGTCCACCCTTTCTTTTTCCTAAGCCGCCTTCTGTTTGCGGCTGTGCATAACTTTCTACCCTGCTTCGTTATGCTGCCGATTGTTTACCCACAGTTATTTTACCAGATTTTCTGGCATTTGCGTGATATAGCTCTTATTATCCGTACAAAAGATCAACCGGGACGTCTACAGACAGTTCCCGGTTGACCTTTTGCATCACTATTGATGTTTTTCATCATTATAATTTTGCTTTTTTAATAACTGTTGTTCTGATTTATACACTTTTTTAGCCTTGTGAACGTGTTCTCGTTTGAATTTTGATCGACTTTTATTTAGTTAATCATTGGATTCTTTGGGATCACGTTTTTCGTTTACTTCTGTTTTTAATACTCCTGTCACAGGCGCATCTGCAGCTTCTTTTTGCAATTCCGGAGCGGCTGTTTGCGCTTCGGCAGCTGCTTTGCGCTCTTCTTCCAGACGTGCTTGTTCCTTATCCTGATCCAGCTGTGTTTTGATAGCTGTATGAATAGCTCTTTCTACATCGGCGCGTGAATTCGGCTGACATTTGGCGATGATACGCAGAGAGTATTCGCCTGTTGTCAGTGTCTGGATCCCCAGAATCTCCGGTGCGTCCAGCACTTCGTCCTTGTCGTTTTTCATATGTTCGGTAGCCCGGGTAACGAGCATACGCGCATCTTCCAGCGAACGGTCCATGCTCATCGGAATATCGACGACTGCCAGCGAATTGGACAGCGAGAAATTAGTTACGCTGATAATCGATCCATTGGGAATAATATTTACTTCTCCGTTCCAGCTGATCAGGCGCGTCGTACGCAGACCAACCATCTGTACTGTTCCTTTGTACGTACCGGTCTGAATGACGTCTCCTACCGCAAACTGATCCTCGAAAATAATAAAGAATCCGGTAATAATATCCTTAATAATACTCTGGGCACCAAAACTGATTGCCAGACCGGCTACACCAGCTCCTGCCAGCAGCGGCGCCAGATTGAAGCCAAACTCGTTCAGAATCAGCATAATCATAATAAAGTTGAACACACTGGATACTACATTTTTGGACAGCTCGCGAATCGTAATCAATCTTCTCGGATTGGCAGCGATTCTTGTTTTGTCCTTGCCTGCCAGTGAGCGGTCTATCACCTTGTTGATCAGCTTGATCGCTATCCGGGTCAGGATAAAAATAATAACAATGCGCAGCGCCGAGAAAGCGATATGTGACCACATGCTGATATCCGTAAACCAATTCCAGAACCCGCTGGTAAAACTGTTAAATTCCTTGGCAGCATTCTCGGTAATTCCATCTGCATCCGAAGTCTTTCCTGTCAAAAATAAATTCATTATTCGTCCTCCTTGCTTTTCCGCTTATGTCGGTTGTACCAGCAGTTCATACCGGCCCTGGTTGTTCTGGAAAATTCCCCGAATCTCTACCTGCTCCTCGCGGACAATCTGTCTGACCTGCTCCAGTTCGGCTGCCGGGAATTGCAGGGACAAAGCACATCCTGCCGTAATCTCTTTTGGCGTAGGGAACATGTCGTTTTCGATATCCGCATATTCCAGCAGCATCTCTGCCCGCAGCGCTTGCTGGGTCGAATCAAAGGCCATTACCAGACTATCTTCCATCATTACCTTTACCCCCTTCTATGCAGACTGTCTCGCCCTGCCACAGATTTGTCTTATGTACCAGTTTAATAAGAACTAGTACTCTTCTTCAATCCCTGCCCATTTTTCCGTGCCACAAGCCGATACAGCCGTGCTGTGTATTCAGAGTTCACCTATGGATATGGACTGGTGACAAATTGATCGATGAGATAATCCGTATAGGACTGCCAAATTCAAAAAAGGACAGGGTGAGCGCCCCTGTCCTTTCCACTTGCATCGTGCATTTTCAAAAATAGCCTATTGCTATCGGTGCAGATCCTGTCGATCAAGAGGATGATCTGGCAATACTAATCGCTTCGCGTTCTTCTGGAGACAGATTGTAGGTAGATTCTCCTTTAACAATCGGCTTGGCGTACACATAGGAGCTGTCCCGGTTATGCAGCCCGGTCAATACAATTCCGTCCATTTCATCATTCAACAGGGCTACAGAGAAGCTAAGGTCACTGCCATGCTCCGAGAACGCATTATAGCGCTTGATACCAGTGTAGGCCTGAACCCGGCGCAGACGATCCTCGATAGCCTGAAAACGAGCCTTTTTCTGGTTCTCCCCATCTTCCAGGGAATCCAGCTGCAGCTTCAGATCCAGTAGCAGACTCTCCAGATCCTCTACTCCATTACCAGACATCATTAGCTCATACCGCTTGCGCATTTTCCGCAATTTGGATCCCTGTACCATAACAATGATCAACAGGATCACTACCAGCAGGGCAATTGCACCTACACATACAAATAATTGTTCTGCAATCAGACTATTCAATTCCGCCATCGTTGTCCGCTCTCCTCTTATTTCTTTCCGTACTGTGATGTTGTTTGCTTGGGCTACTTTCCGGCAGTTGTGGGGTCTTATCGCCTATTATCGATTCAGGCTGCATTTCCTGCTCCCGAATTTTACCACTTTCTACCTTATATTCACCAGATTACTCACGAATATGACTATATCACGATTAATTCGATATATAAGTTACAGATTAATTACCTGTTCATTTGTTCTGCCGTGCTATCCAGCGCACCGCTTCAATAAGCGCTTGCACTTCATCTGCTGTCGATCCATAACCGATACTTGCTCTTACTGCGCCTGTACCGATCGTACCCGCCGAACGATGAGCCAGCGGTGTACAATGCATCCCCGCTCTGACAGCAATTCCGAATTCCCGATCCAATTGAAAAGCAATCTGTGCCGGGTCTTGATGCTCCATTATAAAAGATACAATACCTGTACGTTCTCTGCCAAGTTCCGGTCCCAGTACCTGCACTCCCGGTATAGACAGCAGCCCTTCCATCATTTGATGGGACAGCTGCTGTTCCTGACTGGCAATATGACTTACAGACTGTTCCAGTACATGTTGTACTCCTGCTGCCAGACCGGCAATTCCCGGTGTATTCGGTGTACCCGGCTCATAGCGATCCGGCCGTACAGCCGGCTGACCGGATGCTTCGGACTGGCTGCCGGTTCCACCATAGATCCACGGTTCCAGCTCCATATCCGGCGCAATATAGAGACCGCCGGTACCCTGAGGTCCCAGCAGTCCCTTATGTCCCGGAAAAGCAGCCATATCAATCTTCCATTCCTGCAGTCGCACCGGGATATGTCCGGCACTCTGGGCAATATCCAGCAATATACGTGCCCCCCGCCGATGCGCCAGCTCGGCCAGTTCGGCTGCTGGCAGTATGCTGCCCAGCAGATTGGAGCTGTGATTACAGATCAGCAGGCGAGTATTAGCTTGAAATAATTGGTCGACCTGCAGCAGGTCCAGTTGTCCCTGGCTGTCTACCGGAACATAATCGACCTGCAGCTGCAAAGTCTGTTTTAGAGCCTCTAGCGGCCGCCATACGGAGTTGTGTTCGGTCATGGTAGCAATCACATGGTCACCCGGTCTTAGAAAGCCCTGAATAGCCATATTGAGCGCCATCGTCGTATTACCTGTAAAAGCAATATCGACCGGATTGCGAATATCCAGCAATCTACCCAGCACCTTGCGGCAGTTAAATAGTACCCGACTCGCTCTGACAGCCATTCGGTGACTTCCCCTGCCCGGATTGGCTGCATCATTCTGAAGAGTATGCAGTACCGCCTCATATACAGCAGGCGGCTTGGGCCAGGAGGTGGCCGCATGATCCAGATAGATAGTCGGGCGTTCTGCTTTTATTTCCGTATCCACTCGTTCCATATCCAACCGTATTCCTCCGCTATTACATATTGTTCAGCATTTCCAGCAGCCGTTCCAGCTCCTGCCTGCTGTAATAGTTCAGCTCGATCTTGCCTTTGTCTTTGCTGCTGTTACGGATTTTGACCGTTGTCTGGAAACGGCTTTGCAGAGTCTGCTCTACATCGACCAGATACGGATCGGTTTTTTTGTCTTTATCCTTGTCGTTATCCTTGCGCTTGGTTTCAAGATTCTGCACCGCTTCTTCCAGCTGTCTTACACTCCAGCCTTCTTCTATCGCGCGGTGAGCCAGCATGAGGATCAAATCTTCTTTTTTGATACCGACTAGAGCACGGGCATGACCCATCGATAATGTTCCACGTGAAACATATTCTTTGACTTCTTCCGGCAGAGATAACAGACGCAGGAAGTTGGCAATATGCGAACGCGATTTGCCTACCCGTGCCGACAAATCTTCCTGGGTTAATTTGAATTCTTCCATGAGCGCCTGATAAGCGGTAGCCACTTCCATGGCATTCAGATTCTCGCGCTGCAGATTTTCGATCAGCGCAATTTCCATTACCTGCTGGTCGCTGAATGTGCGTACCACTGCAGGAATGGTCTTTTTACCAGCGACCTGTGAAGCACGGAATCGACGCTCTCCGGCAATGATTTCATACCCTTTGAGTACTTTGCGCACAATAATCGGCTGAATCACGCCATGCTGGGCAATCGAATCGGCCAGTTCCTGAATATTTTCATCATCAAATGCCTTACGCGGCTGAAATGGATTGGGACGCAGTTCTTTTAACGGTATCTCGATCACTTTATCATCCTCACTCACGGACAGGGAGGGAATCAATGCATCCAGCCCTTTACCGAGACGTTTACTCATAAGAAACCACTTCCTTTGCCAGCTCTAAGTAAACTTCTGCACCCTTGGAACGCGGATCGTAGGTGATGATCGCCTTTCCATGGGAAGGGGCTTCGCTCAGCCGGACATTACGCGGAATAATCGTCCGGTACACTTTGTCCTGAAAATATTTTTTCACTTCTTCAATCACCTGCAAGCCCAGATTCGTGCGGGCATCCAGCATGGTCAGCAGTACGCCTTCAATCTGAAGATCCGTATTCAAATGTTTCTGTACCAGACGAACCGTATTAAGCAGCTGGCTGAGTCCTTCCAGCGCATAATACTCACACTGGATCGGAATCAGTACCGAATCGGCCGCTGTCAAAGAATTAATTGTCAAAATACCAAGCGAAGGCGGACAATCAATCAATATGTAATCATAAGATTGCTTCACCTGTGCAATCGCATTTTTGAGTCTTAGTTCACGCGAGATAGCGGGGACAAGCTCTACTTCCGCACCGGCCAGCTGAATCGTGGCCGGAAGAATATCCAGCCGCTCAATCGCTGTGGACTGAATCGCTTCCCGGGGTCCTACATCATTGATAATGACATCGTAAATGCAATTTTCCACATCTGCCTTGTTGATGCCTACTCCACTGGTCGTATTGCCCTGAGGATCAATATCGATCAAAAGAACGCGCTTTCCCAACGTAGCCAGACAGGCTCCCAGATTCACGGATGTGGTCGTCTTCCCTACTCCACCTTTTTGATTCGCTATGGCAATGATCTTTGACAACTACTTCACCCCAATGTTATGAAAATCGTTCTGTGATCAGCGTCGGACAAGACAGAAAAAGCGGCTTAATGCCGCCTTGCTGTCAGCGTTTTGGTATTTTGATAACAATCTCGTAGTGATCTTCGTGATCCTGTTCGGAGGTATCAATCGCAAGTCCCGAACCCGAGACCATATCGATCGATTGACGAATCGTATTCAGTGCCAGACGTACATCCTTGCTGTAGGATACACGTTTGGACTTTTTCGCCACTTTGCTTTTTTCTTTATAAAAAGCGACACGCGCTTCGGTTTGTTTGACATTCAGCTCTTTTTCGATAATTTCGTTCATCAGGCGCAGCTGAATCTCCTCGCTGTCGAGTGACAGCAGGGCCCTTGCATGTCTTTCTGTTAACTGGCGGTTCATCAGTGCCTGCTTGATTCCTTCGGGAAGCTGCAGCAATCTGATTTTGTTGGCAATCGTTGACTGGCTTTTGCCAAGACGCTGTGCCAGACTTTCCTGGGTTAATGAATGCAGATCAATCAGCTTATGGTAGGCAATAGCTTCTTCAATCGAAGTCAAGCCTTCCCGCTGCAGATTCTCGATCAAAGCGATTGACGCTGCCTGCGAGTCATTGAACTCACGTATAATGGCCGGAATGGTAGCCAATCCGAGTTTGGTTACGGCTCTCCAGCGTCGTTCCCCCGCAATAATCTCATATTTTCCATTTCGCATCCGCACGACAATCGGCTGAATTACTCCATGCGTCTTGATCGTCTGGCATAACTCGTCGATTTTGGCATCATCGAAAATAGTACGGGGCTGATACGGACTGGTTGTAATATTCGCAACCGGTATCTGTTTGACTTCATCCCCGCTGGTACGTTCAGACAAGCCAAACAATTTGGAAATGTGTTCTTTCATTCGGTATGAGACCACCTAATCTTATGATAGCAGCACCTGGTCTGCAGGTGTGCTTTATACTGACTCTCTCGCTGCACTCTCCGGACCTGTTATGCTCCGGTATTTTCCATCTGCTCCGTCTACTCATTTTATCACTTTTCGCCCTATAATCCTATGATTACCGTAGAATTTTCTACGAAAACTTCCAGCTGCAATTGTTCTGTAAATACTGTCTTATAAGTAGTTTCCACTGCTGCAAATAAGAAAAAGGCGCCTTCCGGCGCCTTTCGTTTTTTGCTGCATTGTTCCACGTGAAACATTAATTTTGCTTATAGCAGCGGCTCTTTGAGTGGTGTACCTGGCTTGCGTGGATATTTCACCGGCGTAGCCGCTTCTTTTTGAATCAGGATAATATGACGATCGGATTCCTCAACCGGCAGCTGGAAATGGTGCACCTGCTGCACTTTGCCTCTCAGTAGTCCCAGACTCCGATACGCTTCCTTGATTTCTTCGGCAGGATCACTGCCTTTCATGGCTGCAAAAGTTCCACCGGTTTTGACAAAAGGCAGACAGAATTCATTCAATACCGCCAGTTTGGCTACCGCACGGGCTGTAACCAGATCGTGTGCATCCCGGTATCCGTCTTTGCGTGCTACTTCCTCGGCACGTCCATGAATCAGTTCCACATCTGTCAGACCGAGACGATCAACAACGCTTTGCAGGAACTTGATCCGCTTGTTCAGGGAATCAATAATCCGCAGCTTGATATGCGGGAACAGAATTTTCAGGGGAATACCGGGAAATCCGGCTCCGGAGCCGATATCCGCCAGCGATTGTACACTATTCAGATCGGTATAGAAAGCCAGTGTCACCGAATCGTAAAAGTGCTTGTTGTATACCTGATCGCGCTCGGTAATCCCGGTCAGATTCATTTTTTCATTCCATGTGATCAGTTCTTGGTAATAATCTTCGAACTGCTGCAGTTGCTGCTCATTCACCTGGATATGGTGTGCTGCGAGTGCTTCTGTAAATTGCTGCTGTACCTGATCCATTATTACCCCCGTGCTGCCGTTACCCGATTATAGTGTTCCAGATAGACGAGCAGAATCGAGATATCTGCCGGCGTCACACCGGAAATACGGGAAGCCTGTCCGATCGACAGCGGACGGATTTTAGCCAGCTTTTGCTGAGCTTCAATCGCCAGTCCTTTTACGTCTTCATAGACAATATCTTCAGGCAGCTTTTTCTTTTCCATTTTTTTGAGACGCTCTACATGAGCCTGTTGTTTCTCGATATAGCCGGCGTATTTGGTCTGAATTTCGACCTGCTCCTTCATATCTTCAGTCAGCTCTTCCGGTGATGGCGAGATGCTTTCGATATGCGTATAGCCTACCTCGGTACGACGCAGTACGGTCAGCAGATCGGTACCATTTTGTAGTGGTGCAGATTCCAGACTCGCCAGCAGCTCGTCTACCTCTACCGGCTTCACTTTCACTTTGCGCAGACGTTCGATTTCACGCTCTACTTTGGACTTTTTGTCCAGGAATTTCTGGTAGCGTTCTTCGGTAACCAGACCGATCTCATGACCGATTTCGGTCAGACGCAGATCAGCATTGTCATGACGAAGCAGCAAACGATATTCGGCACGTGAAGTGAGCAGGCGATAAGGTTCGTTCGTTCCTTTGGTCACCAGATCATCGATCAGTACACCGATATAACCCTGGGAGCGATCCAGCACCAGACCTTCTTTGCCCTGTGCTTTGCGTGCTGCATTAATACCAGCCATAATACCCTGTCCTGCCGCTTCCTCATAACCGGATGTTCCGTTAATCTGTCCGGCAGTGAATAGCCCAGGCAGACGTTTGGTTTCCAGCGTAGGCCACAGCTGGGTAGGGACCATTGCATCGTACTCAATCGCATAACCGTTACGCATCATTTTTACATTTTCCATACCCGGGATTGAACGCAGTACCCGCAGCTGTACATCTTCCGGCAGACTGGTGGACAGTCCCTGTACATAGTATTCGGATGTGTTTTTGCCTTCCGGCTCCAGGAAAATCTGATGCTTCGGCTTGTCATTGAAACGTACGACTTTATCTTCAATCGACGGACAGTAACGAGGACCCGTTCCTTCGATAATACCCGAGAACATCGGCGCACGATGAAGATTATCACTGATAATCTGATGCGTCTCACCAGATGTGTAGGTCAGCCAGCATGGCAGCTGCTCATTCGTAGATGATTCCGTATCATAAGAGAAAAATTTGGGCTTGTCATCTCCAGGCTGGATTTCCGTTTTGGAGAAATCAATCGTATCGCGGTGTACACGCGGCGGCGTACCCGTTTTGAAGCGAACCAGCTCGAAGCCCAGTTCACGCAGATGATCCGACAATTTCAGTGACGGCTGCTGGTTATTCGGGCCGCTTTCGTAAGCCAGTTCGCCCATAATGACTTTACCGCGCAGATACGTACCGGTTGTCAGTACGATCGATTTGCCTTTATACGTTGTACCGGTCTGGGTAATAACGCCAGTGCATACGCCGTCTTCAACGATCAGACGATCGACCATTCCCTGACGAAGTGTCAGATTCGGTTCATTTTCCATCGTTTCTTTCATGCTGTGCTGGTACAGGAATTTGTCAGCCTGTGCACGCAGTGCGTGAACGGCTGGGCCTTTACCGGTATTCAACATACGCATTTGAATAAAAGTTTTATCGATATTGCGGCCCATTTCGCCGCCCAGTGCATCAATTTCACGCACAACATGGCCTTTGGCCGGTCCGCCGATTGACGGATTGCACGGCATAAAAGCAATCATATCCAGATTGATCGTTACCATCAGCGTATTGCATCCCATTCGTGCTGCAGCCAGGGCTGCTTCACTACCGGCATGGCCTGCGCCAATAACGATTACATCGTATTCTCCACCCATATAGCTCATGGGTATTCCTCCTCTATAGCTCAAGCTGAATATTCTCAGCTGACAGGTAAATTAAAGGCTGCAAGCATAGGCTCACAGCCATACTCAAGTAGTATATCGTAAAATGAACGGCGATATGAGAGAAAATGAAAATTAAAATAATTTTAAATAAGTGGGTAAATATAGTATAGCGGTATCTACAACCGCTGGGAGCATACGATTGATGAAGCTTGCATGAAATCCTTATTCTACTTCAAAGGAGGGCTCCAGATGACAGACAACAATCACAAACCCGGTGAAAAAGTGTCCGATTCCGGTCAATATCAGGAACGCGGACCTCACGAACAGAAAGTGATTGAAAATGAAACTACGGCGATCGAAGGCAAAACGTTCCCGCCGACCGATAAAGCCGGCGATCACTGGACACTCGTCGATAAAACCAAGCACAAGCGCAGCGGCAAATAAAAAGCCACTTCCAGACCAGCTCTCCCGGTTGTCTGTTTATTTGCCCAGACAGAACTGGGAGAAGATCTGGTCAATCAGGGAATCCGGTGCAGAATCGCCGATAATTTCGCCCAGTTGTTCCCAGGCCAGACGTACATCAATCTGGATCATATCAATCGGAATCAATTGGTCAGCCGCTTCATACGCATCCACCAAGGATTGTCTCGCTTGTTTGAGCAAACCAATATGCCGCACATTACTTACATAGGTCATATCTGCGGCTTCCAGCTTACCGCCAAAGAACAGGGACGAAATAGCCTGTTCCAGACGATCGATTCCTTCCTCATTTACAATGGACATCGGCACTATGCTGTCTTCCTGTACATATTGCAGCAGCTGATCCATATCCAGCTGACGTGGCAAATCAATCTTGTTCATAATGACGATCACCTGACGATCCCGGATCTGCTCCAGCAGTTCCAGTTCATCTTCGTTCAGCGGCTCACTGCTATTCAATACCAGCAGCAGCAGATCCGCTTCATTTACAGCACTGCGTGAACGCTCTACACCTATTTTTTCGACAATATCCATAGTCTCACGAATACCTGCTGTATCCAGCAGTTTGAGCGGAATATTGTTGATACTGACGAATTCTTCGATCACATCACGCGTGGTACCCGGAATATCGGTTACAATTGCACGATTATCCTGTGCCAGCGCATTTAGCAACGATGATTTGCCGGCATTCGGTCTGCCAACAATTGCTGTCGTAATACCTTCACGCAGTATTTTCCCTTCATTGGCAGTGCGCAGCAGCTCATCAATCGCCTTCATTACTTCGGCGGACTTTTCTTTGATCAATTCAGAGGTAAATGATTCCACATCATGCTCCGGATAATCGATATTTACTTCAATATGAGCCAGAGTTTCGATTAGCGTTTGCTGCAGAGGCTTGATCTGACGGGACAATTTGCCCTCTACCTGCTTCAAGGCTACGGTAAAGGCACGATCCGATTTGGAGCGAATCAGGTCAATTACACCTTCTGCCTGCGACAGATCAATCCGTCCATTCAAAAAGGCACGCTTGGTGAATTCTCCCGGTTCGGCGATCCGAATCTTTTGCTGCAGCAGTATATCCATCACCCGTCTTACAGCGACTACGCCGCCGTGGGAACTGATTTCCACTACATCTTCCATCGTAAAAGAACGCGGTGCACGCATGATCGTCACCAGCACTTCCTCCACCTTTTCCCCGGATGCCGAATCCATAATAAATCCATAGTGTACCGTATGGCTGTCCGCCTGCTGCAGTGGAATTCGCCCTTTAAAAATAGCGTCCACTTCCTGTACCGCTTCCGGACCACTGACTCGGATTACCGAAATACTGGCTTCTCCTACAGCTGTCGCTATCGCTGCAATTGTATCGCTGATCATTGCTGCTCCACCTTTCTTTTCCCTATCTATATGACAGAACGAAGTTCTGCTGTTTGGCTAAATAAAAAGCAATGATCTCCTGTCCGCAGACAGAAAATCATTGCATGTAAGACTTAACGAAGAGTAATCACAACGCGGCGGTTTGGTTCTTCACCTTTGCTGACCGTTTTGACCCGGTTATGATTTTGCAGCCGGGCATGTATAACTTTGCGTTCCTGCGAAGACATAGGCTCCAGTACAACTTCTTTGCCGGAGCGAATTACCCGGTTAGCCAGCCTGTCGGCCAGCTCTTCCAGCGTTTTACGACGCCGGTCGCGGAAATTTTCCGCATCCAGCATAATACGAATGTATTTATCGGAATAACGGTTCGCTACGATATTGACCAGATACTGCAGTGCATCCAGTGTCTGACCGCGGCGACCTATCAGCAGACCCAGATCATTACCGGATATGCTCATAATATAGCCGTCGCGGGTTCGCTTTACATCCACTTCCAGTTCCATGCCGATACTATCGCCGATCTCTTTGACAAACTGTACTGCTTCTTCATAGGAAGCAGCCTGCGCTCTGGAATCGGGTTCCATCGTTTCCGGCTGGACCGAAGCTGCAGCATGTGGCTTCAGCTCCGGCGCGGGCCGGGGAACATCTGTCGGAATAGAAACCGGAGCAGCAGACTCTTGTATCAGCGTCAGTTCGACCTGCGCCTGTTTTACACCGATCAAGCCCAGGAATCCTTTTGACGGCTGCTGCACTATTCTGATTTGAACATGTTCTTTACTCGTATTAAGACGGGCAAGTCCTTCGGCGATAGCATCATCAATTGTTTTTCCAGACGCAATGACTGTAGTCATTCGATGTTCGGCCCTCCTTGCGGTGGTCGGAATAGTAGAACCTGATACGGCCAATGCCGTACATTAGCGGCGTTTCTTTTTGGACTTTTTCTTGTTGCGGTTTTTGTTGGCACCATTGCCAGCACCGCGTGTATCTACCGCTACACCCAGATCGGTAACGATCGGTTGGTTGTTGCGATACAGGAAATAGTTCTGAACAATCGTGTAAATATTACTGTATACCCAGTACAGCGGCAGCGCTGATGGGAAACTCCAAGCCATAATAACGATAATGACCGGATAAATGTACATCATCATTTGCATCGGTCCCTGCATGGACGCCGGATTCATTTTCATCATCATCCAGGTTTGCAGGAATGTAGTAATTGCAGCGATAATCGGGAGGATATGCCATTTGTCAGGCTCACCGAGCTGCATCCATAAGAAGGTATGCTCACGAAGAGCACTGTTATAAATAATCGCATTGTACAGGGCAATAAAAATCGGCATTTGAATCAGAAGCGGGAAACATCCGGCAGCCGGATTAATCTGGTTCTCCTGGAACAATTTCATCGTTTCCGCCTGCTGCTTTTGCGGATCATCCTTGTGTTGTTCACGCAGCTTTTGCAATTGAGGCTGAATCGCCTGCATCGCTTTGGAGCTTCTTACCTGCTTGAGTGTTAACGGCAAAATCAGTGTACGTACAATCAATACCAGGACCAGGACAGCCAGACCGTATTCACCGTTGAACCATTTGGCAAATGTGTCCAGTGCATATGCAAACCAGTACACGACATACCGGTTCCACCAGCCATGATTTAATAAATCTGCTGTTGTATGGGTTTGTACATTGGAAGGCGTACAACCAGCCAACAGGGCTACCATTGCTACAGCAGCCATAAGGAGAAACCATCGTCCTCCACGAGTCTTCAATCGCGACACTTCATAACCCCTCTCTTAACCATTGCATTTCCTTGCAAATCATATCATATTTGCCAGCACAAATAAACTGAAACCACTAGCGTTGTGAACGCTTAAGTAACGAAGATTTGCGCAGTACATGCAGGATACTTTTTTCGAGTTCCTTATATTGAAGGGAAAGGGCTCCCTTGCGTACGATCAGCACCATATCAATATGCGGAACGATCTCCTCGGCATGATGACGTACGATTTCCTTGACTACACGGCGCATCCGATTTCGGACAACCGCATTGCCTACCTTTTTGCTCACAGACACACCCATGCGGAATTGCTCAATCTCTTTTTTGTGAAACCAGTACACCACAAACTGATGATTGGCAAAGGAGCGGCCATGACGGTAGACACGGCTGAAGTCGGCTCGATTCCGTAAACGCAGCTTTTTTTGCACCGTAAATTCTCCTTACTGTTTACTTGGGCATCGCTTGCTGAACTATTTATCTGGTGACCTGTTCCTTATTTGTTTCAAAATTGTCCGGAACAGAGATTCATTTCTCATTATAAAAAGCTTCTTTAACCTCGGATCGGGACCGAAAATGATCCCAAAAATCCGGAATTAAGAAAAAAAGACCACCGCAGTGGTCTTTACGTACATATTAGGCACTGATGACTTTTCTGCCTTTAAGGCGACGAGCCGCCAGCACTTTACGGCCGTTTTTAGTACTCATTCTTTTACGGAATCCGTGTACTTTACTACGTTTTCTTACATTCGGTTTGAATGTCGGTCTCATATTGTGCACCTCCTTGCAGGTAATCTATATCCCATATTGATTCTATGTCTAATTCACATAAAAATACCATTTTATATTTAATCATGAATAGTACGGTGGCGTCAATGGATTTTCTGCAATTTGTTAGAATAAATTATGGATCCCTAATGCTACAGGAAACCTGATACGTTCGGGATTCTCTTGAATATACCTGATAAAATCATATTAAGCTATACCTATTCCATAAATTTAAGAAAAGGGGATATCTGTATGAATTCGGAATGGATTGAACAATTGAACAGATGGCATAACGAAGAAGAGTACGAACGAATTGTGAAACAGATCGAACAGGTTCCAGCGGTTGAGCGAAATTACGAGCTTACCGGTCAGCTGGCCAGAGCCTACAATAATCTGGAACGCTACCGGGAAGCACTGGAACTTTTGTTGTCCACAGCTTCCGAAGGGCAAGATGATTATGCATGGCATTTCCGTTTGGGTTATGCCTATTCTCACCTGGCTCAATATGATAAAGCGCTGACTGCTTTTGAACAGGCGAATCGGCTCCAGCCGGAAGACGAGTATGTTCAGGAGTTTTTGTCGAGCATCCGGCCCTATGCACATACAATGGAGCAGGATCGACAGCGTTATGAGCAGGAAACCGCATTGTGGAAGCAGCAGCATGGCGAACAGCTGCCGTTTTCCTCTTTTGATCTGAGTGATTTTTGGGAAGATAGCGAGTACGCTGTAAAGGATCATATAGAACCTCCATTTGACGAGGAAATGATTCGGTCGATTGAACAGGAGCTGGGTTACAAGCTGCCGGCCTCCTATATCGCTCTGATGCATACGCAAAATGGAGGGTTTCCTGCACGTACTGCTTTTCCAACAGCAGGCGCTACCTCGTGGGCCAACGATCATGTAGCCATCACGAGCATTTCCGGGATCGGCGGGCAAAAATCATATTCTCTGACCGGAGATATGGGCAGCCGATTTATGATCGAACAGTGGGGATATCCGGATCTGGGTATCGTATTCGGTGATTGTCCTTCTGCCGGACATGACGTCATTATGCTGGATTACCGTTTTTGCGGACCTACAGGCGAACCGGCTGTCGTCCACGTCGATCAGGAAAATGATTATGAGATTACCTATCTGGCTCCTCATTTTGAAGCCTTTATCTGTGGATTGGTCGATGCAGAGGAGTTGGAAATCTAGTACACGCTAGGGTTTCAAGCACCAATGCTGCCGCTGAATTTGGAGCTGTTTTTTCAGACTGTCACTTTTCGGGCTGTTAACTGTTATCCAGGTCAACAAAAGATCGCACACCAAAACGACTGCTATCCGGTATACCGGGGCAGTCGTTTTTTTATAGCTTTCAAATCTCGGTATTCTCGATGTCTGTTATGAACAGATGGTGAGCTCTCCATTCGTACCTCTGCTCGTTCATTTCCTGTTTATCCACAACCAACAGAAATCCCGAAATTATACACAGTTATTCACTTATCGACAGAAAGCCTGTGTATAATCATTTTTGATTCTTGACAACCTTCACTCTTGTTCCGAACAATTTATAAACAATATCTAGTGGTGTGCATAACTTTTATACACAACAGATTGAATTTGTGGATAAATTATCAGTTTTCGTTGAAATAAAGGGTTCTTTTTGCTATTATGATATTGTTTTCGTTGTGAATAGATAATTAAAACTTAAAAACTATCAACAGCCTGTGGATAAAGTTGTGAACAATTTCTTCTTATCCATTTTTTATTTTATTCACCGTTCCGGTATTCTGGGGATAAATTACGCTATTTACCATATCTATTATCTACATTTCCGATATCTGCACATGGCTTCAGCCACACATTGGAAGTTTAAAAGGAGTGACAGTCTGTGGACAGCCATACCTCCGAATTATGGCAGCAAATTCTATCTATTATTCAGACAAAGCTAAGCAAGCCCAGCTTTGACACTTGGTTCAAGGCAACCAAAGCGCTGACATTTACGGAAAATCTGATCGTGATTTCAGCACCGACCACCTTCGCTGTAGAATGGCTGGAAAGCCGGTATACCAAACTGGTCAGTTCCACCGTTTTTGAATTTTTGGGAAGACAGGTAGACGTCAAATTCGTCATTGAAGAAGCCGTTCCCGAGGAGACACTTATCCCCCGCAGGCACCGGTGCAGCCGGCAGTTGTGCAGTCGGAAGAGCCTCTCGCCAACATGCTCAATCCCAAATATACGTTTGATACCTTTGTTATTGGTGCGGGCAACCGTTTTGCCCACGCTGCTTCACTTGCTGTCGCGGAAGCGCCGGCCAAAGCTTATAATCCGCTGTTTTTGTACGGTGGTGTAGGACTTGGCAAAACGCATCTCATGCATGCGATCGGACATTACATTTTGCAGCACAATCCGAACAGCAAGGTTGTCTACATTTCTTCGGAGAAGTTTACCAACGAATTTATCAATTCGATCCGGGATAACCGCGGGGAAAGCTTCCGCAACAAGTACCGGAATATCGATATTTTGCTGATTGATGATATTCAATTTCTGGCGGGAAAAGAGTCGACACAAGAGGAGTTTTTCCATACATTCAATGCTCTGCATGAGGAAAGCAAGCAGATCATTATTTCGAGTGACCGTCCTCCAAAAGAGATTCCAACCCTGGAAGAACGGCTTCGTTCAAGGTTTGAGTGGGGATTAATTACAGATATTCAGCCTCCGGATCTGGAGACGCGGATTGCGATTTTGCGGAAAAAGGCCAAAGCGGAGAATCTGGATATTCCGAACGAAGCGATGATGTATATTGCCAATCAGATCGATACCAACATCCGTGAACTGGAAGGTGCATTGATCCGGGTAGTTGCTTATTCCTCGCTGACTAATCAGGATGTAACTTCCCATCTGGCAGCCGAAGCCCTGAAGGATATTATTCCTTCCAGCCGTCCCAAAATTATTACGATTCAGGATATCCAGCAGCGGGTTGGCGAGTATTACAACCTCAAACTGGAAGATTTCAAAGCAAGAAAACGTACCAAGGCAGTAGCGTTCCCAAGGCAGATTGCGATGTACCTGTCCCGCGAGCTGACCGACTATTCGCTGCCGAAAATCGGCGAAGCGTTTGGCGGACGCGATCATACGACCGTTATTCACGCCCACGAGAAAATTTCCCAGTCACTCAAGGTGGACCAGGAATTGTTTAAAGTCGTTAACAGTCTGATGGATAAGATCAAAAATCCATCCTGAACAACTAACAAGCCTATACACACTTTATACACATGTGGATAGGCTTACTTTTATGCGGCTTTGAAGGGGTTATCCACATATTCAGTGCCCCTACTACTATTACTATTAATTAAAAGATATATACTTCTTACATTTTGCGTCCGTCTGGACTCTTAAATGGCATGAAGCATATCCAAGCATGAACGATGCTGATTAGGAGTGAAAAAATGAAGATCCAAATATCCAAAACTTATCTCAACGATTCCATACAACAAGTATCCAAAGCGATTTCCAGCCGTACAACGATTCCAATCCTTGGCGGTATCAAATTCGATGTGAATTATGCAGGTGTAACACTGACAGCAAGTGACACCGATATTTCAATTCAATCTTTCATACCCGCAGAAGATAATGATAAAACAGTCGTTCGTATCGATCGCCCCGGCAGCGTTGTTCTACCTGCCAAATTTTTTGTAGAAATTATCAAAAAACTGCCTTCCCAGGAAATCGAGATGGAAGTCAAAGATGGTTTCCAGACTTTTATCCGTGCAGGCGCTACCGATATCCAGCTCGTTGGACTGGATCCGGAAGAATTCCCTGTTCTGCCTAGCATCGAAGAAAATCAGCAAATCTCCGTTCCCGGTGATCTGCTCAAAAATATGATCAAACAAACCGCCTTTTCGATTTCTACCCAGGAGACAACTCCGATCCTGACCGGCGTACTGTGGAATCTGGCCGAAGGCGAACTGAAATTCGTTGCTACCGACCGTCACCGTCTGGCCAGCCGCACAGTGAATACCGGCGAAGATACCGGCGTTCGTTTTAGCAACGTAGTTATCGCAGGCAAAACGCTCAATGAACTGAGCAAAATTATTCCCGACCAAAATCAGCTGCTGGATATCGTTGTAGCCGATAATCAGGTATTATTTAAAATTGACCGTGTACTGTTCTACTCACGTATTCTGGATGGGACTTATCCAGATACATCCAAAATTATTCCAACCAGCTTCAAAACCGAGCTCGTTATCGATACCAAAAAGCTGGCGGACTCGATCGACCGGGCCTATCTGCTGTCCCGCGAAGAGAAAACCAACATCGTCCGCATGCAGACGCTGGAAAACGGTGCTGTAGAAATTTCCTCCAGTTCTTCCGAGCTTGGTCGCGTAACCGAGCAGCTGGATATCGCCAAATTCGAAGGCGAACCGCTGCGGATTTCGTTCAACTCCAAGTACATGCTGGATGTACTCAAAGTTATCGAGAGCGAGCAGCTGTCGATCCAGTTTACAGGTATCATGAGTCCAATCATTATCAAGCCGCTGGATGAAAGCCGCAGCCTGTACATCATTCTGCCTTATCGTACAACCAACTAATCTCCGGATACTGTAACTTGTTTCCGGATCTATCCTATCAGGCTGTCTGTCGGAAGATGACAACAGGTCATACTCCGGCAGACCGATTATGTCTTCAGCAAAATAGCCGGGTACTTTGCATCCTGTCTGTAATAGTGCGACAATCACTAATACAAGATGCAGAGACCTGGCTATTCTATTCATTCCCTATCTGGCGTATATCTGCGCCTTATCCCCATCTGTCATTGAAAGGACGGTTATTTATTCATGAAAAACATTTCGATTTCCACCGAATATATCAAGCTCGATCAATTTTTGAAGCTGGCAGACTGCGTATCCACAGGAGGAAGTGCCAAAGCCCTTTTACAGGAGCAAATGGTCAAAGTAAACGGAGAAACCGAAGAACGCCGCGGACGCAAATTGTATGCCGGCGATGAAGTAGAGGTACAGGGTGAGGGGTCTTTCAAAGTTCAGAGTGAACAATAATCCGGAGGATCTCATCCATGTTTATTAATCAGATCAGTCTGCAGAATTACCGCAATTACGAGCATATCCAGCTGGATTCCTTTTCCCCCGTCAATCTTTTCATCGGGCAAAATGCACAGGGCAAGACCAATCTGATCGAAGCTCTTTTTGTGCTGGCTCTATCCAAATCCCACCGTACCAACAAAGACAAAGAACTGATTTCCTTCGGCGCCGACAATGCCAGGATCGCTTGCGAAGCCGAGAAAAAATACGGCAACGTCAAACTGGAGCTCAACTTCTCGTCCAGAGGCAAAAAAGCCAAAATTAATGGCCTGGAGCAGCGCAAACTGAGCGATTTTATCGGCACGATCAATGCGGTTATGTTCGCACCCGAAGATCTGGAGATCGTCAAAGGCTCACCGGGGGTGCGCCGTCGTTTTCTCGATATGGAAATTGGGCAGGTGCAGCCGAGCTACCTGTACCACCTGCAGCAGTATCAAAAAGTGCTCGTTCAGCGTAACAATTATCTCAAGCAGTCATGGAGTGCCGGCAGCAAGGATGCCACTATGCTGGATATCTGGAATGAACAGCTGGTAGAGCATGGTGTCAAAATCGTCCGCAAGCGCAAGCAGTTTATCCACAAGCTGCAGGGCTGGGCAGAAAATATCCACATGGGGATAACTGGTGGCAAGGAAAAGCTTGTTTTGTCGTATGTTCCGTCGTTTGGCGGGGTGGAAGAAGAAGATGAAGCTGTCTTATTTGAGCAATTTATGATAAAATTATCACAAGTGAAAGAACAGGAATATCGGCGTGGCGCGACTTTGGCAGGTCCTCACCGCGATGATCTCACCTTTCACATTAACGGGAATGAAGCCGCCGTTTTTGGATCACAGGGCCAGCAGCGTACCACCGCTTTATCGCTGAAACTGGCTGAAATCGAATTAATACACGAAGAGATCGGAGAATATCCGATTCTTTTGCTGGATGATGTCTTGTCCGAACTGGATCCGTACCGTCAGACCCAGCTGATCGAGACGTTCCAGAATAAAGTGCAGACTTTCATAACAGCGACCGGAATAGAAAGTATTAACGCCGGCCGGCTGAAAGAAGCGCAGATTTTTCATGTCCATCAGGGGCATGTGGAGAAATAAAGGGAGGATTATTCCATGTATATTCACCTGGGCGGCGAGAAGATTATTCGCTTTTCCGAGCTGATTGCCATTTTTGATATATCGATCGAAAAGTCTTCCAAAATCTCCAAACAGTTCGTCAGCTTTGCCCATGAAGACAAAAAAGTCGAATCAATTGGCGAAGAAGAGCCCAAATCCATTGTCGTAACCAAGAACAAAGTATATTACTCCCCCATTTCCTCGGCTACACTCAAGAAACGTACCAATACCTTTTTTGCGAACGCATAGATACAGCTGGCGACTCCGGCTGTCTTAAAATATAGAAGTAGGTGAAAACAGCATGTCGATGAATCAACCGGCTTATGATGCCAGTCAGATACAGGTGCTTGAAGGTTTGGAAGCGGTGCGTAAGCGTCCGGGTATGTATATCGGATCGACCAGCTCCAAGGGACTTCATCATCTGGTCTGGGAAATTGTAGATAACAGTATTGACGAAGCATTGGCAGGATACTGTGATCATATCGAAGTAACTATCCATGAAGATAACAGCGTAACCGTTGTAGATAACGGACGCGGTATTCCGGTAGGTGTAGAAGCCAAAACACAGCGCTCCGCGCTTGAAGTGGTTATGACCGTTCTTCATGCCGGCGGTAAATTCGGCGGCGGCGGATATAAAGTATCCGGCGGTCTGCACGGTGTAGGTGTATCCGTTGTAAACGCCCTGTCCGAGCATGTACGCGTCGTTGTCAAAACAGACGGCAAAGTACACCAGCAGGAATATACACGCGGTGCTCCAATGTACGATATCAAGGTTCTGCGTGATATGACTGAGGAAGAAGGTACAGGAACTACTGTTACTTTCCGGCCGGATGCAGAGATTTTCACCGAAACGACCGTTTATGACTATGACACGCTGCTTGGCAGAATCCGTGAGCTGGCTTTCCTGAACAAAGGAATTGCCATGACGCTGACAGACGAGCGTACAGGTGTCTCCAATCATTTCAAATACGATGGCGGTATTATCGAGTACGTGCAGTATCTGAACCAGAACCGCGAAGTAATCAGTGAACAGCCGATTTACGTCGAAGGTACGCGTGATCAGATTCAGGTAGAAATTGCCCTGCAGTACAACGAAGGCTATACCGAGAATATTTATTCTTTTGCTAATAACATCAATACGCATGAGGGCGGTACACACGAATCCGGCTTCAAAAGCGCATTGACGCGGATCATCAACGACTATGCTCGCCGCAACGGACTGCTCAAAGACAACAACAGCAATCTGACTGGTGAAGACGTACGTGAAGGTCTGACAGCAATCATTTCCGTCAAAATTCCGGAGCCCCAATTCGAAGGTCAGACCAAAACCAAGCTGGGCAATAGTGAAGTTCGCGGTATCGTGGAATCCCTGTTCTCCGAAAAGCTGCAAGAATTCCTGAATGAGAATCCTTCTGTAGCCCGCCGGGTACTGGACAAAGCATTGCAGGCATCTCGTGCCCGTGAAGCAGCCCGCAAAGCACGCGAACTGACACGTCGTAAAAGTGTGCTGGAAGTCAGTGCGCTGCCGGGTAAACTGGCAGACTGCTCGTCCAAGGATGCTTCGATCAGTGAACTGTACATCGTTGAGGGTGACTCTGCAGGCGGTTCGGCCAAGCAAGGACGCGATCGTCATTTCCAGGCGATTTTGCCGCTGCGCGGTAAGATCCTTAACGTAGAAAAAGCACGTCTGGATCGTATTCTAGGTAATGCCGAGATTCGTGCCATCATTACAGCGCTGGGTACAGGTATTGGCGATGAATTCGATTTGTCCAAAGCCCGTTATCACAAAGTCATCATTATGACCGATGCCGATGTCGATGGTGCCCATATTCGTACACTGCTGCTTACCTTCTTCTATCGCTACATGCGTCAGATTATCGAAGCAGGCTACGTCTATATCGCTCAACCGCCACTGTTCAAAGTAGAACGCAACAAAACAGCGGTGTATGCGAATTCCGAAAAGGAACGCGATGAGATTATTGCCGGATTTGGCGAAAACGCTAAGTTTAACGTACAGCGCTACAAAGGTCTTGGAGAGATGAATGCGACCCAGCTCTGGGAGACAACCATGGATCCAGAGAGCCGTATCATGCTGCAGGTTAGCATCCAGGATGCGATTTTGGCAGATGCCATCTTTGATACGCTGATGGGAGATAACGTAGAACCAAGACGCGATTTCATTCAGGAAAACGCCAAATACGTTAAAAACCTCGATTTCTAATAGGTCCTTTATCAAACGAATAATCAGTATACAGTAGTGTAATTATGCAAATTACAGAGAGCATCCGCGAAGCTGCGGATGCTCTTTTCATTAGCTTTTGTTGTTTCAGGAAAGGAAGCATCCGATTTATCATTTTTTACAGCAAATACATGCGAAATAACGTCAAAATACAGGACAGAATTGCAGAAAAATGGTATAATAAAGTGATGTAGCCGTAGGCATCCATAGTGTATGTAACACCGCACCATGTAACGATTTTTAACCCCAATCTGGTGACAAGAAACTTATTTTTATACAAAGATTGAATACGGAAATAAACATTCTGTATTCAGTCCATGAGCATCCATTTGTGCAAACGAAGGCTGCAATAAGGGAGGCTAGGCTTAGCATGGCGGAAGAGAATATTTCGCAAATTAAAGACCGGGATATTGGTACAGAGATGCGTGAGTCCTTTATGGACTATGCGATGAGCATCATCGTCAGCCGGGCTTTGCCTGACGTGCGTGACGGATTGAAGCCTGTACACCGGCGTATTTTATATGCAATGTCGGAACTGGGCATGGCACCGGACAAACCGTACAAAAAATCGGCGAGAATCGTCGGTGAAGTTATCGGTAAGTATCACCCGCACGGTGATTCTGCCGTATATGAGACCATGGTACGTATGGCGCAGGATTTCTCGATGCGTTATATGCTGGTAGACGGCCACGGTAACTTTGGTTCGATCGATGGCGATATGGCCGCAGCTATGCGTTATACCGAAGCCCGTATGTCCAAAATGGCTTTGGAAATGCTGCGTGATATCAACAAAGAAACAGTCGACTTTGCGCCCAACTATGATGGCGAAGAAAAAGAACCGATTGTTCTGCCTGCTCGTTATCCGAATCTGCTGGTCAACGGCGTATCGGGTATCGCGGTAGGTATGGCTACCAATATTCCTCCTCATAATCTGGGTGAGGTCATTGATGGTGTTCAGGCGATGATTCAGAATCCGGATATTACTTCCATGGAACTGATGGATTATATCCATGGCCCTGATTTCCCGACGGCCGGTTATATTCTGGGACGTTCCGGTATTCGCCAGGCGTATGAGACAGGACGCGGCGCCGTTACTATGCGCGCCAAAGCTACTATCGAAGAAAACAACAACAAGGCTCGTATTGTAGTGAACGAGCTTCCTTATCAGGTGAATAAAGCTCGTTTGGTAGAGAAAATCGCTGAACTCGTGCGTGAGAAACGCATCGAAGGCATCACCGATCTGCGTGATGAGTCCGATCGTAACGGTATGCGTGTCGTTATCGAGCTGCGCCGTGACGTGAATCCGAGTGTTGTACTGAACAACCTGTACAAGCATACAGCCATGCAATCCACATTTGGTGTGAATATGCTGGCGATTGTAAATAACGAACCGAAATTGCTCGGTCTGCGCGAAGTTATTTATCATTACATCCAGCACCAGATCGAAGTTATTCGTCGTCGTACCCAGTTTGAGCTCAAAAAAGCGGAAGCCCGCGCTCATATTCTGGAAGGATTGCGCATAGCTCTGGATAATCTGGATGATGTGATTGCGCTGATCCGTGCATCCCAGACTACTGAAGCTGCTCGTGAAGGGTTGATCGCACGCTTTGCACTGAGTCCGGAACAGGCCCAGGCGATTCTGGATATGCGTTTGCAACGTCTGACCGGCCTGGAACGCGACAAGATCGAGAACGAATATAACGAGCTGTTGCGTATGATCGGAGAATATCGCGATATTCTGGCTAACGAATCCCGTGTTCTGGAAATCATCAGTGAAGAACTGAATGAACTAAAAGAACGTTTTGGAGACGAACGCCGTACCGAGATTACAATTGGCGAAGAAAGTATTCTGGACGAAGATCTGATTCCACAGGAAGAGGTTGTCGTAACAGTAACGCATACCGGTTATATCAAACGTTCTCCAGTTACTACGTATCGTAGTCAGCGACGCGGCGGACGCGGTGTAATGGGCGTAGATATGAAAGATCAGGACTTTGTCCAGCATCTGTTCGTAACGAACTCTCACCACCATCTGCTGTTCTTCACAGACAAAGGTAAAGTGTACCGGATCAAAGCCTACGAGATTCCGGAGCTGGGTCGTACCGCACGTGGTACACCGGTTATTAACCTGATCCAGATCGAACAGGGCGAATCCGTTAACGCAGTTATTCCGGTAGAGAACTTCGAAGGGGATCAATACTTGTTCTTTGCTACCCAGCAGGGTATTGTGAAGAAGACGCGTCTGGATGACTACACGAATATTCGTAAAGGCGGTCTGATCGCGATCAATATGCGTGAAGATGACGAACTGATCGAAGTGAAGCTGACAGATGGACAGCAGGATATCGTTATGGGTACAGCCTATGGTATGTCGATTCGCTTTAACGAGAACAATGTACGTTCCATGGGACGTAGCGCGACCGGTGTCAAAGGGATTACCCTGGACGAAGGTGATTCTGTAGTCGGCATGGACCTGATCAACGACGATCTCAAAGTACTCATCGTTACAGCCAAGGGATACGGTAAACGTACACCAGGTTCGGAATATCGTCTGCAGACACGTGGCGGTAAAGGAATCAAGACCATGAATGTAACAGACAAAAATGGTCAGCTTACAGGACTTAAGGTTGTTGAGGATAATCAGGATCTGATGATCATTACAACCAGCGGTACACTGATTCGTATGGATATGGAAAGTATCTCTACTATGGGACGTAATACACAGGGTGTACGTCTGATCCATATTCGTGAAGAGGATTCGGTCGCAACCATTTGCCGAACCAACAAAAACGAAGAGCCGGAAGAGGAAGAATTGGAAGAAGCGGAACAGGCAATGGAAAATGCTATTGTCGAGACGATTGAAGAAACCAATGATTTCCCTGAACCGGATACTTCAGCAGCCGAAGATATCGAAGAGTAAATAACATTTCTATAACAGACAGATAGCTAAATAGGAAAAGGCCGACAGACTATTATAAAATGTATTTTGTGAATCTGTTGTTCAGCCCAATCCCCATATTGATCCCTTATCTTTTAGACAGATAAGGGATTTTTTCTGTATTAAATAATCTTTTTAAGTCTAAAATCCTAAATAATTTACTAAATTAGATTGTAAATAAGTAATATTATGAATATAATAAGCCTAAATAACCAAGTCTTTAGAACTACATATAAATATAATAGGCAAAAATATCAGTTTTGATATATAACCATTTTTGATTTTATGATGAAAAGCGAGGGTAGCCAATGTCTACTTTAACTATTAATGAACTGAAGCCTGGTATGAAACTCAATAACGATGTATTTACAGCCAGAGGTAATCTGCTGCTTCCCAAAGGCAAAGTACTAATGCCGCGTGACCTGAAAATACTGCATGCTTTTATGATAGACGAGATTCAAAATGGAATAGCGTCAACAACCGCTGCCCCTACTACAGAAATGCCATTAGCCGAATCAGGGATCCCCGCTGCTTCCCGCTCTGCCCTTAGAATAAAGTTTGAGAAATGCTATACCGAAATGGTTCAGGCGACCAAGCAGGCATTTCAATCGATCCTGGCAGAAGAACTACCAATCTACAAACTGCGTAATCAGATGGAAGAATTATTATCTTATTCCCGGGAATACAATGTTCTTACATTTACTCCTGCCTATATGAAAAAAGAAGAATATGTATATCATAATGCTGTATTAACAAGTCTTACTTCTTACCGAATTGCCCAGTGGATGAATCTTCCGGCCAAAGAATGGATGCAGGTTGCATTTGCAGGTCTATTCCATGACATCGGCAACAGCAAAGTAGATCCGGATATCCTGCACAAACCATCTCAGCTTACTGCACAGGAGCACGAAGAGATCCAGCGTCATACTTTATATGGATATGAACTGCTCAAAAATGTAAAAGGAATCACAGACGGAGTACGGATTGCTGCATTACAGCATCACGAGAAGGTAGATGGCACTGGCTATCCATTGCGCCTTCATAACAGCAAAATTCATGTATATGCCCGTATCGTAGCAGTAGCAGACATTTTCCATGCCATGACACTGTCCAAATACTACAGGCAGGCACAGTCTCCCTATCTCGTACTAGAGCAGCTGGATTCCGAGGCATTTGGCAAACTGGATCCAATGATAGTCACTACATTTGTTCATAAAGTTACTCAGTTCCATAATGGTACGCGCGTGCGTCTGAGTAATGGAATGGTCGGACGTATCATTTTCTCTGATCGTGATCATCCAACCCGACCTCTAATAGCAGTAGGAGAAACCATTTATAATCTAATGGAGAATCGCAAATTGCATATACAGGCTGTAATTCCGGGATGAATGTAATCTGCGCTTAAGCAATGCATGTAGTGTGAGAATATCAATATAAGGTGAAGCATAAAAACTGTGTTATTTAATACGTATAAGCATCAATGAGAGCATGGCACCAAAGCGCGATACTGCGGTTATGAAAAACAAAGGCAGACGCATCGCAACTAATGTGTACCTTTGTCCAGATCTTTGAGCGCTTCAATCGCTTTAGGATGATACTTGTGCTGACGAAGCAGTTCCAAAGCTGCTGCTTTAAATAGAATGTAGCTGTTACTCCGAATAATATTCACTGCAAAGTCGATTTCTTTGTCGCTGACAGTTAATAACGATAATGTATTAATGCAGTACACGACTAGGCTATCGTCTTCATAATCATGAGCAGCTATAATTTTAATAAGCTGCTCTTTGATA